>NZ_JBWLPW010000019.1:0-112771 GCF_056521845.1 Pseudomonas sp. PF05 | reverse complement strand
GATCAAAAGATCAAAAGATCGCAGGCTTCGCCAGCTCCTACAGTGTGCCGCTGCCTACCTCAGCAGATACACCGGAAAGCATTCGCACAGGTGCATCACCCGGCGCCGGGTGTTATCCAGGCGTGCTGCGTTGTCTGGCTGTTCCAGCAGGTCGGCGATCAAGTTCGCCACTTCGGCACATTCCGCTTCGCCAAATCCGCGTGTGGTCAGTGCCGGCGTGCCGATGCGAATGCCGCTGGTGATGGCCGGTTTCTGCGGATCGTTGGGGATCGCATTTTTGTTCAAGGTGATATGAGCACTTTCCAGCAGCGCCTCGGCGTCTTTGCCGGTGATGTTCATCGCGCGCAGATCGAGCAGAAACATGTGGCAGTCGGTACCGCCGGACACCACCCGCAAGCCGCGTCGGGTCAGGACGTCGGCCATGACGCGGGCGTTGTCGATGACTCGCTGCTGGTAGTGCTTGAACCCGTCGCCCAAGGCTTCGTTGAACGCCACGGCCTTGGCGGCGATGACGTGCATCAGCGGGCCGCCCTGGTACACCGGGAAAATCGTCTTGTCGAGCAGGGCGCCATATTGCGCCTTGGCCAGGATCAGGCCGCCCCGCGGGCCGCGCAAGGTCTTGTGGGTGGTGGAGGTGATGAAGTCGGCGATGCCAACCGGCGACGGATACACGCCGGCGGCGATCAGGCCGGCGTAGTGGGCCATGTCCACCATCAGGTAGGCGCCGATTTCATCGCAGATCTTGCGAAAGCGCTGGAAGTCGATGGTGCGCGAATAGGCCGAGGCTCCGGCGATGATCATCTTCGGCCGGTGTTCCCTGGCCAGGGCTTCCATTTCTTCGTAGTCGAGGGTTTCGGTTTCCGTGTCCAGGCCATAGGAAAATGCCCGGTAGATCTTGCCGGAAAAATTCACCGAGGCGCCATGGGTCAGATGGCCGCCATGGGCCAGGGACATGCCCAGGATGGTATCGCCGGGTTCAAGTACCGCCAGGAAAACCGCCTGGTTGGCCTGGGAGCCGGAGTGCGGCTGCACGTTGACGTATTCGCAGTCGAACAATTTGCGAGCCCGTTCGATGGCCAGGTTCTCGATTTCATCGACGACCTTGCAGCCGCCGTAGTAACGCTTGCCCGGATAGCCTTCGGCGTATTTGTTGGTGAGCACTGAGCCCTGGGCCTGGAGCACTTCTTCGCTGACATAGTTTTCCGAAGCGATCAGCTCCAGGTGGGTTTCCTGGCGGTTGCGCTCGCGGTCGATCAGGCGGGCAATGGCGGGGTCGAAATTTTGCAGGCTCATGGTGCGATTCCTTAGATAAGCGCTTCGGCCAGCGGCGCAGTCACGTGATGCGGCAACACCCGTGGCTGGCTTTTGGTCGAGTCGGATAGAAAAATGGAGGTGTCTTTCAAACCGCTGCCGGTGATCAGGATCACGGCGGTTTGCGGTGTGTCGGGGTGTGTTTCGGCGTACTTGAGCAGACCGGCGAAGGCACTGGCGGCGCCGGCTTCTGGAAACACGCCGGTGCTGGCGGCCAATCTCGAGGCGGCTGCGACGATGCTCGGGTCGCTGACACAGATGAACTCACCGCCGCTGGCGGTGACCGCACGCATGGCCTTGAGGCGATCACGCGGCAGCGCCACATTGATGCTGCTGGCCAGGCTGGTGGGGGGGCGGCGTTCGGTTTTCTGCATCGAGCGGTCGTTGCGCCAGGCGCGGTACATGAAATTGCTGTGCTCGGCCTGCACCCCGATCAAGCGTGGGATGCGTTCGATCCAGCCCAATTGCAGCAAGTCGAAAAAGCCTTTGTAGACCGAACCCAGGATGCAGCCGTTGCCGACGGGCACGAACACCAGGTCCGGCACCTGCCAGTTGAGTTGTTCGCACATCTCGAAGGCGACGGTTTTCTTGCCTTCGCTCATGTACGAGTTGATCCCGGTGGTGCGGTTGTACCAGCCGTGCTCTTCGCAGGCGTTGAGGCATTGCTCGAAAGCTTCGTCATATTGCCCGTCGACCAGCACGATCTCGGCGCCGTAGCCCTGCATCTGCGCGAGCTTTTCACGGGGCGCGCTCTTGGGCAGGTAGATGACGTTGCGCAAGCCCAGGCTGGCGCTCATTCCGGCCAATGCCGAGGCGGCATTGCCAGTGCTGGCCACCGCCACGGTGCGGGCGCCGGATTGCATGGCGTGGGCCACCGCCAGGGCGCTGGCACGATCTTTCAACGACCCGGTCGGTTGCCGCGATTCGTCTTTTACGAAGACTTTGATCCGGGCGCCTTTACCGAGCAATTCCGGGCGCGAGTACAGCGGCGTGTTGCCCACCAGTAACGGTGGAATGAACTGCGTCGAGCTCAACGGCATCAAGCGGTCATAGCGCCACATGCCACGGGCGTGGTCATGGGCCAGGCTGTCCCGGGACCATTCGCGCTTGAGTGTCGGGTAGTCGTAAAGCGCGTCCAGGGCACCATCGACTTTGCAATGAGGGCAGTAATAGCTGACCTCATGGGGCTGGTAGCTTCGATCGCAAACCAGGCACTGCAATACATACTCTCTGTACGAATTTTTCATGGTCACCCTCTGAAAGTACGCTGTGCTGGTGCTTTCCTTGCCAACGTCGGTCCAATTCGCCGGACCGACGGGCACTCCGCTGACGGAAGGTGTTTCAGATCACCATGATGGCGTCGATGGCAACCAGGGTATTGCGTGCCAGTGCACTGGCGCCGGCGGTGGTGCGGGCCGGGTAGGGTTTGGTGAAGTACTCTTCCATGACGCGGTTGAGGGTCGGGAATTCATTCAAGTCAGTGATGAACGCCGTGACCTTGACCACGTTCGCCAGGGTGCCGCCTGCCGCTTCGGCCATTTGCACCAGGTTGTCGAGGGTCTGGCGCAGTTGGCCTTCGAAATCCTTGGCCAGCACTTCGTTGTTCAACGCCGAGACCGGGGTCTGCGCCGACAGGTAGATGGTCTGCCCGTGATTGACCTTGATACCCTGGGAATAGGTACCCAGCGGCAATGGCGCCTTGTCGGTGAAAATCACGTTCTCTTCGCCAAGGAAAGGTTTGGCGGCGGGCTGGATTTGAGCGGTGGTTTGCATAGTGACGTTCCTTGTTAAGTGGATTGGGGTTAATGCAAATCGGCAACCTGCTTGACGGCCAGGCTGGAAAATTCCTCGTCGCGGCAACGGGCCGGGGAAAAATGCTGGTAATTGAGTTGCAGCGCCGCCAGGTCGTCCGGCATGGCGATGCCCAGCGCCGCATGGCTGCACAGGCGTGCAATGGCGGGCGCGGCCTGGATGCCGTAGCCACCGAGGGCGGCGAGCCAGATAAAACTCTCTTGCTGCGGATCTTGGCCGAGCACCGGCGAGCGGTCGGCGACGAAGGTTCGCAATCCCGCCCATTTGTTGATGATCGAGCGTGGGCGCAGGCGCGTGGTGTTTTGCAGGCGATCCATGGTGATGGCCAGGTCAAGCTCTTCCGGCAGGGCGTCGCAGGGCAACGAGGGGCTTTCATCGCAAGGGGAGACGATCAGCCGCCCGGCTTCAGGCTTGATGAAAATATCCTCGTCGACCGTGCCCAGGTAGGGCGTGTGATGCACGTCACATTGTGGGTCGACCGCCAGCACGGTGCGCCGCAACGGTCGGACACCGACCTTGGGCACGCCGCAGCGCTCGGCGAGTTCATCGGCCCAGGCTCCGGCGGCGTTGACCACGATGGCTGCTTGCAATGGCTGGCCGTCCTGGGTCTGCAGGTGCCAGTGCCCGTCGCGATATTCGCCACGCAGCACTTCGGTCTCACGCTTGATCACGCCACCGCGGGCCCGCAGCCCACCGAGGTAGGCGCCGTGAATACCGTGCACATCCAGATCGAAGGCGCTGGGCTCGTAGATCCCTGCGCTCCAGGCGCCTTCGGCGAGATAGGGGACCAGCTCCTGCACTTGCTTGTCGTCGAGCAACTCGGCCGTGGGCACTTGGCCCAAGACGGCGCTGAAACGCGCTTTGAGTTTGTCCACCCGTGCCGCTTGGGCCACGATCAGCGCGCCCCGGGGCGCCCATAGCGGATGCTCGGCCAGGCCCTCGGGGGGATTTTCGAAAAAGCGCCGGGACGCGCAGGTCAGTGAGCGGATCTGTTGGTTGCCGTAGCTTTCCATCGAGATCGCGGCTGAACGCCCTGTGGTGTGATAAGCCAGTTGTTGTTCCTGTTCGAGCAGGCAGACACTGCCATGGGCCGCCAATTCATAAGCGACAGACACGCCGGCGATACCGCCACCCACCACAATGAAGTCGTAACGAGCGGTCATGGTCGGCTGCCCTCGGCGATAACGGCGGCTTTGCGTTCGCGGGTGTAGGTCAGCACGAAGTGCGCCACGAGGCCGAAGATCAAGCCCCAGAATGCGGCGGCCAGGCCGAGGAAGCTCATGCCCGAAGCCGTCACCAGGAAGGTGATCAGTGCAGCTTCGCGTTGTTTCTCGTCAGCCATGGCGCCGGTCAGCCCGGCACTGATCGCGCCAAACAAGGCGAGGCCGGCGAGGGAGGCGATCAATTCTTTCGGCAATGCGGAAAACACCGAGGCCAGGGTGGCGCCGAAGGTACCCATCAGAATGTAGAACACCCCGCAGGCGATCCCGGCCATGTAGCGTTTGTCGCGGTCTTCGTGGGCTTCGCGGCCGGTGCAGATCGCTGCGGTAATGGCCGCCAGGTTAAAGCCGTGGGAACCGAACGGGGCCATCAGGACCGAGCCAATCGCGGTGACCGAAATGATCGAGCGTGCTGGCGTGTTGTAGCCCGAGGTGCGCAACACCGCCATGCCTGGCACGTACTGGCCGGTCAAGGTCACCAGTGCCAGTGGCAAGCCGATGTTGATGATTGCGTGCCAGTTCCATTCGGGGGCGATGAAGACCGGTTGGGCCACGGCGATGGTGATCGAGCTGCTGTTGAGTTCACCGAATGAGGCGGCCACTGCGCAACCGACGATCAGCACCGACAGGATCGCGTAGCGTGGCGAAAAGCGCTTGAAGACCAGGTACGCCGCGATCATCGCCAGCACCAATGCCGGCTGCAGCTTGATCGAGGTGAACAGCTCGGCGCCGAAGCGGAACAGGATGCCGGCGAGCATGGCGGCGGCAATGGCCTTGGGCAGGCGGCTCATCAGTTTGTCGAACGCACCGGACAGACCGACCAGCGCGATGATCACCGACGCCACCACATAGGCACCGATGGCCTGGGGCAGGGTCACGGTGGGCAGCATCGACACCAGCAACGCTGCCCCCGGTGTCGACCACGCGGTGATGACCGGAACACGCAGGCGCCAGCTCAGGAACAGGCCGGTAATTCCGCTGCCGATGGAAATGGCCCAGATCCATGAAGACACCACGTCGTTGGGCAGGTGCGCTTCCTTGGCTGCCTGGAACACGATGATGAGCGGGCCGGCGTAGGAGATGATCACGGCGATGAAACCCGCGATGACCGCTGACAGGGATAGATCCTTTCTGAATGTGTCCATGATGTCTCGACTTGGCGCGACAGAAGCACGCAGTGAATGATTGAGTCGATTGCTTCGATTCGGAATCAGTGTATTTGAATGAATTGAGTTGATTCAATAGGGAGCGGGATTGTTACGAGATATTTTTCTGCTATGACGGACGGTTTTTGCGATTTTTTAAAGTTAACTGATTGATTTTTAATAATAATATTTGTTCTAAAAATTTATTCGTGTCGCATTGAGAAACGATTCAATAATCGAATCAATCGATTCAAATGGCTGATTGCGTCGAATTATTAGTTGCCTAACCTCCATGTGATATGCTCGGATATTCATCATTTCTACGATGGGCAGTGATCATTCATGTGGGTTCCCCAGCTAAGCGAGTTCAGCCAGCCGATGTATTTGTCGATTGCCGATGCGTTGGCGCGCGATATCAACAACGGCGTGCTGAACGAGGGCGATCGCCTGCCGACCTTGCGGGAGCTGGCCACCACCTTGAATGTCACGCCGGGCACCATCAGCCGGGCCTATAGCGAAGCTCATCGGCGTCGGTTGGTGCAGGGGGAAGTGGGGCGTGGCACCTACGTGCTCAACCAGAAGCAACTGGAGCTGCCGGCCAGCAACAGCGCCGCCGCGCCGCTGAACCTGGGGCAATCCGAACTGCTCGACCTTTCGATCATCAAGCCCTACAGCGAAACCCTGGAGTACTGGTTGCGTGGCGCGCTGGTGGGCATGGCAAAGAGCACCGATTTCGCGCGCGCACTCGATTACGCGCCGGATGGTGGGCACCCGGCGCATCGCGAGGCCGGGGCGCAATGGTTGCGTCATTCATTGCCCGACGCGCAATGGCAGCAAGTGGTGATTACGGCAGGGGCCCAGCATGGCTTGATGGTGGCGATGAGCGCCCTGACCAACGCCGGTGACCTGGTGCTCTGCGAAGCGCTTTGCTACCCGGGGATCATTTCCCTGGCCCATGGCCTGGAACGCCGCCTGCGTGGCGTGCCGATGGATGACGAAGGCATCATTCCCGAAGCATTGCGCGAACTGTGCCTGCGAGAGAAGCCGGCGATGCTGGTCTGCGTGGCGACCTGCCAGAACCCGACAGCGGCGATCATGTCGCAGAAGCGTCGGGCCCAGATCGCCGCGCTTGCCGAGGAGTTCGATTTCATCATCCTGGACGATGACATCTATGGTTTCCTTGCCACCGATCCGTCGATCAAACCACTGTCGGCTTTTGCGCCGGACCGTTCGGTCTACCTGACCAGCTTGTCGAAATCGGTCATGCCGGCGCTTCGCGTCGGTTATATCTACAGCCCGCCGAAACTGCTGTCGCGCCTGACCTCGATGGTGCGCAGCAGCGTCTGGATGCCGTCACCATTGACCGCGCAGTTGGCCAGCAATGTGATTACCGAGGGCCTGGACAAGAAGCTGATTCGTATCCAGCGCAACGAGGCGGCGGGAAGACAAGCCATCGCCCGGGAAATCTTTGCCAATTTCGAGCTCAAGACCCAGCCATATTCCTATCACGTCTGGTTGACGCTGCCGGAGCCCTGGACCAGCGACGAGTTCACCATGCTCGCCCGGGCCAACGGCGTATTGGTGCTCAGCGGCACCCAGTTCCAGGCTGAGCGCTCAGGGACCACCCGCTGTGTACGGCTGGTGTTGATGTCCCCTACCAGCCAGGACGAACTGCGTTTCGCCCTGACCAAGCTGGCGAGCCTGATCGATTCGGATCCGCGCCGTTATTACTAAAAAAAGATCGCAGCCTTCGGCAGCGCCTACGCGGTGTAGGCGCTGCCGAAGGCTGCGATCTTTTGGTCATTCGTCCGACGGATTGAGCAGTTCGGACAAGGCGTCCGGCTGGCTCTTGAATGCCTTGGCAAACACATCGCGATTCTTCGCCATGTAGATCCCGGCTTCCTCGACCTGTTGCTCGCTCAGCGATGGAACGGCTTTTTGCAACACCTCGGCCAGCAATTCGGCGAGTTCCAGCATTTTGTCATGACGGTCAGCTTCGGCTTTATCCATGAACAAGCGCTCCAGATCTCGGCTGCTGCGGTATACCACTTCGACGGCCATTCACCACCTCACATGCCTTCACATTGGTTGTCTTTGTGACTACTGTATTTATATACAGGCAAAAGAATAAGCGAATCCTGTTGCTTTGGATAGTGGCTTTTTAATGTAGACCGATTTCGACATGTGAGGACAAGGCTTGTGCAGGAGCAAAGCTTGTGTGGGAGCAAAGCTTGCTCGCGATAAGGCCGCATGAAGCTCGCAAAAGTGCCGGATGCCAGCCTATCGCCATCTCACCCTCAGTCGCTGGCCTTTTTTCTGCATGCAGAACAACCGTCACGTCCAACCCGCATCATCCGGTCGAGCCGACCTAAGGAAACTACATCGTGAAAATCAACTGGGCCGAGAACCTGCGCCAGAACGTGCATCAGCTGGCCGAATCCCTGGGCAACCTGTTCGTCGAGACCTTCCATTACCTGGCCCTGTTCGCCATCGGTGCGGTGACCGCGTGGGCGGCAGTGATGGAATTTTTGCAGATGATCGAGGCGGGGCACATCAAGATCGATGACATCCTGCTGCTGTTCATCTACCTGGAATTGGGGGCGATGGTCGGGATCTACTTCAAGACCAACCACATGCCGGTGCGGTTTTTGATCTACGTGGCGATCACGGCGCTGACGCGACTGCTGATTTCCAACGTTTCCCATCACAGCCCGCCAGACCTGGGGATCATCTACCTGTGCGGGGGCATCCTGCTGCTGGCGTTTTCGATCCTGGTGGTGCGCTACGCTTCGTCGCAGTTCCCCTCGGTGAAGATCGAGCACCCACACCGCAAGGTCGGCGCGGGTTCCAGCGAGCATGCCGAAGTGGAGAAAGGAGAAATCTAGATCCCGGCGGCAGAGGACGCCGGCCCCTGCGCGTGCGGTGGTGGCAGCTTGATGTTGTCACCGCCGGTCATGGCTTCGAGGATGGCCACGGCGCTGTGGCCCTGCTCGATGGCGATACCGAACTGAATGCTTTGCACCAGGCGCTTGAGCCGCTCCGGGTCGTTGCGCTGCTGGGCGCTGATCATGCGTTTGGCGACGATGCGCCCGCTCTTGGACAGGGTCAGCATGATGCTGCCGTCCAGGCCTTGGATACTCAGGTTGATTTGATAATGCGGCGCAAAGGCGTCGGTAATGATCTGAAAAGGGTTGTCCATGATGCGTCACCGCCTGATTGAACGTGCAGTTGTTGACCGGCCGTGATCGGGATTAGTTCGCAACACCGGACCACCGGCCATTCCATGATCGTATTCATCTCAAGATTCCAGGGGCCGGGCAGGCCTCAAGATCAAAAGATCGCAGCCTGCGGCAGCTCCTACAGGGAGTTAGCAAGTGGCATGCCGGAAAAACTGTCGGACAATGATCCCGGAGCCTGGGCGCCAAACGCTCTGGAATGCGGCTGTGGCCGCTGCCCGTTTCGGGGCAATAAAGCGTGGATGTTCGCTGACGGTGCAGGAGGGGAGGCGATAGGCGGTGGGATAGCGGGGCGGGGCAACTCCCGACATTAACAGCGCTTTTGCCCGTTGTCTGGCTTTATTTGCATATGAATATTTATCTTTTTTTAGGGCTTGAATTGTTCTTCCGCCAGCCCGACTCTGTATTCAAGGGGTCGTTGCATCAACGTCGACGGCTCCCGGCGAGCTAGCTGAAATAAGGGATGAACTATGCAAATCCAAGTCAACAGCGATAACCATATTCAAAGCAGCATCCGACTGGAGGAGTGGGTACGTACTACCATCGAAAGCACGCTCGAACGTTATGAAGAGGACCTGACACGGGTCGAGGTTCATCTGCGGGACGAGAACGGCGATAAGCCGGGTCCCCATGATCTGCGTTGCCAGCTTGAAGCTCGGCCGAAGGGCCATCAGCCGGTCTCCGTGACGCACAAGGCCGAATCGCTGGAGCTGGCGATAGAAGGCGCGGCCACCAAACTTGAAAATGCCCTGGAGCATTTGTTCGGCAAACTGCGCGGCAAGCGCGCCGCCGATTCGACGCCAACTGAATCCGTAGCCTTGGCCGATGCGCTGCTGGAAGAGGAATTCCTGGAGAACGAACGGGCTGCCCTTCACGGCTGAAACTTCGTTCATTTCACGTGCGACTGAAAAACGGGCCTGCAATCGCAGGCCCGTTTTGTTTTTATCGGTCTCGCGCTCCTGCAGTGATCACATTCTCCTGTGCGGGCTTGCTCGCGATGCCGATAGCCGGCGCTAGCGCAAAAACGCCTGCCGATACTCCCCAGGCGTCGCCCCCAGGGCTTGGCGGAAACGATTGGTGAAGTGGCTGGCGCTGGCGAATCCGCAGGCCAATGCCACGTCGCCCAGCGGTTGTGAGGTGGTGCGCAGCAAATGCCGCGCGCAGGTCAAGCGCCTAGCCAGTACATATTGATGAGGTGGCAGCCCGAAGCTTTCGCGGAACATCCGCGCGAAGTGATATTCGGACAACGCACACAGCGCCGCCAATTGGCCAAGGCTGATGGCGTCGGCCAGGTGGCTGTCGACGTAATCCACCAGCAACCGCCGCTGATGAGCGGCCAGGCCACCTTTGAGGCGAAGCCCCTGGCGCTGGCCAACCTGGCTGAGCAGCAGGTGATTGAGCAAGTCATGGGCCAGGCTGGTGGTCAGCAAGCGCTCACCGGGTTCGTCCCAGTTCAGCGCGATCAACTGGCGAAAACGCTGTGCCTGTCGCGGGTCGTCGAGGAAAGTCTCCTCGTGCAGTTGTACCTGCCTGGGCTCGCGGTCCAGCAGCGTGACGCAACCAAGGGCAAATTGTTCAGCGCTGAAATACAGGTGAGCGAGGCGAATGTCGCCGTTGATGACCCAGGCTGACTCATGCCCGGCCGGCAGGATGCAGAGTTTGTCGGGCGCCCCTGTGGTGTCGGGCCGCTCGCGGCGAAACGTACCGGTGCCGCCCGCGATGTAGCACGACAGCGTATGGTGCGTTGGCGCCTCGTAGTCCCGGGCGTCGTGGTGATTGCTCCACAAAGCGGCCGCCAAGCCGTCCCCGAGCTCGGCGCTGTGCTCCAGACGAGCATTGGGCGAGCTGTTGAGGGCTTGAAAGACTTGCAGGGTTTGCAGTGTGGACATGATCGGTTCTCCAACGCCTGCATCCTACTCCGTCGGCCCATCCGTGCCAGCCTGGCAGCGGACAAAAACCGCAAGTTTACGCAAGTGCTGCAGCAGCAGTGGCGTGACACTGGGCGTCATTGTCAGGAGCCGTCGCCATGAACCTCTCGTTGTACCTGCTTACCGTGCTCATCTGGGGCACCACCTGGATTGCCCTGAAACTGCAATTGGGCGTCGTCGCCATCCCGGTGTCGATTGTCTATCGCTTCGGCCTTGCGGCCCTGATCCTGTTTGCGATGCTCTTGCTCAGCCGGCGCTTGCAGGTGATGAACCGACGCGGTCACTTGATTTGCGTTGCCCAGGGCCTGTGCCTGTTCTGCATCAATTTCATGTGCTTCCTGACCGCCAGCCAGTGGATTCCCAGTGGGTTGGTCGCCGTGGTGTTTTCCACCGCCACGCTCTGGAATGCCCTCAATGCCCGCGTGTTCTTCGGTCAGCGGATTGCGCGTAACGTGCTGTTGGGCGGTGCCTTGGGGCTTTCGGGGCTGGCGCTGCTGTTCTGGCCGGAGCTGGCCGGCCATAGCGCAAGCCCGCAAACCTTGCTTGGGTTGGCGTTGGCGTTGCTGGGCACCTTGTGCTTTTCGGCAGGCAACATGCTGTCGAGCTTGCAACAGAAGGCCGGTCTCAAGCCGTTGACCACCAATGCCTGGGGCATGGCCTATGGCGCGGCGATGTTGGCGGTGTGGTGCGCGTTCAAAGGCATCCCGTTCGACATGGAATGGAACACGCGCTACATCGGCTCGCTGTTGTACCTGGTGATCCCGGGTTCGGTGATCGGCTTCACTGCCTATTTGACGCTGGTGGGGCGCATGGGGCCGGAGCGCGCGGCGTATTGCACGGTCCTGTTCCCAGTGGTGGCGTTGAACGTCTCGGCGTTTGCCGAAGGCTATCAGTGGACGGCCCCGGCATTGGTGGGGCTGGTGCTGGTGATGCTGGGGAACGTGCTGGTGTTTCGCAAACCCCGGCCACAGCCCATGAAGGCCGCCCTGGGCGCACGTTGAATGACTGCGTGGGCCGGCCCGCTCAGGCGGACCGGCCCAGGGGTTTACTTCCAGACTTGCGGGTTGACCAGGTTCTTCGGTCGCTCGCCCAGCAATGCACTGCGCAGGTTATCCACAGCAAGATCGGCCATGGCGGCACGGGTTTCGTGGGTGGCCGAGCCGATATGGGGCAGGGTGACGGCGTTTTTCAACTGGAACAGCGGCGATTCGGCCAGCGGTTCTTTCTCGTAGACATCTAGCCCGGCACCGCGGATGCGATTGTTCTGCAGGGCTTCGATCAGCGCCGGTTCATCCACCACCGGGCCCCGGGAAATGTTGACCAGGATGGCGCTCGGTTTCATCAGGCCCAGTTCGCGCTGGCCGATCAGATGGCGAGTTTTGTCGCTCAATGGCACGACGAGGCAGACGAAGTCCGCTTCGGCCAGCAACTGGTCCAGTTCGCGAAATTGTGCGCCCAACTGGCTTTCCAGCTCGGTCTTGCGGCTGTTGCCGCTGTAGAGGATCGGCATGTTGAATCCCAGCCGGCCACGCCGGGCAATGGCCGCGCCGATGTTGCCCATGCCGACGATACCCAGGGTCTTGCCATGTACATCGCTGCCGAACAGATGCGGGCCGACCGTCGCCTGCCATTGCCCGGCCTTGGTCCAGGCGTCCAGTTCGGCCACGCGCCGGGCGCTGCTCATCAGTAGGGCGAAGGCCAGGTCGGCGGTGCTTTCGGTGAGTACGTCGGGGGTGTTGGTGAGCATGATCCCGCGCTCATTGAAGTAGGCCAGGTCATAGTTGTCGTAGCCCACCGACACACTGGACACCACTTGCAGGTTCGCAGCGCCTTGCAGTTGCTCGCGCCCGAGCTTGCGACCGACCCCGATCAGCCCGTGGGCGTGGGGCAGGGCTTCGTTGAACTGTGCGTTGATATCGCCCTTGGACGGGCTCGGCACGATCACGTCGAAGTCCTGTTGCAGGCGCTCGACCACCTGGGGCGTGATACGGCTGAAGGCAAGTACGGTTTTTTTCATCGTGCAAGGCTCATCGGGGAGAAGATACCAAGCACGCTAACATTCCTGGCGAGGGTTAGGCGAGGGGGGATCTTGATTGGGATGCGGCAAAACCCTGTGGGCGCGGGCTTGCTCGCGAAGGCGATCTGCCTGAGACGGTGATCTTGAATGTGCCACCGCTTTCGCGAGCAAGCCCGCTCCCACAGGGGCGTTATGCCCGTTCCGGGGTCTTATGCCGCCCGCAGCGAAATAAAGGCGTAATTGACCGGCGCCTCAGTAACCACCTGCGCGCCGCTGGCCAATACCTGGCTGGCCACATCATCGCCAGACAGATGGAACTGCCATTGACTGGCGTGCTGTTGCGCAGGTTGCAGGCGTGCCTGATCGAGGGCGGCCACGAATGCGCTCATGTCCGGCAGATACGCAGTGAACCCGTCGCCCTTGAGCGCGGTGGTGCCGATGCCCAGGGCGGAACAGATGCGCTCCTTGATGGCGATCTCCTCACGATCGGCCTGGCGTGAGCGCTCGATCAACCGCGCCAGTTCCTGGTCGACCAGTTCACCGCCGAGTATCAATTGTGGCCCGGTTTCCCACGACTCTGGAGGGCATTCCTTGACGGCGATGTTGAGGGGAATGTGCGGGTTGATTTCCATCGGATAGATGCGGCATACCAAGGGGCGGCGCTCATAGATGCGGCACAGGTTTTCTTCGTCAAGATTCCGACAACGGCCGACGTTGTAGGCGGCAAAGGTGATCGCCAAAAGGGCCTCGGTGCTGCCGCTGTGGACCACTGCCGAGCGGCGCTCGGCGTGCTCGCGTTGCCCTGCCGGCAGGCCGAGGCCGTTGGGCAGGAAGGCTTCCGCCAGGACGATCACCTGGCCGCCGTCGTCCGCCCACATCCGGGCCTCGTCGAGGGTCAGGGGAACATGGTGATCGGTGCAGCATTTGCCGCACCCTACACAGGAAAACGTTGTGTTCATTGAACGCCCGGTCGCAGAAAGCAGGGGACGGCGACAGAAAAACGCCGTGATGGACCGTGCGAAGCAAGTTATGCGCCACTCACTGCTCGGTAGCGGCGGGGCGGATCGAGTCCCACTCAGTCACGTAGGCGGTTTTGGTTTTCTTGCGGTAGAGGCACAACTCGTTGCCGATCGCGCCTTTCATGTGTTTCTGCGGATATTGGCCTTGCAGCAACAATGCGGTGTAGCCGACGCGGTCGTCGAATTGAGCGGCGGTACCCACCGGCTCAGCGCTTTTCAAACCGCTGGCCTTGATGCAACTGGCCAGCACGGCTTTGTCGTAGGTGGCCCAGGCGTCCGGGCTGGAGGCGTGGGCCTGGGAGGCCAGGACAGTGAAGCCAAGGAGCGTCAATAGGCGGATGTTCATCAGGGAGCCTTGTTCCAGGAAAGCCAGGACAAGAGTATGCCTGAGGTTATCGGACAGTGATCGCTCCCGCGCTGGAACGCAGAAGCGAGCAACCGATAGGACTCAGTGACCTTGCTCGGCAACGGCCTTGGCCGCCGTGATCAGGCACTTGGTCAGTTCCGGCGAGGAGAACTTGGTGAGCACGCCGTTGGCACCCGACAGCCGGGCTTTTTCGCTGTTCATGGCGCTGTCCAGCGAGGTGTGCAGCAACACGTAGAGGTGGGCGAAGTCCGGCGTTTCGCGCAGCGTCCGGGTGAGGGCGTAGCCGTCCATCTCCGACATCTCGATGTCGGAGACGATCAGGTTGATCTGTTCGGCCGTGCCTTGCAGGTCCAGCAGGCACTCGATGGCTTCCTTGGCGCTGCGTGCGGTGTGGCATTGCAGGCCCAGGTTGCGCAGGGTGTGCACCGATTGCTGCAGCGCGACCTGGCTGTCATCGACCACCAGGATCCGTGCGTTGCCCAGCACCTCGGCGTCTTCCATGCTCAGCTCGGTCGGCGCGGTTTCGATCTGAGCCGGTGCGATGCCATGGATGACCTTTTCGATGTCCAGCACCTGCACCAGCGTGCCATCCACCGAGGTCACGCCGGTGATGAACGAACGCACACCGCCGGAGCCATAGGGCGGCGGTTTGATGTCAGTGGTCAGGCAATGCACGATCTTGCTCACCGCCTGCACATGCAAACCCTGTTTGGAGCGGCTGACGTCAGTGACGATCAGGCAGCCGCCATCCGGGTCTTCCAGCGGCCGCTCGCCAATGGCGCGGCTCAGGTCGATCACCGACAACGATGCCCCGCGCAGGGTGGCGATGCCTTTGACGTGCGGATGCGACTCCGGCAGTTTGGTCAACAATGGGCAGGGAATGATTTCACTGACCTTGAGCAGGTTGATTGCCATCAGCTTGCCGCTGCGCAAGGTAAACAGCAGAAGCGAAAGTGAATCTGCGCGGGCTTTGTTGGAAGACATAAAAACCTTCTGTGGAAAAAGGTGGGGCGAACATACCGATCGCCAAAACAGCTTTTGATATTGGGTTATCGACTCGTTGGGGACAGGCTTTAGGGCGAAAACTGTCAATAACGAGGATCGCTGTAACAAGCCCGCTTTTGTGGCGAGGGAGCTTGCTCCTGCTCGGCTCTGTAGGAGCTGGCGAAGCCTGCGATCTTTTGATCTTGATCTTTTGCTCTTGATCTTTTGCTCTTGATCTTTTGCTCTCGACTCAATTGCCAGTGGAAAGATCGCAGCCTCGTTGCACTCGACAGCTCCTACACAGCTCCTACACAGCTCCTACGTGGCTCCTACGGCGCAGCCCAGCGGGAGCAAGCTCCCATGCCACAAAAGCGCACCCGGCCACTATTTCAGGCCAAGCCGTTTTGCCATCCGTCCCAGGTTCGCCCGGTCCAGCCCCAGCTCCCGGGCGGCGCTGGCCCAGTTGTGCTGGTGACGCTCCAGGCAGGCAGCGATCAGCTTGCGCTGGAACTCGTCCACCGCTTCACGCAAATCCCCCGTCACGTTCGCCATGGCCGGTGCCGGGCTGATGGACGAAGGCGCGGGGTTGTGCTCAGGCGCCTGGGGCAAATCCAGGTCCTGGGCGCTGAGGCTGAGGATTTTCGGGCGCGTCGCGCACCGGCCCAAGGCCTTCAAGGCACTACGGCCGATCAGGTGTTCCAGTTCGCGCACATTGCCCGGCCAGTCGTAGGCCAGCAGTGCGGCCTGGGCGTCACTGGTCAGGCGCAGGCTGCCCAGGCCCATGCGCGAACGATTTTGTTCCAGGAAAAAACCGCTGAGCAGCAGCACGTCCCGCCCGCGATCGCGCAGCGCCGGCACCTGCAGCGGATACACACTCAAGCGATGGTAGAAGTCGGCACGATAACGGCCGTTGCGCACTTCTTCGGCCAAGTCGCGATTGGTGGCTGCGATCAGGCGCACGTCGACCCGGTGTTCCTTGTCCGAGCCCAGGCGTTGCAGTTGGCCGCTCTGCAGCACTCGCAGCAACTTGGCCTGGACGGTCAGGGACAACTCGCCCACTTCGTCGAGAAACAGGGTGCCGCCGTCGGCCAGTTCGAACTTGCCGCGCCGGTCGCTCGTGGCCCCGGTGAAGGCGCCGCGTACATGGCCGAAGAGTTCGCTTTCCACCAGCGTATCGGGCAGGGCGGCGCAATTGAGGCTGATGAGTGGCTGCTCGGCGCGTTTCGATGCGGCATGGATGGCCTGGGCGACCAGTTCCTTGCCCACGCCGGTTTCGCCGGTGATCAGTACCGTCAGGTCGCTGCCGCCCACCAGCGCGATCTCTTCCACCAAACGCTTGTGGGCCTTGCTCTGGCCGATCATGTCGCGAGGCTGCTGGCTGCTGGCCTGGCGATAGACCTCGGCGCGGCGGTGCTCGTCCTCGGCCTTCAAGGCCAGGCGCTCGATGCGTTCGGCGGCACTGACGGTGGCTGCGGCGAGGCTGGCGAAGGCCTGCAGGGCACTCAGGTCGATGGGCTCGAAGCGCTCCGGATCCAGCGAATCCAGGGTCAGCAGGCCCCAGGGCCGTTCGTCGACGAACAGCGGGCAGCCCATGCAGTCGTGAACCTCCAGATGCTCGGCGAGCCCCTCGACCAGCCCATCGTACGGATCGGGCAGGCCGCTGTCGGCAGCGAAGCGGGTGGGCTGTGGGTTGGCCAGCAGCGCTTCGAAGCGCGGATGTTCATTGATCCGGAATCGCCGGCCCAATGTATCGGTGCTCAAGCCATCCACGGCGAGCGGCACCAGGCAGTCGCCCTCCAGGCGCAACAGCGCCGCCGCATCGCAGGGCAGCAAGGCTCGCAAGGTACCGAGCAGGCGACGATAACGTTCGCCCTCAGGCAGCTCGCGGGACAGATCGGCTACCAGCGGCAGCAGGGAGGTCAGCAGGGCGGTTGCGGTCATAATGACTCCATATAGTCTTAATGACTATAAGGCGTGGTGTGTCTATATGACTACACTGTTTTTAACTTGCTGATATTAAAGATAAAAATTTATGGCATGAAAACTGATAAGGCTTACGTAACTTGTTATCGGCCTTACGCCAGGAGTCACCCTATGCTCAGTCGAGAAGAACGCGCCATCATTCGCTCCACCGTTCCGTTGCTTGAAAGTGGCGGTGAGGCGCTGATCACTCACTTCTATCGCATGATGCTGTCCGAATTCCCGCAGGTGCGCCCACTGTTCAACCAGGCTCACCAAGCCAGTGGCGATCAACCGCGGGCATTGGCCAACGGCGTGTTGATGTATGCGCGCCATATTGACCAGCTCGATCAATTGGGCGACCTGGTGGCGAAGATCGTCAACAAGCACGTTGCCTTGCAGATTCTGCCGGAGCACTACCCGATTGTCGGTTCGTGCCTGCTGCGGGCAATCGCCGAAGTGCTGGGCGCAGAGATCGCCACGCCCGAAGTGATTGCGGCGTGGGGCGCAGCCTACAACCAGTTGGCCGATATCCTCATCGGTGCCGAAGCGGGCATGTACGACAAGAAGGCCGAGGCGCCGGGCGGCTGGCGTGGGGAGCGTGAATTCATCCTGACGGCCAAGGTCCAGGAAAGCGCGGAGATCACCTCGTTCTACTTCGAACCGGCGGACCAGGGCCCGATCCTGGTGGCCGAGCCGGGTCAGTACATCGGTATGAAGCTCATGCTCGATGGCGAGGAAGTACGCCGCAACTATTCACTGTCAGCCCTGGCGGACAATGGTCAATACCGTATCAGCGTCAAGCGCGAGCCGGGCGGGCGGGTGTCCAACCACTTGCATCATCATTTCGACGTCGGCAGTCGCATCCAGTTGTTCCCGCCGTCCGGGGATTTCTACCTGACGGCCAGCGACAAACCGCTGGTGCTGATCAGTGGCGGCGTCGGCATCACCCCGACCCTGGCCATGTTGCAGGCGGCGCTGCAAACCGAGCGGCCGGTGCATTTCATTCACTGCGCGCGCAACGGCGGTGCCCATGCGTTCCGCGACTGGATCGACGACCTGGCCAAGCGGCATCCGCAGCTCAAGCGCTTCTACTGCTACGACGAAGACGACGGCTTGAGCCCGGCGGCCGACAAGGTGGGGCTGTTGAGCCAGGAACAACTGGCGCAATGGTTGCCGCAACAACGTGACCTGGACGCCTATTTCCTCGGGCCGAAAGGTTTCATGAGCGCCGTCAAGCGCCATCTCAAGGCCTTGGGTGTGCCGGACCAGCAGAGCCGTTACGAATTCTTCGGCCCGGCGGCGGCGCTGGAATAAGGTCGTGGCCAACTTGGGAAACCGGGTTGGCCTCATCGCGAGCAGGCTCCCCACCCTGGATCTGTGTGGGTGACAACATCCACGCCCGCCACAGATCCCTTGTGGGAGCGGGCTTGCTCGCGATGGCGGCGGCAGATCCATCCTGGTCCACCTGCCAGAATTAATCCGCACTTAACCTTCTTGCAGTCTATTTCCCCTTCAATGTCGACGCTCGCTGCTCGTTCACTGTCATGGTCTGCGTGTAGACTTCGGGCATCCGAGCACGCGCCCGAGTGTCGCCGTGCTGCGCGTCGATCCATGCAGACAAAGGGAAACGCAATGAGTGAGGAAATGATGCGCTTAGGCCGTGAGCGGCGCTATCTGGTGCTGCTGGGGCTGATCTGCCTGGCGCTGATCGGTGGTGCGCTGTACATGCAGGTGGCCCTCGGTGAGGCGCCGTGCCCGCTGTGTATCTTGCAGCGCTATGCGCTGTTGCTGATCGCCATCTTCGCCTTCATCGGTGCCGCCATGCGCACCCGCCGCAGCCTGACGATCTTCGAAGGCCTGGTGGTGCTCAGCGCCCTGGCCGGTGCCGGTGTGGCAGGGCATCACGTGTACACCCAGTTCTTCCCCGCGGTCAGTTGCGGCATCGACGTGTTGCAACCAATTGTCGATGATCTGCCGTTGGCGAAGATCTTTCCGCTGGGGTTCCAGGTCGATGGTTTTTGCTCCACCCCCTACCCACCGATCCTGGGCCTGTCCCTGGCTCAGTGGGCATTGGTGGCCTTCGTGTTGACGGTGGTGCTGGTGCCGTTGCTGGTGTCACGTAACCGCAAACAGACTCGCTGAAGCGCCTTCATGAAACGCCCCGGTTCCCCGACAGGAGGGCCGGGGCGTTTTGCGTTTCACTCTTGAGCCGGAACGTCCTTGATCCGGGGCAAGAATAGCCTGCGACAACGTGCGACACGTTGTCACATATCTTGAGGCGTTCAGCCTTTGCGAGGGCGATTAAGCGTTCCTTTCTGTAATAAAAAATCGCCTGGTTTCGCTAAACCTGTATCAGCTGCAGCAGGCATTTTTAACAGCGAAGCGTCAGGCGCCGCAGGCCCCTGAAACTGGGCGCTTGCCGGGTATGAAAGCTCTTCGTGATCCTCCCGGGCTGTCTAAATCGGGCGTAGTAGCCCTACGTTTTTTGGGGTTCTTGTTGAGAATTAATTTCGATAACATGCTGGCTTGTTGCAATATCTGTGAAAGATTGTTGCCGGATCGGATAAAAATTATTTCGAGATGAGACATGGTCTACAGCGGCTCAGCTCTCTACAATCGCCCGCACCGATTTTCCGACCCGGCTCAAGCTTGAGCACGAGAGTGGTCGAAGGGCGCCAGCGCCCCATGCGACCCCAGGTGTCGGTGCCTCCAACTACCCGCACCAAATGGAATTGGGCTTGAACTAGGCCTTTGACCAACGAATAAGAACTCACTGCTGGCCCAGGATGTGTCGAACAGCCTCTGACGTTCGACGGGCAGCCCTTATTCAATCCAAGAAAATGCCAACCCTTGGCAGGGTGAAGTGTTGGCGATCAAAACCCAACTGCATTGCGCAAGCTGCTTTAGAGGTCGTGAGATGATTAAAAACAGGTACCCCCGATTACTAGGCTTGTTGCCGCTGCTCGGCACGTTGCTGCTGGGAGGCTGCAACATGACCTTGCTCGATCCCAAGGGCCAGGTCGGCCTGGATGAACGAAACCTGATCATCACCGCTACGCTGCTGATGTTGCTGGTCGTTGTGCCGGTCATCGTCATGACCTTCCTGTTCGCCTGGAAGTACCGCGCAACCAATACCAAGGCCACCTACACGCCGAAGTGGTCGCATTCGACCAAGATCGAAGTGGCGGTGTGGACCATTCCGGTGCTGATCATCATTGCCCTGGGTTACATCACCTACAAGTCGACCCACGCCCTGGACCCGTATCGTCCGCTGGATTCCGACGTCAAGCCGATCACTATCGAAGTGGTCTCCATGGACTGGAAGTGGCTGTTCATCTATCCGGAACAAGGCATTGCCACGGTCAACAAGATCGTGTTCCCGGCCCACACGCCGATCAATTTCAAGGTCACTTCCGACACCGTGATGAACTCGTTCTTCATCCCGGGCCTGGGCGGCCAGATCTACGCGATGGCGGGCATGCAGACCAAGCTGCACTTGATCGCCAACCAGAACGCCGAACTCGACGGTATCTCCGCCAACTACAGCGGCGCGGGTTTTACCGGCATGAAGTTCAAAGCAATCGCCACGACCCAGGAAGATTTCGACGCCTGGGTCAACGATGTGAAGAAGGCACCTAAACAGCTTGAAAAAGCTGAATACGAAGCCCTTTCCAAACCGAGCCAGAACAACCCAGTCGAACTCTACTCGTCGGTCACGCCGAACCTGTTCCAGACCATCATCGACAAATATGAAGGGATGAATCCGGGCAAGCCGATGCACCACGAGAAGAACGAGAAGGAAGTGGCCCACAACATGGAAGGGATGGACATGAGTTCGCATTCAGCTGCCGGGGCAGAGGAGTAAACGATGTTTGGTAAATTAAGTTGGGAAGCGATCCCGTTCCACGAGCCGATTGTCATGGTGACCCTCGCCATCATCGCGCTCGGTGGTCTGGCATTGTTTGCAGGCATCACTTATTTCAAGAAGTGGACCTACCTGTGGACCGAGTGGCTGACGTCGGTCGACCACAAGAAAATCGGCGTGATGTATATCGTCGTCGCCATGGTCATGCTGCTGCGTGGTTTTGCCGACGCCATCATGATGCGTACCCAGCTGGCCATGGCCACCGAGGGTTCGCCTGGCTACCTGCCGCCTGAACACTATGACCAGATCTTCACCGCCCACGGTGTGATCATGATCATCTTCATGGCGATGCCATTCTTCACCGGCCTGATGAACCTTGCAGTGCCGCTGCAGATCGGTGCCCGCGACGTGGCCTTCCCGTTCCTGAACTCCCTGAGCTTCTGGCTGCTGGTGTCTGGCGTGGTGCTGATCAACCTGTCCCTGGGCGTCGGCGAATTCGCCAAGACCGGCTGGGTTGCCTATCCACCGTTGTCGGGCCTGCAATACAGTCCGGGCGTGGGGATGGATTACTACATCTGGGCGCTACAGCTATCCGGGTTGGGGACGACGCTGACGGGGGTCAACTTCCTGGCCACCGTGGTCAAGATGCGTACCCCGGGCATGAAGCTGATGGACATGCCGATCTTCACCTGGACCTGCACCTGGGCCAACGTCCTGATCGTCGCTTCCTTCCCGATCCTGACCGCTACCCTGGCCCTGCTGACGCTTGACCGTTACATGGATTTCCACATTTTCACCAATGAGCTGGGTGGAAATCCGATGATGTACGTCAACCTGTTCTGGGCCTGGGGTCACCCTGAGGTGTACATCCTGATCCTGCCGGCGTTCGGGATTTTCTCCGAAGTCATCTCGACCTTCTCCGGCAAGAAACTGTTCGGCCACCACTCGATGATCTACGCCAGCGGCGCGATCTCGGTGCTGGGCTTCATGGTCTGGCTGCACCACTTCTTCACCATGGGTTCGGGGGCCAGCGTCAACGCTTTCTTCGGCCTGGCGACGATGCTGATTTCGATTCCGACGGGGGTGAAGCTGTTCAACTGGCTGTTCACCATCTATCAGGGCCGCCTGCGTTTCACCAGCCACGTGATGTGGACCCTGGGCTTCATGGTGACCTTCGCCATCGGCGGCATGACCGGCGTATTGCTGGCCATCCCGGGTGCTGACTTCGTGCTGCACAACAGCCTGTTCGTGATCGCGCACTTTCACAACGTGATCATCGGTGGCGCCGTGTTCGGCTACATCGCCGGTTTCGCCTTCTACTTCCCGAAAGCGTTCGGCTTCAAGCTGCACGAAGGCTGGGGCAAGGCCGCGTTCTGGTTCTGGATCACCGGCTTCTTCGTTGCGTTCATGCCGCTCTATGTACTGGGCTTCATGGGCATGACCCGTCGCCTGAACACCACCACCAACCCTGAGTGGGTGCCGTACCTGTACGTCGCCATGTTCGGCGCGGTGATGATTGCCGTCGGCATCGCCTGCCAGCTGATCCAGTTGTACGTCAGCGTGCGCGATCGCAAGAAGCCAGAGAACATGTGCGAACACGGTGACCCGTGGAATGCCCATACCCTGGAATGGTCGACCTCTTCGCCACCACCGTTCTACAACTTTGCCGTGCTGCCAAAGGCAGACGTCATCGACCCGTTCACCGAAGCCAAGGAAAACGGCACCGCGTACCCGGTCCCGGCCAAGTACGAGCCGATCCACATGCCCAACAACACCGCCACCGGTGTGGTCATGGGCGCGCTGCTGACCGTGTTCGGTTTCGCGATGATCTGGCACATCTGGTGGCTGGCCATCGCCAGCCTGGTCGGCACCGTGGTGTATTTCGCTATCCATGCTGCCCGTGACGATCAGGGCTACATGGTGCCGGTGGATGTCATCGAGCGCATCGAAGCCGAGCAGCACAAACGTCTGGTAGCGGCCGGGAAAGTCCCTGCCACCGCCACCCGTGTTGAAACCTCGTTGGAACAGGCTTAAACCATGTCGAACTTAGTGACCACTGTTGGACACGCCCATGGTCATGACCATGGGCACGATGACCATCACCACGACTCGGGCGAGATGACCGTATTCGGTTTCTGGCTCTACCTGATGACCGACTGCATTCTGTTTGCGTCGATCTTTGCAGCGTACGCGGTGCTGGTTAACAACGTCGCCGGTGGCCCATCGGGCCACGACATCTTCGAACTGCCATACGTACTGGGCGAAACCGCGCTGCTGCTGTTCAGTTCGATCACCTACGGCTTCGCCATGCTGGCGTTGTTCAAGGGCAAGAAAACCCAGGTACTGGGCTGGCTGGCCATGACCTTCCTGTTCGGTGCCGGCTTCATCGGCATGGAGATCAACGAGTTCCACATGTTGATCTCCGAGGGCTATGGCCCTAACCGCAGCGGTTTCCTGTCCGGGTTCTTCACCCTGGTCGGCACCCACGGTCTGCACGTGACCAGTGGCCTGATCTGGATGGCGATCATGATGTACCAGGTCCAGAAAAACGGCCTGACCGCCACCAACAAGACGCGCCTGAGCTGCCTGAGCCTGTTCTGGCACTTCCTGGACGTGGTGTGGATCTGCGTATTCACCGTTGTTTATCTGATGGGGACCCTGTAAATGGCTAACGCACATTCCCATGATGGCCACGACGCCGGCCACGGCAGCGTCAAGTCCTACGCTATCGGTTTCATTCTGTCGGTGATCCTGACCGTCATTCCGTTCGGCCTGGTGATGTACCCATCGCTGCCCAAGAGCCTGACCCTGTGGATCGTACTGATCTTCGCCGTGGTCCAGGTCCTGGTGCACCTGGTGTACTTCCTGCACCTGGACCGCTCCGCCGCCCAGCGTAACAACGTGGTCGCGTTTATCTTTGCCGCGATCGTGATTGTCCTGCTGGTTGGCCTGTCGTTGTGGATCATGTTCAGCATCCACACCAACATGATGGCGCACTGAGGAAAGTCCGGATGTCCCTGAAGCACTTTATCCAAATCACCAAGCCTGGGATCATTTTCGGTAACGTGCTTTCTGTGGCAGGCGGGTTTTTCCTGGCCTCGAAAGGGCATGTCGATCTGGCCATCTTCCTGGCGGCGATGATCGGTACTTCCCTGGTGGTGGCGTCCGGTTGTGTGTTCAACAACTGCATCGACCGTGACATCGATATCAAGATGGAACGCACCAAGAATCGGGCGCTGGTCCAGGGCCTGATTCCGGTGCAACTGGCCCTGGCGTTCGCCACGGTGCTGGGCGTGGCCGGCGTGGCGCTGTTGTATTGGGTGGCCAACCCGTTGGCGGCGTTGTTCGCGGTGATCGGTTTTGTCATCTACGTTGGCCTCTACAGCCTGTACCTCAAGCGCAAGTCGGTCCACGGCACGCTGGTGGGCAGCCTGTCGGGGGCGATGCCGCCGGTGATCGGCTATGTGGCGGTCAGCAACAGCTTCGACATGGCTGCGCTGACGCTGCTGGTGATGTTCAGCCTGTGGCAGATGCCGCATTCCTACGCCATCGCGATCTTCCGCTTCAACGACTACCTGGCGGCTTCGATTCCGGTGCTGCCGGTCAAGCGCGGCATTCGGGTGGCCAAGAAGCACATCCTGCTCTACATCCTGGCCTTCCTCGTGGCGACCTTGATGCTGACCTTCAGCGGCTACGCCGGCATGAGCTACTTCGCCGTCGCCGCCGCCATGGGCATGTACTGGCTGTACATGGCCTGGACCGGCTACAAGGCGGTGGATGACACGGTCTGGGCACGCAAGCTGTTCGTGTTCTCGATCTTCACCATCACCGCCCTGAGCGTCATGATGTCCCTGGACTTCAAAGTGCCGAGTGAGCTGCTGCTGACCTACGCGCCTTAAGCTTCAGACGCTGCAAAAAAAAGCCCCGCCTTCGAGAGAAGTGCGGGGCTTTTTGTTGAGGTGAGGTGTGGATTGGCTGTCATTCGTCGCAATAGATTATGGTTTGTTGAACTGTACGCAATGTGCCTATAGTTTCTGCCATGCGTACCCTATTTTTTGAAACGACTACATTCACCGACACGGTTGGCCATTACCTGACTGATGATGAGTATCGCCTGCTTCAGTCCTATATGCTGCAGCATCCAGAGGTTGGTGACGTCATGCCACGTACCGGCGGCTTTCGTAAGCTGCGCTGGTTCGATGAACGTCGTGGTAAAGGGAAGAGAGGCGGGTTGCGCGTTATTTATTATTGGCTCATGAACGATCGTCAGTTCTGGATGTTCGCGATTTATGACAAGGACGAGTTGGAAAACCTGACCTGCGAGCAAGAGAAGACGCTCAAGCGCGCCATAGAAGCTGAGTTGAAAGTAAGAGGTACCTTATGAAAAAGCGCGATCTGTTTGCCGAGATGATGCAAGGCGTCGAGGAGATGGCCGCTCACCGGGAGGGCAAGATTACCCTTCGCCAGATATCGATTGAAGACAAACCGGTTCCCGAGGTGTCTGCCCAAGAAATCGTGGCGTTGCGCGACAAGCTCCACATGTCTCAAGCCGTTTTCGCCAAGAGCATCAGGACCAGTCCAGGTACGCTCAGGAACTGGGAACAGGAGAAGTCCAAGCCTAACGCCCAGGCGGCTTTGTTGATCAAACTGGTCGAGAAATTTCCAGATATGGTCGAACGACTTGGCGCTGTTTGATCCGCTCATATCCATGAAAAAAGCCCCGCCTTCGAGAGAAGTGCGGGGCTTTTTCTTGGGGATTACTCCCACAAGGGGGAAAAATCAACGTGGGTTTATTGCTGGGCGATGCTGTAGCCGTCGAATGCTTTCTGCTGTTGCAGGGCGGTGACGATGCTTTTGCGGGTGAGCGGTTGTTCGGCGCCGTCGTTGTCCAGGAAGGTTTCGCTTTCCAGCTCGGCTTCGTCGCCTTCGCCTACGAAGTTGAAGCCCAGGAACTCGAAGGCTTCGCGGTCGACGTTCGGCTTGGAGCGTGGTGTGCGCAGGGGCAGGGTGACGCTGATGCCGTCCTTGCTGATGACGAACACTTCGGCTTCCTTCTTGGCCCGCGAGGCCTTGCCCTTGCTGCCGCTCGGGTTGCTGATGGCCTGGTGGGTCTGGTTCAGCACTTTCAGGGCCAGGCCGTAGACCAGTTCCTGGAACGACGGGTCGTCCTTGTAGCTGGAGAGGATGCGGCTGATCGGGAAGCGGCTGCTCAGGTCTTCCAGGGCCGCGAAATCGGCGGCTTCGGCGTCCTTGAGTTGTTTGAGCTGGCCCATCAGTTCGTAGGCCTTGTCGTCGTCGAACGCATCGTGAGCCTGGCGGATGGCGTTGCGCAGTTCGCGGATCTGGTCGCTTTCGCGGTTCGACTGGAACGCATCGAGGACCATCTCACTGATGCTTTTGGCCTGGGGCAGATGCTGTGAAAGATTGATGGAGTTTTCGTATTCCGCTTTGGACGACAGGGTGACTACGGATTCAGCGGTGTTGGAATCGGACATTGAAATTTCACTACTTCTGTTAGCGGGATGAGGCGAGAAAGGCATTGAGCTTTTTTCCGGTCGCCTAATCTATTGGACGCGGGCGGTGTTGTCACGGTCGGACCTCATTCACAAATCACATTCTTGCCCGACATCTTGGAGCGATACAGCGCCTGGTCCGCCCGGTGCAGCAACGTCGCATGCTGTTCATCCTCGAGTCGCTGCACCACGCCAAAACTCATGGTGATCTGGAAGTCGCCCACCGGCAGCAGATCGGACAGGCCCCGGCGAATGCTCTCGGCCAGCAGGCGGGCGTCGGCCAGGGTGGTGTTGGGCAAGATCATGATGAATTCGTCACCGCCCCAGCGCACCAGCAAGTCGCCGTCGCGCTCGCAGCGCTTGACGCTCTGCACCACTTGTATCAACGCTGCGTCGCCAAAGGCGTGGCCGTAGCGATCGTTGATGTCCTTGAAATCATCCACGTCCATGGCGATCAGCGACAACGGCTCGCGAAAACGCTGCGCGCGCTCACAGGCCAGCGGCAGCGCCTGGTCCAGGCGATAACGGTTGGCGACCCGGGTCAGGGCGTCGGTTTCGGCAAGCTTGCGGTTTTCGTCGAGCTGGATCTGCAACTGATGGTTGACCCGGGACAGTTCGCGGGTGCGTTCTTCGATCACGGCTTCCAGGGATTTGTTGCGCCGTTCCAGCTGTTCGAACAGGCGTTTCTTGTCATCGATACTGCGGTGGGCGCCGATCATGCGCGCCACCGTGCCGTCCGGGTTGCGGGCGATCACATAGCCGCGATCCTCGATCCAGATGTAGGAACCGTCGTAGGTGCGGCAGCGGTATTCGGCCTGGTAGACGTGGGATCGGTGTTCCAGGTAGTCGTCGAACAATGCCATGACCCGTGGATAGTCATCCGGGTGGATCACGCTTTCCCAGGTCAGTACGGTGTTGTCCAGTGAGTGAGGCAGGTAGCCAAGCATCGTGTACCAGCCGGGGTTGCGGTAGACGAAGCCGGTGTTGGCATTCCAGTCCCAGATGCCATCGCTGACCAGTTCCAGGATGGTGTGCAGTACGCCTTCGTCCAGATCGGACAGGTCGAGCCGCAGCATGTCGATGTTCGAGGCATCTCCCATCGTCGTTTCCTCAATCAGCCTTGATATCAAAATGCTCGTCCAAGGAGGAAGAGTAGCTGATGGGGGGCGAGAGGCACTAGCGGGGGATGTTCAGGCGGGGTTCGCTTTTGTGGCGAGGGGATTTATCCCCGTTGGGTCGCGCAGCGGCCCCCGATGTGAACCGACAGCCTTGGGGTTGCTGCGCAACCCAGCGGGGATAAATCCCCCCGCCACAACATCATTCGGCTGGGGTTTGGGGTTTGCCCCATTTTTCCAGCGCGAACTCGACAAAACTGCGCAGTTTCGGCAAGCGGTAGCGATCCTGCGCATACATCAAGCTCATTGGGCGATGGGGCAACCGGTAGTCCTGCAGCAGCGCTACCAGGTGTCCATCCTGCAGGTCCTGGGCCACCAGCGCATCGGGCAGCATCACCACGCCCATCCCGGCCAGGGCGGCGCGGTGCAGGCCCGAAGAGCTGTTGATCAGCATCGGTCCGTTGACCGGGACCTTGATTTCCCCTTCCGGGCCGTTGATCGGCCAGAGGTCCTGGGCAAAGCGCCAATCGTCCCCTGCTAAATAGGCGAACGACAGGCAATCGTGTTGCTGCAGGTCCGCGGGTTTTTCCGGTGTGCCGCGCCGGGCCAGGTAAGCGGGGGAGGCGCAGATGGTCAGGGTGTAGTCCATCAAGGGGCGGGCGATCAGTTTCGGGTCGGGATGACCGAGGCGGATGGCGACGTCGAATCCATGTTCGAGCAGGTCCAGCCGCTGGTTGGTCAGCACCACGTCGAGCTTGACCTGTGGGTAGCGTTGGCTGAATTCGGCCAGGGCCGGCGCCAGGCGCTCGCTGCCAAAGGTCAGCGGCGCGGTGATGCGCAGGGTGCCGGCGGGTTCGCCCTGGGTCTGTTCGGCCAGGCGCTCGGAATCGGCCACCAGCCCCAGCACTTCCAGGCAACGTTGGTAGTAGGTCGAGCCGAACTCGGTCAGGCGCTGGCGCCGCGTCGTACGGTTGATCAGACGCACGCCGAGACGTTGCTCCAGCGCACGAAGATGATTGCCCACCATGGTGGTGGACATTTCGCACGCCTGGGCCGCCGCTGTCAGGCTTCCGGCTTCCACCACCTTCACGTAAACGGTCATTGCCTGGAACAGGTCCATTATCAAGCTCAACTTTAAAATGATTGAAGTAAAGCAGCGTTTATCCAGTCTTGGTGGCTAACCATACTGGAAAAAACCAACCCAATGGAGCTTGATGTCATGACCGCTGCCTGCCTGATGACCACTTACCAACCCCTGGCGCTGAGTTTCACCCATGGCTTGGGTACGCGCTTGTGGGACCAGGACGGCCGCGAATACCTCGATGCGGTGGCGGGTGTGGCGGTGACCAATGTCGGCCACTCCCACCCGCGGCTGGTGGCCGCCATCAGCGAGCAGGCTGGCCTGCTGCTGCATACGTCGAACCTGTACAGCATCGATTGGCAACAACGCCTGGCGCAAAAGCTCACCCAACTGTCGGGGCTGGAGCGGGCGTTTTTCAACAACTCAGGCGCCGAGGCCAACGAAACCGCGCTGAAACTGGCGCGTCTCTATGGCTGGCACAAGGGTATTGAGCAGCCGTTGGTGGTGGTCATGGACAATGCATTCCACGGGCGCACATTGGGCACGATGTCCGCCAGTGACGGCCCGTCCGTGCGGCTGGGCTACAACCGCTTGCCGGGGGATTTCATCAAGGTGCCGTTCGGCGATCTGGCAGCGTTGGAAGCGATCGAGCAGGCTCATGCCGAGCGCATCGTTGCGGTATTGGTGGAGCCGATCCAGGGTGAAAGCGGTGTGCAACTCGCCCCGCCGGGTTATCTCAAGGCCTTGCGGCAGCTGTGCAGCCGGCGCGCCTGGCTGTTGATGCTTGACGAGATCCAGACCGGCATCGGTCGTACTGGCCAGTGGTTCGCATTCCAGCACGAGGGCATCGTGCCGGACGTCATGACCCTCGCCAAAGGCCTGGGCAACGGCGTGCCCATTGGGGCCTGCCTGGCACGGGGCAAGGCTGCCGAGCTGTTTACCCCGGGCAGCCATGGCAGCACCTTTGGCGGTAATCCGCTGGCCTGTCGGGTCGGCTGCACGGTGCTGGATATCATTGAGCAACAAGCGCTGGTGGACAACGCCAGGCATCAGGGCGAACAGTTGCTGAGCCGGCTGCGGGCCGAGTTGGCGGACAACCCGAATGTCTTGGCGATTCGCGGCCTGGGGTTGATGATCGGCATCGAACTCAAGCAACCGGTCCGCGACCTGGCCCTTCGCGCCGCCCGGGACCACGGCCTGCTGATCAATATCACCCGGGGCCAGACCATCCGCCTGCTGCCGCCACTGACGATCGATGGGCGGGAAGTGGAGATGATTGTCCGGGGCGTGAGCCGCTGTCTGGCGCAGGGATGAGGGGCGTTCGCCCGGACGACGAGTTTTTATCGGTCAGCCGGGCGAAGCGCGACGCAGCGGGACGGAATTTTTAACGGTTGTTGCGTTCCAACGCCTGCCAGAGTCGATTGCCTACACTTTGGCATTCAGACTGAAAAACCAGGAGCATCTTCATGTTCACCTCGCGTCGCTTGATCGTTGTCGCAACTGCCGTGGCCCTGTTGTCCGGCTGTGCGTCGCCTAACCCCTACGACAACCAGGGACAGGCCTCTACCGAATCTTCGGGCATGAGCAAAACCGCCAAGTACGGCGGCCTCGGTGCACTGGCAGGGGCGTTGGCCGGTGCGGCCATCGGTCACGATAACCGCGGTAAGGGCGCATTGATCGGCGCCGCAGTGGTGGGGGCATCCGCGGCCGGCTACGGCTACTACGCCGACCAGCAAGAAAAGAAACTGCGCGCCAGCATGGCCAATACCGGTGTTGAAGTGCAGCGCCAGGGTGACCAGATCAAGCTGATCATGCCGGGCAATATCACCTTCGCCACCGATTCGGCGAACATCGCCTCCAGCTTCTACCAGCCGCTGAACAACCTGGCCAACTCCCTGAAGGAGTTCAACCAGAACCAGATCGAAATCGTCGGTTACACCGACAGCACCGGTAGCCGCCAGCACAACATGGACCTGTCCCAGCGTCGTGCGCAGAGCGTGGCGACCTACCTGACGTCCCAGGGCGTGAGCGGCGCCAACCTCTCGGCCCGTGGCGCCGGCCCGGACAACCCGGTGGCCAGCAACGCCGACGTCAATGGCCGTGCGCAAAACCGTCGTGTCGAGGTCAACCTCAAGGCCATTCCCGGCCAGCAGTACCAGGCACCGGCGCAGCAGGGCCAGACTTACCAGCAGTATCCATAACGGCTGGGCGGCAAATGAAACGGGGGCTCTGGAAACAGGGCCCCCGTTTTTTTGTGGTTGTCAGTTTCTATCCGCCTGATGCCGCCACTTGTGGCGAGGGGATTTGTGGGAGCAAAGCTTGCTCGCGAAACAGGCGCCTCGATTTTCTGAAAGACCGCATCGCTTTCATCGCGGGCAAGCCTTGCTCCCACAAGTCTCCTCGCCACAAAGGTGTTCACAAGGGGATCAATTCGCCTCTTTCACCGCACTGAGGAACGCACACGTGCGCTCCTGCTGCGGGTGTTCGAAAATCTGCGCCGGGGTGCCCTGTTCGTGGATCTGCCCTTTGTAGAAGAAGCACACCCGGTCGGCGAACTCCCGGGCGAAGCCCATCTGGTGGGTCACCATCAGCATCGTCAGGTTATGTTCGGCCCCCAGTTTGCGGATCACATTCAGCACTTCGCCGCACAACTCAGGGTCAAGCGCAGAGGTCACCTCGTCAAACAGCATCACCTTGGGCCGCATCGCCAGCGCCCGGGCAATCGCCACCCGCTGTTGCTGGCCGCCGGACAACTGCGACGGGTAATGGTCGAGCTTGTTGCCCAGCCCCACCAGCTCCAACAGGTCGGCGGCGCGCTCCCGGGCTTCTTTCGGGTTCATGCCCAGCACCTGCACCGGCGCCTCGATCACGTTCTGCAGTGCGGTCATGTGGGGGAACAGGTTGAAACTCTGGAACACCATGCCGATCTTGCCGCGCACCCGGCGAATATGCCGGTCGTTGGCCGGCACCAGCACGCCGTTGCGGTTGGGCATGTGGGTCAGGGAGTCATCCTCGACGCGGATCTGGCCCTGGTCGATGCCTTCCAGGGTCATCAACACCCGCAGCAGCGTGGACTTGCCCGAGCCGCTGGGGCCGATGATCGCGACCTTTTCACCGGGGGCGACATCCAGGTTCAGATGGTCGAGCACGGTGAAGCTGCCATAGCTTTTGGTCACGTCCTGGAAACTCACGATCGGCCGGGACGGTGTGGGAATTTGCATGGCCGGGGCCTCCTGCTGCGATGCCAGCGTGCTGCGCCGGGACAAATCGGTGGGCGTGGACAGAGGTAATGTCATTAGCGTAGCTCCATGCGCGTTTCAAGGCGCCGTACCAGATAGGCCAGGGCAAGGCTCAGGGCGAGGAAGAACAGGCCCACCATGGTGATCGGTTCCAGATAACGGAAATTCTCGGAACCGATGTTCTTGGCCTGTTGCATGATTTCCACCACGGTGATCGCCGACAGCACCGGCGTGTCCTTGAGCATTGCCACCAGGTAGTTGCCCAGCGGCGGCACAATCGGCCGCAACGCCTGGGGCAGGATGATGTTGCGGTAGGCGTCGTACGGCGCGATGTTCAGCGCTGTCACCGCTTCCCACTGCGCCCGCGGCACCGCGTCCAAACCACTGCGATAGACCTCGGCGATGTAGCAGGCGTAGTGCAGGCCGATGCCGAGGATGCCAACCTGCATGGCCGTCAGGCTCAAGCCGTAGTTGGGCAGCACGTAATAGAGGAAATACACCTGGATCAGCAGGGGCGTGCTGCGGATGAACTCGATCACCGCGGTGGCCGGCCACGACAGCCAGAGTTTGCGACTGCGCCGGCCAATCGCCAGGAACAGCCCCAGGACAATCGCGATCAGGAAGCCGATCAGGGTGATGCCCACGGTATTGAGGGAGGCGCGCAGCAGGTCCGGCAGGATTTGTGCGGCGTAGGACCAGTCGAACAGCGTCATGACAGACCTCCACGCATCCGGCCCCGGCTCAGTCGTCGTTCGACGTGGCGCATGCCCAAGTTGATGGCCTGGGCGAGGATGAAATACATCACCAGGGCCAGGCTGAAGATTTCCAGGGTCTGGAAGGTCGCCTGATCCAACTGCCGCGCCCGGAAACTCAGGTCCGACAAGGTGATCAGCGACACCAGCGAGGTGTTCTTCAGCAGCTCGATCAACAGGTTGGTGCCCGGTGGAATCGCCGCCAGCAACGCCTGCGGCAGGATAATCCGCTTGAAGCGCGTAAAACCGCTGAAATTCAACGCCGTGCAGGCTTCGTATTGGCCCTTGGCGACCGAACTGATGGCACCGCGCATCACCTCGGCCCCGTAGGCGCCGATGTGCAGGCCCAGACCGACAATTGCCACGGCGTAGGGGCTCAGCGCAATGTTGAAGGGTGGCAACGGCAACACGAAGAACAGCCAGAACAGTTGCACCAGCAGCGAGGTGCCGCGGAATACTTCGATGTAGGTGATGGAAAACCAGCGCAACGCTCGCCACGGCGAGAGTCGCCCGAGGGCCGCCAGTACGGCGGTGACAATCGCCAGCAGCGAGCCGAAGAAGGTCACCTGGAGCGTGACCCAGGCCCCTTGTATCAATAACGGAAGTAATTCGCCCATGGTTCAGCCCAATGTCCGGTGAAGCAGGGAACAGGCATCACGCACCGCGCGTCATGCCCGTTTCGGCACGCCAGTCTTGACCACTACTGAGCGCAGAGCTCGGCCGCGGTCTTGCTGGTCACGTTGGATTTGTCGAAGCCGAATGGCGCAACCGTCTTGAGGTGCTCTTCGGAGCCCAGCCACTTCTTCAGCTCGGCATTGACCGCATCGCGCAGGTCTTTGTCTTCGGGCCGGAAGGCCAGGGCGCCATAACCGATGTGGGACGGGTCGTCCTTGAACTCGGTCATCGCCTCTACCTTGTCGCCGCCCTTGCTGGCCAGGCCTTTCATGGTCAGCTGGGTACCGACGGCAGCGTCCGCGCGCCCGGCACGCACGGCTTGCAATTGTGCGGTGGTGTCGGGGACCTGGAGGATCTGCTCGTCCTTGACCCCGGAATCGCGGGCATAAGCCAGGTTCACCGTGCCGGCCATGATTGCCAGTTTCACATCCGGTTGCTTGGCGATGTCTTCATAGCTGTGGAGTTTTTTCGGGTTGCCCTTGGCCACGAGCAAGGCATCGGGCAATTGGTACTGCGGATCGGTGAACAACACTTGCTTGCAGCGCGCCGGGGTGATGTACATACCCGCGGCAATCACGTCGAAGCGCCCGGCCCGCAGGCCTGGAATCAGCGAGCCCCATTCGGTGAGCACGCCATTGACCTGCTTGATGCCCATCTTGGCGAAGATGATCTTGGCGATCTCCGGCGATTCACCGGTGACGGTGCCGTCGGTTTCGGTGAAGGCGAACGGCGTTTCGTTGGCGTAGCCGATCCGGATGCTGCTGTTGCTTTTGACGGTATCCAGGGTGGCCGCTTGAACGCTGCCGGCCAGGCCCAATACGGCACAGGTCAGCAAGAGCCGACGTAGGGGCGCACGGGTGCTGGGAAGAAAATTGCTCATCGATAAAATCTCCTGTTTCTTGTGGATCCGTCGTTTGACGGCTCTGTGGTAGGAGGCAGTGTTACAAGAGCAAAGCGTACAGCGGCGGATCCGGGCGTGGCCTGGAATCGGGAACAGCGCCGGTACAGGTCGATCCGGCTTTTTATCAGGGCGATGAGCCCGCCTGGGTGACGACCTTGGACCGAGCATACAAAAGCCCCGGCATCGATTGTATTGCACTAGGACAATTGCTTTGCGGCGATGGTCGCGCAATGCTGTGCGCACCCCTACATACGCCGGTTGCAGCCGTTATGGATAAGTGGAAGTCAGCCTTGGACCTCGCCCGCAGCGGTGAATCCAAATACAAGATTCTGGTGCAGGCCATTGCCGATGATATCGAACAGGGCACCCTGGCCAACGACCAGCGCCTGCCGCCGCAACGGCAGGTGGCCGACGCCATGGGCATCAGCGTGCAAACCGTCACCAACGCCTATAAGGAGTTGGAGCGCCAGGGGCTGGTGCGCTGTGAGGTCGGACGTGGCAGTTTCGTCTCGCGGCGCATGAGCGACCGGGTGGCGACGTACATTCTCGACAGCCCCGAGCGGGCGCTGGTGGATTTTTCCATCACCCGCATCCTGCACACCCGCGAGCATGACCAGGCGTGGCGTGATACCTGCGCAGCGCTGAGCACTGAAGAGGATCAGCCGTGGATTCATGCGTTTCGCCCCATCGCCGGTTTCGAGTCCCATCGCGAAGCGGCGGCGCAGTGGATCGGCCGGCAAGGGCTGAAAGTCGACCGTAGCGATGTGCTGATCACCAACGGCGCGGCCCACGGGATTTTCCTGGCCCTCGCTTCGCTGGCCGGCCCTGATGATGTGGTGCTCTGCGAAGGCTTGACCGACCACGGCGTGATCGGCAATTCCCAAGTGCTGGGCTTCACCCTCAAGGGCCTGGAGATGGACCGCTATGGCATCGACCCCGAACATTTCGAAGACATGTGCAGCAACGAGCGCATCACGGCGCTGGTGTGCACGCCGAACCTGAACAACCCCACCACCAGCCTGATGCCCGATGCCCGCCGCCGGGAAATCGCCGAGATTGCCCGGCGCTTCGGTGTGCACATCATCGAAGACGATGTGTACGGCCCTCTGCTGGACGAGCGCCGGGCACCGCCCATCAGCCATTACCTGCCGGAGCTGTCGTTCTACTGCACGAGCATGACCAAGTCGGTGCTCACCGGCCTGCGTACTGGATATCTGGTGGTGCCCAAGCGCCTGGCCTTGCGCACCGAGAGCATCCTGCGGGTCAACAGTTGGATGGCCACGCCCATGGTCTCGGAGATCGCCACCCGCTGGATCCGCGATGGACGCGCCGAGTCGCTGGTGCAACTGCAACGTCAATTGCTCGCCGGGCGCCAGGCGATGGTCACCGAGTACATGGGCGAGCATCTGCTGGGCCAGCATCCTCACGCCTTGAATGCCTGGGTTGGCATCCCGTCCCATTGGGAAGTGGACAGCCTGGTGCGGGCCCTGCGGCACAAGCACATCGCCGTCACGTCTCCCGACCCTTTCACCGTACGCGGCACCCCCAGGCCCCGCGCGGTGCGACTCTGCGTCGGCGCCGAATGCAGCGATGAAGAAATGCGCCATGCGCTGATCGGCATGCGGCAGATCTTCAACCAGTATCCGCAGATTCATGATTTCTGAGAGCTTGCTCCCGCTGGGACTGTAGCTGTCGAGCGAAGCGAGGCTGCGATCTTTGCCCAGGCAGTTGAATCGAGAGCGAAGATCAAGATCAAAAGATCGCAGCCTCCGGCAGCTCCTACAGAGTCCCAGCGCGAGCAAGCTCCCTCGCCACGGGGGGAGGGGACCCTTCATAGGTTTTGTTCGCCTCTTTCAACCGGCAACGAACGCAAACTAAATTGCCCTAGTACATTCATCACCACAATCCAGCCCTCTTAGACTGCGCCCAACACATCAGCTCGGGACGCAGTCATGGCAGTGTTGCAGCTTCAGGATATCTACCGTGCTCGCCAGCGCATCGAGTCGCAGGTCAGGCGCACGCCCATGGAGCATTCCCCGAGTTTGTCGCGGTTGATGGGCGTGGCGGTGTACCTCAAGCTCGAGGCCCTGCAAATCACCGGCAGCTTCAAGCTGCGCGGGGCGAGCAATGCGGTGGCGCAACTCAGCGCCGAGCAAAAGGCCCGCGGCGTGGTGACGGCTTCGACCGGCAATCATGGTCGGGCACTGGCCCATGCCGCTTCGCAACAAGGCGTCAAGGCGATTGTCTGCCTGTCGAACCTGGTGCCGGCCAACAAGGTGCAGGCGATTCGCGACCTCGGCGCCGAGGTGTGCATCGTCGGCCAGTCCCAGGACGATGCCCAGCGCGAGGCCGAGCGCATCGCCCGGGAGCAGGGCGCGACCTTTTTGCCGCCCTTTGACCATCCGGCGATCATCGCCGGGCAGGGCACCCTCGGCCTGGAGATCCTCGAGCAGCAGCCGGATGTGGCCCAGGTCCTGGTGCCGTTATCCGGTGGCGGCCTGTTCGCCGGTGTTGCCCTGGCCCTCAAAAGTGCCAACCCAGCGATTCAAGTCCACGGCATCAGCATGGAACGAGGCGCCGCGATGCACGCCAGCCTCGCCGCCGGTCAGCCCGTGGACATCGAGGAACTGCCGACGCTGGCTGACTCCCTTGGTGGCGGCATCGGCCTGGACAACCGCTACACCTTCGCCATGACCCGGCAACTGAGCGATGACGTACACCTGCTCTCGGAAGCCTCTATCGCCAATGCCATCCGCCACGCCTATCACCATGAACGCCTGGTGCTCGAAGGCGCTGCCGTGGTGGGCATCGCGGCGCTGCTCGACGGCTTGATCGCGCCACGCGGGCCGATTGTCCTGGTGGTCAGCGGGCGCAATGTCGACACCGAACACCATGCCCGCGTGATCGCTGGCGCCAACGCTTGATAACCCCTAACGGAGCCCTGTCATGAGTGAAGTCACCCTATTGAGCGAAGCCGACCTGCGCAGCTGCGTGGCCCTCGACCTGGCCAGCATCGACGCCATCGAACAGGCCTTCGTACTGTTGGCCACCGCCGCCGTGGCGATGCCGCCGATCCTGCGCTTGGACATCCCCGAGCACAACGGCGAAGTGGATGTGAAGACCGCTTACCTGCCGGGTCTGGAACGCTTCGCCATCAAGGTCAGCCCGGGTTTTTTCGATAACCCCAAGCTCGGCCTGCCCAGCCTCAACGGCATGATGATGCTGCTCTCGGCGCGCACGGGCCTGCTGGAAGCACTGCTGTTGGACAACGGTTACCTCACCGCCGTGCGCACCGCTGCAGCGGGTGCGGTGGCGGCGCGTTGCCTGTCTCGCGAGCAAAGCCGCAGCGTCGCGCTGATCGGCGCCGGCGAGCAGGCGGCGTTGCAACTTCAGGCACTGCGCCTGGTGCGGCCCATCGATGAGGTGCGGGTCTGGGCGCGCGATGCGCAGAAGGCCAAGGCGTTCAGTCAGGAGCTGGCGCGTGACAGCGGGCTTGCCGTCACGCCTTGCGCCTCCATTGACGATGCCCTGGAAGGCGTGGACATCGCCATCACCTGCACCCCGAGTCGCGAGCCGCTGATCCAAGCCCGCCATTTGCATCCCGGCCTGCACATCACGGCGATGGGCTCGGACGCGGAACACAAGAACGAAATTTCCCCGCAAGCCCTGGCGGCCGTCGACTGCTATGTCGCCGATCGCCTGAGCCAGACCCGCGTGCTCGGCGAACTGCACCACGCCCTGGCGGCCGGTGCCGTTCGCGACGACCTGGCGTTGATGGAGTTGGGACAGGTGCTGGCGGGACAGCAGCCCGGGCGCAGCGATCAAGCGCAGGTGACGCTTTGCGACCTGACCGGCACCGGCGCCCAGGACACCGCCATCGCCAACCTGGCGTTCGAGCGGGCGCGGGCGGCGGGCAAGGGCTTTGCGTTCGGCCGCTAGATCATTTTTCTCATGAGTCATTGAACAGAGGGTAGGTGGATGTCAGAGATCGTCGTCAATCTTCCGTTTAAACGGGAGGAATATGCCCAGCGCCTGGCAAAGGTTCGCGCGGCCATGCAGGCCCAGGGCCTGGAGCTGCTGCTGGTCACCGATCCGTCGAACATGGCCTGGCTCACCGGCTATGACGGGTGGTCGTTCTATGTGCACCAGTGTGTGTTGCTGGCACTGGAGGGCGAGCCCGTGTGGTTCGGTCGCGGCCAGGATGCCAATGGTGCCAAGCGCACGGTGTTCATGCAGGCCGACAACATCGTCGGCTACCCGGACATCTACGTGCAGTCCCGCGAGCGCCACCCCATGGACTACCTGTCCCGCGAGGTGATCATCGCCCGTGGCTGGGGCGCGCTGACCATCGGCGTGGAGATGGACAACTATTACTTCAGCGCCGCCGCGTACCTGTCGCTGCAAAAGCATTTGCCCGAAGCGAAACTGATGGATGCGGCGGGCCTGGTGAACTGGCAGCGGGCGGTCAAGTCGCCCCAGGAAATCGCCTACATGCGCATCGCCGCGCGCATCGTCGAGAACATGCACAGCCGGATCCTGGAACGGATCGAGCCGGGCATGCGCAAGAACGAACTGGTGGCCGAGATCTACAGCAGCGGCATCCTCGGTGCCGACGGCCATGGCGGCGACTACCCGGCCATCGTGCCGCTGTTGCCCACCGGTGCCGACGCCAGCGCGCCGCACCTGACCTGGGACGATTCACCCTTCGAGAAGGGCGCAGGCACCTTCTTTGAAATCGCCGGTTGCTACAAGCGTTACCACTGCCCGCTGTCGCGCACCATTTACCTGGGCAAGCCGCCGCAACATTTCCTCGACGGCGAAAAAGCCGTGGTCGAGGGCATCGCCGCCGGTCTGGATGCAGCCAAGCCGGGCAACACCACTGGCGACATTGCCGTGGCGTTTTTCAAGGTGCTGGAGAAATTCGGCATCCACAAGGACAGCCGTTGTGGCTACCCCATCGGGATCAGTTATCCGCCGGATTGGGGCGAGCGCACCATGAGCTTGCGCCCCGGTGACAACAGCGTGTTGCAACCGGGCATGACCTTCCATTTCATGCCGGGGCTGTGGATGGACGATTGGGGCCTGGAGATCACCGAAAGCATCCTGATCACCGAGACCGGCGTCGAGACGCTGTGCAACGTGCCTCGTCAATTGTTCGTGAAGGATTGAGCCATGCCCGACTTGCCCAACAATCCCATCAGCGCCACGGTCGACTTTACCCGCGAGGGCGTGCAGCACGGTTTTCTCAAACTGCCGCATTCGCGGGACGATTCGGCCTGGGGCGCTGTGATGATTCCCATCACCGTCATCCAGCGCGGCAGCGGCCCGACGGCGCTGCTCAGCGGTGGCAACCACGGTGACGAATACGAAGGCCCGGTGGCCCTGAGCAAGCTGGCGCAGCAACTGACGGCTGAAGACGTGAGCGGGCGGGTGATCATCGTGCCGTTCATGAACACCCCGGCCTTCCATGCCGGGCGCCGGACTTCGCCCATCGACAAGGGCAACCTGAACCGCAGTTTTCCCGGCAGGCCGGACGGCACCGTCACCGAGAAAATCGCTGACTATTTCAATCGCACGCTGCTGCCCTTGGCCGACATTGTCCTGGACATTCATTCCGGCGGCCGAACCCTGGATTTCCTGCCGTTTGCCGCCTGCCACGTCTTGCCGGACAAGCAGCAGCAAGCGCGCTGCGAGGCCGGGATGCTGGCGTTCAACGCGCCGTATTGCATGCGCATGCTGGAGTTGGACGCCGGGGCGATGTACGACACGGCGGCCGAGTCCCAGGGCAAGGTGTTCGTCACCACCGAACTGGGCGGCGGCGGTTCGTCGACCGCCCGCAGCGTGGCGATTGCCGAGCGTGGGGTGCGCAACCTGTTGATCCATGCCGGCATCCTGCGGGGCACGATCGAGTTGCAGCCCTCGCTGGTGCTCGACATGCCGGACGCCAGTTGTTTCATCGCCAGCGAACACGACGGCTTGCTGGAAATGTGCCGCGACCTGGGGGAGCACGTGACCGGGGGCGAGGTGGTCGCGCGCATCTACGACGCCACCCGCAGCGGCGTCGCCCCGGTCGAATACCGCGCGGCCCGCAGCGGCCTGCTGGCGGCCCGGCACTTTCCCGGGTTGGTGCAGTGCGGCGATACGCTGGCGGTGATTGCGGATGTGTTGGCGTGATAAACCTCAACTGACACACCACCCTGTGGCGAGGGAGCTTTGTAGGAGCTGGCGAAGCCTGCGATCTTTTGATCTTTTGATCTTTCGCTTGAGACTCAAGCGTCAGGGGAAAGATCGCAGCCTCGTTGCACTCGACAGCTCCTACACAGCTCCTACACAGCTCACAGCTCACAGCTCCACACAGCTCCACACAGCTCCTGCAGACCCAGCGGGAGCAAGCTTCCTTGCCACACGGGAGGTGTGATTTTCTGAATTGCCTGGAGAGCCACGGCCCATGCACAAGCTTGATCGCTATGACCTCAAGATCCTGCAGATCCTCGCCGAGGACGGGCGGATTACCAAGTCGAGCCTGGCCGAGGCCATCAACCTGTCGGTGACGCCGGCCTGGGAGCGGGTGCGCAAGCTCGAAGCTGCGGGCCTGATCATCGGCTATCGGGCGCAGATCGATTGGGGCGCGGTGTTCAAGCGTCAGCAGGTGCTGGTGGAAATCACCCTGGCCCGGCACACCGCCCAGGACATGCGCCGTTTCGAGCAACGCATGATCGCCGCGCCAGAAGTGGCGTTCTGTTACGCCACCGGCGGCGGTGTGGATTACCTGGCGATGATCCAGGCGCCAGACGTCGATGCCTATCAGCGTTTCGTCGACCAACTGCTGCTCGAAGACCTCGGCATCGAACGCTACTTCACCTACATCGTCACCAAGACCATCAAGACCAGCGGCGCCTTGCCGGCGGAGTTGTCCGAGCCGTCGTGAGCACCGCAGAAAACTCGGTTTGCTGCCCTCGATTCAGAAAAAAACCAGGGTTTGACCCACGGTAAACCCCCAATTCCCCAAGCGCCGCTGCCCTAGCATGGATTCACGCACACGCTCTGGAGTGAACGTCATGCCTTACCAGCATCCGCTGCTGTTCAAAGCGCTTTGCTACATCGACGGCCATTGGGTCCACAGCGACAGCGGCCACAGTGTGGCCGTCCACAACCCTGCCACCCGCACCGTCATCGGCCATGTGCCGATGCTGGATCAGCCGCAGATCGTCGCGGCGGTGGACGCGGCGCATCGCGCATTCCCGGCGTGGCGCGAGCAGAGCCTGGAGACCCGGGGCGCACTGCTACGGCGCTGGGCAGCATTGATCACCGAACATAGCGAAGACCTCGCGCGCATTCTCAGTCTGGAGCAGGGCAAGCCGTTGGCCGAGTCCCGTGGCGAAATCGCTTATGCGGCGAGCTTTATCCCATGGTTCGCCGAAGAGGCCCGGCGCCTGTACGGTCAGAACATCCCCAGCCATATCCCGAATGCGCACCTGGGGACGATCAAGGAACCAGTGGGCGTCTGCGCGCTGCTTACTCCGTGGAATTTCCCGTCGGCGATGATCACCCGCAAGGCCGCCGCTGCCCTGGCCGCCGGTTGCACCGTGGTGGTCAAGCCGGCCCACGAAACGCCGTACTCGGCTTTGGCGCTGGCGCAATTGGCCGAGGAAGCCGGTTTTCCCGCCGGGGTCTTCAACGTGGTATTGGGCGAGCCGCAAATGGCCATGCAAACCCTGGTCAAGGATCGTCGCGTCCGCTCGGTGAGCTTCACCGGCTCGACCCGGGTCGGCAAATTGGTGCTGCAAGCGGCTGCCCATGACGTGAAGAAAGTCGCGCTGGAGTTGGGCGGCAACGCGCCGTTCATTGTCTGCGCCGATGCCGACCTGGCCTTGGCGGTGAAAGTCGCCGTGGAGGCAAAGTTCCAGACTTCGGGGCAGGACTGCTGTGCGGCCAACCGAATCATGGTGCAACGCCCGGTGTACCAGGCGTTCCTCAGTCGTTTCGCCGCCGCGGTGCGCGCCTTGCGCGTCGGGCCGGCGATGGTCGATCAACAGGAGCAGGACGTGGAGGTCGGGCCGTTGATGCATCAGGCGGCATTCGATGCGACCGCCGACCGCGTCGCCGATGCGCTGGCCCTTGGCGCTCAGCGCCTGGTGGGTGGTGAGGCCCATGCCTTGGGCGGATTATTTTATCAGCCCACGGTGCTGGCCGACGTCACGCCGCAGATGCGCATCTACCGTGAAGAAAACTTCGCGCCCATTGCCGGGGTGATGCCGTTCGACACCCTGGACGAGGCCATCGACATGGCCAACGACACCGAATACGGTCTGGCGGCCTATATTTGTTCCAACCGCCTGGACGTCATTTATCCGCTGATCCGCCGTCTCGACCATGCCATGGTCGCGGTCAACGGCGTCAAGTTCACCGGCCACCCGATCCCCTTCGGTGGCATGAAAGCCTCGGGCCTCGGTCGCGAGGGTGGCAGCGAGGGCTTCGAGCCCTTTGTCGAAACCAAATATTTTTGCCTGCACCATCAAGGCCAGTTCCCAGGAGAGCCCGCATGAGCCAAGAACTCAACACGCTGTTCGAACAAGACCGTGCGCATTTCATGCACCCCTCGACCCACGCTCACGACCACGCCAGTGGCGCGCTCAAGGGCCGGATCATCAAGAGTGCGTCAGGCATTCGCATTCGCGACCATGAAGGCCGTGAGTTCATCGATGCCTTTGCCGGCCTCTATTGCGTGAACATTGGTTATGGGCGCACGGAAGTGGCGGACGCCATCTACAAGCAGGCCAAGGAACTGGCCTACTACCACACCTACGTCGGCCACTCGAGCGAGGCGATCATCGAGCTGTCCAGTCGCATCATGGACTGGGCGCCGGAGGGGATGAAGAAGGTTTATTACGGTTTGTCCGGCTCCGATGCCAACGAAACCCAGGTCAAGCTGGTGCGCTATTACAACAACGTACTGGGCCGGCCGCTGAAGAAGAAAATCATTTCACGGGACCGTGGCTACCATGGCTCGGGCATCATGACCGGCAGCCTCACGGGGCTGGCGACCTTCCACCAGCATTTCGATCTGCCGGTGGAAGGGGTCAAGCACACCGTGTGCCCACACTGGTATCGCAAGGCCCCGGCGGGCATGGACGAAGCGGCCTTCGTGCGCTATTGCGCCGATGAGCTGGAAAAAATGATCCTCGCCGAAGGCCCGGACACCGTGGCGGCGTTCATTGGTGAACCGTTGATGGGCACCGGCGGCATCATCGTTCCCCCCGCCGGTTATTGGGATGCGATCCAGGCCGTGCTGAAAAAATACGACGTGCTGCTGATTGCCGATGAAGTGGTCTGCGCATTCGGTCGCCTGGGTTCGAAGATGGGCAGCCAGCGCTACGGCATGAAGCCGGACCTGATCACCACCGCCAAAGGCCTGACCAGTGCCTATGCTCCCTTGTCGGCGGTGATTATCGGCGAAAAGGTCTGGAGCGTGATTGAAAAAGCTTCCCAGACCGAAGGGGCCATGGGCCATGGCTGGACCTATTCCGGGCATCCGATTTGCGCGGCGGCGGCACTGGCGAACCTCGACATCCTTGAGCGGGAAAACCTCACGGCCAACGCCGAGGATGTTGGCGGCTACCTGAATCGTCGCCTGCGTGAAACCCTTGAGGGGCATCCGCTGGTGGGCGAGGTGCGCGGTGACGGCATGCTGGCAGCGGTGGAATTCATGGCCGACCGTGAACAGCGCACGGCGTTCGACCCGGCACTCAAAGTCGGCCCGAAGGTCTCCGCCGCCTGCCTGGAACGCGGCATGATCGCCCGCGCCATGCCCCACGGCGACATCCTGGGCTTCGCCCCGCCACTGATCCTGACCCGCGAAGACGCGGACCTGATCGTCGACATCACCAAAGGGGCTATCGATCAGGTGGCGGGTGAGGTGTTGGCTTAAGCCCGCTTTAAATGTGGGAGCTTGCTCGCGAAAGCGGTCTGTCTGAACCGGTAATGTTGGATGTGCCGGCGTCATCGCGAGCAAGCTCGCTCCCACAGGGGATTTTCTTGAGCCAATAAAAAGCCCGCCCGATCATGTGATCGGGCGGGCTTTTGGTTGTTGCTTGGCGATTACTTCTTCAAACCGTAATGCTCATCGAGCATGCCGGGCGAATTCGGGGCCTTGGGGGCATAGTCCCGCGGCGGTTCCTGAAGCCCTTTTGGTGGGGTCAGGCGTTCCCGTGGAGTCTGTGCCGCATCGGCTTGCAGGGCGGCCAGCAGGCGCTGGCGAGTCTGCTCGTCCAGGGCCAGGCGATTGGCACCCTCGGACAAATGATCCTGGACGTCCTGGTAGCTCTGGGTGAGTTTTTTCACCAGAGAAGCGGTGCTGTTGAAGTGGGTGACCACTTCATTCTGATAACTGTCGAAACGTTCCTGAATGTCGTCCAGCTGACGTTGGGTGCTGTTGGGCACCGCGTTGGGCAGCAGTCGGGCAAGCAGGAATCCAATGGCGACACCGGCAACCAGGGCAAGAGTCGGCAACAACCAAACTAAGAGCGAGTGTTCCACGAGTCCTTCCTCTATAAACGGCTTTGCTTTACGTTAACGGCTCGGACCTGCGCTGTATACCGCGAAGAACATCGCAATCATGCCAGGCACAGACTTTAGCTAGACGAGTCGACCCAATTCGAGGTCACGGAGTTCTTTCCCTTGCTTATGCGCGAAACCCCTGTAGTCATCGATGGCCCGGTGGGCCAACTGGAAGCCTTGTACCTGGACAACGAGGCCCCCCGTGGCCTGGCGCTGATCTGCCACCCGAACCCGGTGCAGGGCGGGACCATGCTCAACAAAGTCGTCTCGACCTTGCAACGTACTGCCCGTGATGCTGGCCTGGTTACGTTGCGTTTCAATTATCGTGGCGTGGGTGCCAGTGCCGGCAATCATGACATGGGCACCGGCGAAGTGGACGATGCCCAGGCTGTCGCCCAATGGCTGCATGAAAAATACCCGCAATTGCCCCTGACCCTGTTCGGTTTTTCCTTCGGTGGCTTCGTCGCCGCCAGCCTGGGTGGGCGTCTGGAAGCCCAGGGTCAGCCGGTCAAGCATCTGTTCATGGTGGCCCCGGCGGTGATGCGCCTGGACGAGCAATCGCCCTTGCCGACCGGTGGCGAGCTGACTGTGATCCAGCCGGAAACCGACGAAGTAGTCGATCCGCAGCTGGTTTACGAATGGTCTGACACGCTCCAACGCCCCCATGAGCTGCTGAAAGTGGCAGAATGCGGACACTTTTTTCATGGCAAGCTGACTGATCTCAAGGATCTGATCCTGCCTCGCCTCTCGAATTGACAGCAGTCTGACAAGCGATAACCCATGACGACGCGTACCCGTATCCTGACTGGCATCACCACCACCGGCACCCCGCACCTGGGCAACTATGCCGGCGCCATCCGTCCGGCGATCCTCGCCAGCCGCGACAGCAACGCCGATTCGTTCTACTTCCTGGCCGACTACCACGCCCTGATCAAGTGCGATGACCCGCTGCGTATCCAGCGCTCGCGCCTGGAAATCGCCGCCACTTGGCTGGCCGGCGGCCTGGACGTGGACCGCGTGACGTTCTATCGCCAGTCCGATATTCCCGAGATCCCGGAGCTGACCTGGCTGCTGACCTGCGTCGCCGCCAAGGGCCTGCTCAACCGTGCCCACGCCTACAAGGCCTCGGTGGACAAGAACGTCGAGGCCGGTGAAGACCCGGACGCCGGCATCACCATGGGGCTGTACAGCTACCCGGTATTGATGGCCGCCGACATCCTGATGTTCAACGCCCACAAGGTGCCGGTCGGTCGTGACCAGATCCAGCACGTGGAAATGGCCCGCGACATCGGCCAGCGCTTCAACCACCTGTTCGGCCAGGGCAAGGAGTTCTTCACCATGCCCGAGGCGCTGATCGAAGAAAGCGTCGCCACGCTGCCGGGCCTCGACGGCCGCAAGATGTCCAAGAGCTACGACAACACCATCCCGTTGTTCAGCAGCGCCAAGGACATGAAGGATGCGATCTCACGGATCGTCACCGATTCCCGCGCCCCGGGCGAAGCCAAGGATCCGGACAATTCGCACCTGTTCACCCTGTTCCAGGCCTTCGCCACCGCCGAACAGTCCGCGGAGTTTCGCAGCGAACTGCTGCAAGGCCTGGGTTGGGGCGAAGCCAAGAACCGCCTGTTCCAGTTGCTCGACAGCGAGCTGGGTGAAGCGCGTGAGCGTTATCACCAGTTCATCGAGCGTCCATCGGACCTTGAAGACATCCTGCAACTGGGCGCGAAAAAAGCCCGGGCCGTGGCAACGCCGTTCCTCAACGAACTGCGCGAGGCCGTTGGCCTGCGTTCGTTTGTCAGCCAGGTCCAGGTAGCCGCCAGCACCAAGAAGAAAGCCGCCAAGGCTGCCCGCTTCGTCAGCTTCCGCGAAGACGACGGCAGTTTCCGCTTCCGCCTGCTGGCCGCCGACGGCGAGCAACTGTTGCTGTCGCGCAACTTTGCCGACGGCAAGGCTGCCGGTCAGGTGACCAAACAACTGCAAGCCGGCCAGCCGCTGGATGTACGAAGCGACGACCTGGGTTTCAGCGTCTGGCTCGACGGCGAGTGCGTGGCGAACAGCCCAGCCTTCGCCGACAGCACCGCCCGGGATGCCGCCGTCGATGCGTTGCGCGTTGCCCTGACGCCTGCCCAGGACTGATCCCGGCGCGTCACCCGACCATCGGCCCGAATACGGGCCGATTGCCATTCCTCTGGGCCGTCGCTACAGTGACGGCCCGTTTTTGTTGCCTTGCTAACGAATATGACGCCCCTAGAACGATATCAAGCTGATCTGAAACGCCCGGAGTTCTTCCACGACGCAGCCCAGGAAACGGCGGTGCGGCACTTGCAGCGCCTGTACGATGACCTGGTCGCGGCGTCGAACAACAAGCCCGGCCTGTTGGGCAAACTGTTCGGCAAAAAAGACCAGGCTCCGGTCAGGGGCCTGTATTTCTGGGGCGGCGTGGGCCGTGGCAAGACCTACCTGGTGGACACCTTCTTCGAAGCGTTGCCGTTCAAGGAGAAGACACGAACGCACTTCCACCGCTTCATGAAGCGCGTGCACGAGGAAATGAAGACCCTGGGCGGCGAGAAGAACCCGCTGACCATCATCGCCAAGCGTTTTTCCGACGAAACACGGGTGATCTGCTTCGATGAGTTTTTCGTTTCCGACATCACCGACGCCATGATCCTGGGCACCTTGATGGAAGAGCTGTTCAAGAACGGCGTGACCCTGGTCGCCACCTCGAACATCGTGCCGGACGGCCTGTACAAGGACGGCCTGCAGCGGGCGCGTTTCCTGCCGGCCATCGCGCTGATCAAGGAACACACTGAAATCGTCAACGTCGACAGCGGCGTCGACTACCGCCTGCGTCACCTCGAACAAGCGGAGCTGTTCCACTTTCCGTTGGATGCCGCTGCCGAGGAGAGCCTGCGCAAGAGCTTCCGCGCCCTGACGCCGGAATGCACCCAGGCCGTGGAAAATGATGTATTGGTCATCGAAAATCGCGAAATCCGCGCCGTGCGTACTTGCGATGACGTGGCCTGGTTCGACTTCCGCGAACTGTGCGACGGCCCACGCAGCCAGAACGACTACATCGAACTGGGCAAGATCTTCCACGCCGTGCTGCTCAGCGGTGTCGAGCAGATGAGCGTCACCACCGACGACATCGCCCGTCGCTTCATCAACATGGTCGACGAGTTCTACGACCGTAACGTGAAGCTGATCATCTCGGCTGAAGTCGAACTCAAGGACCTCTACACCGGCGGTCGCCTGACCTTCGAATTCCAGCGGACCTTGAGTCGCTTGCTGGAGATGCAGTCCCACGAATTCCTGGCACGGGCGCATAAGCCGTAGGGAAATTCGGAACACCAAAAAAGGCCTGCGATTGCAGGCCTTTTTTTTGTGCGAAATTTAGCAGCCCACTGCACAACCCTGTGGGAGCGGGCTTGCTCGCGAAGAGGGCGGCATGTTCAGCATCGATGCAAGTTGGCCCACCGCTTTCGCGAGCAAGCCCGCTCCCACACTGGATTGCATTCAGCTCCGGTTCACGCCGCCTGTTGAAACTGCTGCCGATACTGGTTCGGCGACAGGTCGGTATGTTGGCGGAACAGCCGGGCGAAAAAGCTCGCATCGTCGTAGCCGACTTCATAGCTGATGGTCTTGATGCTCTTGCGGCTGCCGGAGAGCAGGCCCTTGGCGGTTTCGATCCGCAGCCGTTGCAGGTAATGCAGCGGCTTGTCACCCGTGGCGGTCTGGAAGCGGCGCATGAAATTACGGATGCTCATGCCGTGTTCACGGGCGACGTCTTCGAAGCGGAATTTGTCGGCGAAGTGCTCTTCGAGCCATTGCTGGATCTGCAGGATGATCACGTCCTGGTGCAATTTCTGCCCGCCGAAGCCGATCCGTCCTGGCGAATAGCTGCGTTGCACCTCATACAGGATGTCCCGCGCCACGGCTTGGGCGACGTTGGCGCCACAGAAGCGTTCGATGAGGTAAATGTAGAGGTCGCAGGCTGAGGTCGTGCCGCCGGCGCAGAACAGGTTGTCGGCGTCGGTCAGGTGCTTGTCCTGGTTCAGGTATACCTGGGGAAAGCGCTCCTTGAAGGCATTGAAGAAGCGCCAGTAGGTGGTGGCTTCCTTGCCGTCGAGCAACCCGGCCTCGGCCAGCCAGAACACCCCGGTGGCCTCGCCGCACAGTACTGCGCCGCGCGCGTGTTGTTCGCGCAGCCAGGGCAGGACCTGGGGATAACGTTGGCAGAGGGTGGCGAAATCATCCCAGAAGGCTGGCAGGATGATGACGTCGGTGTTTTCCAGGCCGCCGTCCACCGGCATGATCACATCGCTGAAGCTGTTCACCGGCTTGCCATCGGGGCTGACCAGCCGGGTTTCAAACGCCGGCGTCAGGCCGTGGCCCAGTTGTTTGCCATAGCGCAGGCTGGCCAGGTGGAAAAAATCCTTGGCTTGCATGAGGGTGGAGGCGAAGACCCGGTCGACTGCCAGGATGCTGACGCGCCGCAAGGGCGTGGAGGCGTGCATAGACATAATTCATCTTTATTTTTATAGGGGAAAGTGGTCAACAGACGGCTGGATCGTCTTATTTTTTGTCGGATGTGTCCAGTGTCCTGTCGTACCTCGCAGGCTTAGGCTCTGTCGGATAACCACACCCAACAATAACCAAAGGTGCCCCATGATCCCAAGAACACTGTTCAGTCCCGAGCACGAATTGTTTCGCGACAGCGTACGAACCTTCCTTGAAAAAGAAGCCGTGCCGTACCACAGCCAATGGGAAAAACAGGGGCATGTCGATCGCCAGCTCTGGAACAAAGCAGGGGAGGCGGGCATGTTGTGCTCGCACCTTCCAGAGGCCTATGGGGGGCTGGATGCCGATTTTCTCTACAGCACGGTGGTGATCGAGGAGATCGGGCGCCTCGGGCTGACGGGGATCGGTTTTTCGCTGCATTCCGACATCGTCGCACCGTACATCCTGCATTACGGCAGCGAAGCGCTGAAACACAAGTACCTGCCGAAGCTGGTGTCTGGTGAAATGGTCACGGCCATCGCCATGACCGAGCCGGGCGCCGGTTCCGATCTTCAAGGGGTGAAGACCACGGCGGTGCTGGACGGTGATGAATATGTCATCAACGGCTCGAAGACCTTCATCACCAATGGTTTCCTGGCAGACCTGGTGATCGTGGTCGCCAAGACCGATCCGAAGGCCGGCGCCAAGGGCACCAGCCTGTTCCTGGTGGAGGCGGGTACGCCGGGCTTTGAAAAGGGCAAGCGCCTGGAAAAAGTCGGCATGAAGGCCCAGGACACGTCGGAACTGTTCTTCCAGGACGTCCGCGTGCCGAAGGAGAACCTGCTGGGACAGGCCGGAATGGGCTTCGCCTACTTGATGCAGGAACTCCCCCAGGAGCGCCTGACTGTCGCCATCGGCGGCCTGGCTTCGGCCGAAGCGGCGCTGCAATGGACGCTGGACTACACGCGCGAGCGCAAGGCGTTCGGCAAATCCATCGCGGACTTCCAGAACACCCGTTTCAAGCTCGCGGAAATGGCCACCGAAATCCAGATCGGCCGGGTCTTCGTCGACCGCTGCCTGGAATTGCACCTGCAAGGCAAGCTGGACGTGCCAACGGCGGCGATGGCCAAGTACTGGGGCACCGACCTGCAATGCAAGGTGCTCGACGAATGCGTGCAGTTGCATGGCGGCTACGGCTTCATGTGGGAATACCCGATTGCCCGGGCGTGGGCGGATGCGCGAGTGCAGCGGATCTATGCCGGGACCAATGAGATCATGAAGGAGATCATTGCGCGGTCGCTTTGAATTCGCTGTGAGCTTGAGGCCACTATCGCGAGCTTGCTCGCGATGAGGCCTATGGATCAAGGCGCCGGGTTCGGTTGATCCTTGTGAATCGCCTCGATCCCCGCCAGCACTTCATCCGACAGTTTCAGGTCGAAGCTGGCGATGTTGCTGTCCAGTTGCTCCAGCGTGGTGGCGCCAATGATGTTACTGGTCACGAACGGCTGCCGAGTGACGAACGCCAGGGCCATCTGCGCCGGGTCCAGGCCATGTTCGCGGGCCAGGGCCACATAACGGCTGCAGGCCGCTTCCGATTGTGGGTTGAAGTAGCGCATGAAGCGGCTGTACAGCGTCAGGCGACCCTTGGCTGGCCGTGCGCCGTTTTCGTATTTGCCCGACAGGAAGCCAAATGCCAGTGGCGAGTAAGCCAGCAGGCCGCATTGTTCGCGAATGGCGATTTCCGACAGGCCGATCTCGAAGCTGCGGTTGAGCAGGTTGTACGGGTTCTGGATCGACACCGCCCGAGGCCAGCCACGGGCTTCGGCCAGGGCGAGGAATTTCATGGTGCCCCACGGCGTTTCGTTGGACAGGCCGATATGGCGGATCTTGCCGGCGCGGACCTGCTCGTCCAGGGCTTCGAGGGTCTCCTCCAGCGGGGTAAACGTTTCGTCGGCCTTGTGCTGGTAGCCCAGTTGACCAAAGAAGTTGGTGCTGCGCTCCGGCCAATGCAGCTGGTAAAGATCGATCCAGTCGGTCTGCAGGCGCTTGAGGCTGGCGTCCACGGCTTCGACGATGTGGCGGCGGTTGTGTTTGAGGTTCTTGTCGCGGATGTAGTCGATGGTATTGCCGGGACCGGCGATCTTGCTCGCCAGGATCCAGTCGGCACGGTCGCCGCGGCTCTTGAAGTAATTGCCGATGTAGCGTTCGGTGGTGGCGTAGGTTTCGGCCTTCGGTGGCACCGGGTACATCTCGGCGGTGTCGATGAAATTGATGCCGGCACCCTTGGCGCGCTCGATCTGGGCGAAGGCCTCGGCCTCGCTGTTCTGCTCACCCCAGGTCATGGTTCCGAGGCACAGGGCACTTACGTTCAGATCGGTACGGCCTAGCGGGCGATAGTCCATCGGGAACTCCTTGGGCAAAACAATCATAAAAGCAGGTTGAAAAATTTTTCGCAATCTGCATAATTGCGCACCTCTTTCTGCAGTGGAAGTGATGCGCCGCCGCCGAAGAATCTTGCCGTTGAACGGACGCGCCGACCCGAGCCCCCGAAAGCGTCTGTATCCGGCTGCCTTTGACTTGTCAAAGTACGCACTATTCAGTAAGATCCGCCGTCTAATTTACAGGGCGGCCCCTGAGGCTATAAAGAATGAAAACTTTTACTGCTAAACCGGAAACAGTAAAGCGCGACTGGTTTGTCGTCGACGCTGCTGGTCAGACCCTGGGTCGTCTGGCCACCGAAATCGCGAGCCGTCTGCGTGGCAAGCACAAGCCTGAGTACACCCCTCACGTTGACACCGGTGACTACATCGTCGTGATCAACGCTGAGCAAGTACGTGTTACTGGCGCTAAAACCACTGACAAAATGTACTACTCCCACTCCGGTTTTCCTGGCGGCATCAAGTCGATCAACTTCGAAAAGCTGATCGCCAAAGCCCCTGAGCGCGTGATCGAGACCGCGGTTAAAGGCATGCTGCCTAAGAACCCACTGGGTCGCGACATGTATCGTAAGCTGAAGGTTTATGCGGGCGCTGCTCACCCTCATACTGCTCAGCAGCCCCAAGAACTGAAGTTTTAACGGAATAGTTCATTATGTCGGCGACTCAAAATTACGGCACTGGCCGTCGCAAGACTGCAACCGCACGCGTTTTCCTGCGTCCGGGCACTGGTAACATCTCCATCAACAACCGCTCCCTGGATAACTTCTTCGGCCGCGAAACTGCCCGCATGGTAGTTCGTCAGCCGCTGGAACTGACCGAGACCGTCGAAAAATTCGACATCTACGTCACTGTTATCGGTGGTGGTGTAAGTGGTCAGGCTGGCGCAATCCGCCACGGCATCACTCGCGCCCTGATGGATTACGACGAGACTCTGCGTGGTGCTCTGCGCAAAGCCGGCTTCGTAACTCGCGATGCTCGCGAAGTTGAACGTAAGAAAGTCGGTCTGCGTAAAGCGCGTAAGCGTCCGCAGTACTCGAAGCGTTAATTTCGCTTCCGCTTTCAAAAGGCGCCCAGTTCCTCACGGAGCTGGGCGTTTTTTTATGGGCAAAAGAATTGCTCTGTGACAACTTGCCACATTCGTAGAGGCCCTATACTACAAGGCTTGGCGGTTTGGCCGCATGGTAATTACCTTGTCAGAATTGGGGCTTTTCATTACCATTCGGCAAAATTTTTATAAGTTCAGATTTTTACTTAGTAGACGCCTGATCTAACAGGCCACAAAGCTGATGGGAGAGGACTGAATGAGCAATGACGGCGTGAATGCAGGCCGGCGTCGCTTCCTGGTAGCAGCCACATCCGTGGTGGGTGCTGCAGGAGCGGTGGGGGCTGCGGTCCCGTTCGTGGGGTCATGGTTTCCCAGTGCCAAGGCGAAAGCCGCAGGTGCACCGGTGAAAGTGAATGTCAGCAAGATCGAGCCAGGCCAGCAGATGATTGCTGAGTGGCGCGGCCAGCCGGTGTTCATCGTCCGCCGTACAGAGGAAATCCTGGGGAATCTGAAAAAGATCGAGGGTCAGTTGTCCGACCCGACCTCCAAGAACTCGGTCCAACCGGAATACGTCAATCCTGAAACGCGTTCGATCAAGCCGGAAATCCTGCTGTTGATCGGAATTTGTACGCATCTGGGTTGCTCGCCAACGTTCCGCCCTGAAGTGGCCCCTGCTGATTTGGGCAAGGACTGGGTCGGTGGTTATTTCTGCCCTTGCCACGGCTCCCACTATGACCTGGCCGGTCGCGTCTACAAGTCGCAGCCTGCACCTCTGAACCTGCCAGTTCCCCCGCATTCCTATGAGACCGACGACATCATTGTCATCGGCGTCGATACGGAGAAAGCGTGATGAGCAAATTCATGGATTGGGTTGATGCGCGCTTTCCCGCGACCAAAATGTGGGAAGACCATCTCAGCAAGTATTACGCCCCAAAGAACTTCAACTTCTTCTACTTTTTTGGCTCCCTGGCGCTGCTCGTTCTGGTCAACCAGATCGTTACCGGTGTCTGGCTGACCATGAGCTACACCCCGTCGGCCGAAGAAGCGTTTGCCTCCGTCGAATACATCATGCGCGACGTCGAGTACGGCTCGATCCTGCGTCTGCTGCACTCCACCGGCGCTTCGGCGTTCTTCATCGTGGTCTACCTGCACATGTTCCGTGGCCTGCTCTACGGTTCGTACCAGAAGCCTCGTGAGCTGGTGTGGGTCTTCGGCATGCTGATCTACCTGGCGCTGATGGCCGAGGCCTTCATGGGCTACCTGCTGCCGTGGGGCCAGATGTCCTACTGGGGGGCTCAGGTGATCATCTCGCTGTTCGGTGCGATCCCGGTCATCGGTGACGACCTGACCCAGTGGATTCGTGGTGACTACCTGATCTCGGGCATTACCCTGAACCGCTTCTTCGCCTTGCACGTGGTCGCACTGCCGATCGTGATCCTTGGCCTGGTGGTGTTGCACATCCTGGCCTTGCACGAAGTCGGTTCGAACAACCCGGATGGCGTGGACATCAAGAAACACAAGGACGAGAACGGCGTACCGCTGGATGGCATCGCCTTCCACCCGTACTACACCGTGAAAGATATCGTCGGCGTGGTGGTCTTCCTGTTCATCTTCTGCTCCATCGTGTTCTTCTTCCCGGAAATGGGTGGTTATTTCCTGGAGAAGCCGAACTTCGAGCAGGCGAATGCGTTCAAGACGCCTGCGCATATTGCTCCAGTTTGGTATTTCACGCCGTTCTACGCGATCCTTCGGGCAATTCCGGACAAGCTGATGGGCGTTATTGCCATGGGCGCAGCCATCGCCGTGCTGTTCGTCCTGCCGTGGCTGGATCGCAGTCCGGTCAAGTCGATGCGCTACAAAGGCTGGCTGAGCAAGATCTGGCTCTGGGTATTCTGCATCTCGTTTGTGATCCTGGGTGTGCTCGGGGTACTGGCACCGACGCCGGGGCGTACGCTGCTCTCGCAGGTCTGCACGTTCCTGTATTTCGCCTATTTCATTCTGATGCCGTTCTACACCAGGCTCGAGAAGACCAAACCGGTTCCGGAAAGGGTGACTGGCTGATGAAAAAGTTATTTGCAGTTTTGATTCTGGCTGTGCTTCCTGCTGTCTCTTTTGCCAACACGCTTGAGCCTGAGCTTGAAAAGGTTGAAATTGACGTCGCTGATAAGGTCGCCTTGCAAGATGGTGCGCGTACATTTGCCAACTATTGCATGGGCTGTCACAGCACGAAGTTCCAGCGCTATGAGCGCGTAGCCAAAGATTTGGATATCCCCGCAGATCTCATGCAGAGCCATCTGATATTCACGGGTGCCAAAATCGGTGATCACATGGAGATCGGCATGCAACCTGCGGACGCCAAGACCTGGTTCGGTGCCGCGCCGCCGGACCTGACCCTGGTCGCTCGTGTGCGTGGGACGGACTGGCTCTATGGTTACCTGCGTTCGTTCTACGAAGATCCTGCACGTCCATGGGGCGTGAACAACAAGGTCTTCCCGAACGTCGGCATGCCTAACGTACTGGTCGGCCTCCAAGGGCGCCAAGTGGTAGGCTGCAAACAGGTTCAGATCGTCGAGGACGGCAAAAAGCAATTCGATCCGCTGACTGGCACCGCTTTGACGCATGAAGCCTGCGATCAGCTGACCATTGTGCCGAACACTGGCAGCCTGACGCCGGAGCAGTTCGACGAGAAGGTCAAGAACCTGGTGACCTTCCTGGCCTACTCGGCCAACCCGGTGAAGCTGGAGCATCAGCGCATCGGTACCTATGTATTGCTGTACCTGGCGTTCTTCTTCGTATTCGCTTACCTGCTCAAGCGTGAATACTGGAAAGACGTGCATTGATAAAGCTGTAAGCCGTTGCTGTTAATCGTGCGCGCCCAAGGGCGTCTCTAGAAATGTAACGAGCCTGGTCAGCCAGGTGTTACGGGAGACGCCCTCTGGGCGCGCTCGTTTTTCCGTTTTTCGATAATTTCAACAAGCGAGGAGGATCGCCATGGGCGTGACCAATCGGTTGGCCTGTTACTCCGACCCCGCCGACCACTATTCCCACCGGGTACGCATCGTACTGGCAGAGAAGGGTGTCAGCGCCGAGATCATTTACGTCGAAGCGGGCCGTCAGCCGCCGAAGCTGATCGAGGTGAACCCTTACGGCAGCCTGCCCACGCTGGTCGATCGTGACCTGGCGTTGTGGGAGTCGACCGTGGTGATGGAATATCTGGATGAGCGTTATCCGCATCCACCTTTACTGCCGGTGTACCCTGTTGCACGTGCCAACAGCCGTTTGCTGATCCATCGCATCCAGCGTGACTGGTGCGGGTTGGTGGATCTGATCCTGGATTCCCGGACCAAGGAGCCGGCGCGGGTCGTGGCGCGCAAGGAATTGCGTGAAAGCCTGACTGGCGTATCGCCGCTATTCGTCGACAAGCCGTTTTTCCTCAGTGAGGAACAAAGTCTGGTGGATTGCTGCCTATTGCCCATACTCTGGCGTTTGCCAATTCTGGGTATCGAACTGCCGCGGCCTGCCAAGCCGCTGCTTGATTATATGGAGCGCCAATTCGCGCGTGAGGCTTTCCAGGCGAGTCTGTCTGGTGTCGAACGCGACATGCGCTAAGGCTTAGGGAGCCGCTATGAACTCCAGTCGACCTTATCTGGTCCGCGCGCTCTACGAGTGGATTGTGGACAACGATTGCACCCCGCACATGCTGGTCAACGCCGAGTATCCATCGGTGCAGGTGCCGCAGGGTTTTGCCAATGACGGGCAGATTGTCTTGAACGTGTCGCCAGCCGCTGTGCGTCACTTGCACATGGATAACGATGCCGTCAGCTTCGAAGGTCGCTTCGGTGGTGTGCCACACACCCTGTACGTGCCTATTGCCGCGATCTTGGGGATTTATGCCCGGGAGAATGGCCAGGGCATGGTGTTTGAGCTGGAAGCGCCGCTCGATGGTGAAGAAGAGTTCGAGCCGGATGATGACTTGCCACCACCTGATGACGAGCCACCGCGCCCTAGTGGGCGGCCGAGTTTGAAGGTGGTGAAGTAGTTAGATATGTGCCAGATACAGGCTGTTTGAAAGCTTGGTAACTTGGTTAAGAAAATGCCCCTATCGTGAGATGCGGGCATTTTTTTTGTGTCATGGTTGGTGTGTATATCCGTTTCTGCGGTAATGGCTACTGGCGGTTCCGCTCTTACAGCGGCTCACTTTTGGAAGAGCCGGGAGCCGGACCAGCCAAAAGTAAGCAAAAGCGCTTTGCCCCACCACTTGGTGCCTCGCTTAGGCTCGGCATGCCCTCACTCCGGCATTGCTCCGTGTGCCCACTGCGCAATGCCTGCGTTCGGCCAGCGTGGTTAACGGGGCGCCGAGATCAACGTCCACCGCGAGGCGGCCTTAGAGCCGACCTGGCTCTTCTGGTCGTACACCTGTCAGACCTGTGGGAGCAAAGCTTGCTCGCGAAGAGGCCAGTACATCCAACATCATCATCGACTGTAACGCCGCCATCGCGAGCAAGCTCCCACATTCAATCTTCAGCGGACACAAAATTTATATCCAGCACAGAATCCCTGTGGGAGCGAGCTTGCTCGCGATGAGGCCGGCAAGCCCAGCATCCATGTGACTGAACCACCGCCATCGCGAGCAAGCTCGCTCCCACACGGGATTTCAGCAGACATAAAATTCATATACGCCCAGTTTCCCACAGGAGAAACGCGGTCCCCATCAAGAAGCAGGTCGGCTCTAAGGCCGCCTCGTGGTGGACGTTGATCTCGGGCGCCCCGTTAACCACGCTGGCTGAAGGAGCAATGCCTTCGTTCAGGCATGCCGAGCCTAGGCGAGGTGCCGAGTGGTGGGGCATGAGCGTTTTGCTTACTTTTGACTGGGCCGGCTTCCGGGCTTCTCAAAAGTGAGCCGCCGTCAGGGCGGAACCCTAAGCGGCCGTTACCGCAGCAACGGATATACACACCAACCAACGAACGAACCAACCAACCAAAACGAAGCGATAAAAAAACGGCGCCTTTCTTTCCAGGAAAAAGCGCCGTTCTTGTACCTGCATTTATATCAGTCAATGTACTCAAACAACTTGACGATTTTCTGCACCCCGGACACACCCTGCACCAGGTTAGTCGCCTGCGCAGCCTCTTTCTTGGTCAACAGACCCAGCAAATAGACAATGCCATTCTCGGTCACAACCTTGATGCGCGAGCCGGGAATACTGGCGTCGGTGAGCATCTGGGTCTTGATCTTCGTGGTCAACCAGGCATCGTTCTGGCGTGCCAGCAGCGAGGAAGGTTGCAGGACTTGCAGTTCGTTATGCACGGTCTTGACCCGTTGCACGGCGCTGGCTTCCTGTTCGGCCTTGGCCTTGAGGTCGGCGCGTGGAGTCTGGCCGGCCAGCAATACGACGCCGTTGAAACTGGTGACGACGATGTGCGAGTTGTTGTCCAGGTCCGGGTCGGCCTTGGCGATGTTCACGCCTACCTTGGTTTCAATCAGGGAGTCGTCGATTTTGCTGCCGAACGTGCGGGTGCCGCGGTCATCTTCAATCGGCTTTTCCCGGCTGGCGTTAACCACCGATGTGCAGCCGCTGATGCCGAGGCATAGGGTCAGGGCCAGCAGGCCTAGGCGATTAGGGGTCATTCTTCACTCCCGAACAGTTGGCTGTCGATCAAGTCGCAAAGGCAGTGGATCGCCAGCAGGTGGACTTCCTGGATACGTGCGGTGACATTGGCCGGTACGCGGATCTCGACGTCTTCTGGCAATAGCAGGGACGCCATGCCGCCGCCGTCACGACCGGTCAATGCTACGACAATCATTTCGCGATCATGTGCGGCCTGGATCGCTTGAATAATATTGGCCGAGTTGCCGCTGGTGGAAATCGCCAGCAGTACATCGCCGGGTTGGCCCAGGGCGCGGATCTGTTTGGAGAATACCTCGTTATAGCTGTAGTCGTTGGCGATCGAGGTGATTGTCGAGCTGTCGGTGGTCAGGGCGATCGCCGGCAGGCTCGGGCGTTCGCGCTCGAAGCGGTTGAGCAGTTCTGAAGAAAAGTGCTGGGCGTCGCCGGCCGAACCACCATTGCCGCACGAAAGCATCTTGCCCTCGTTGAGCAAGGCGTTGACCATCACTTGGCTGGCTTGCTCGATGTGCGGTGCAAGTACGTCCATCGCCTGTTGCTTGGTGTCGATACTGGCCTGAAAAAGCTGGCGAATTCGCGATTGCATGTCCATCTGTGTGACCTTAAGTAGCGCGGCTTATCGGCACAAACATGTGCGGCGCGCAAAGCAAAGAGCAAAAGAGTTTATGTGAAGGTGTCCGGCTCGGCATGGGCGCTCAACTGTCGAAGGCGTTCTGCAGCCAGTTCAACTGAGCGGCGTTGCTGTCGATGGCAACCACGTCGAAGCGGCAGGGATGATCGGCCCAGCGAGGCTCGCTTTGCAGGAAATACTGCGCGGCGAAAACCAGCTTCTGGCGCTTGCGCTCGTCAATGCTGTCGAGCGCGCCACCCCATTGAGTGTTTTTTCTGTAGCGGACCTCGACGAATACTACTGTATCGCCGTCAAGCATGACCAGATCAAGCTCGCCGCGTTTGCACAACCAGTTCTGCGCCACCAGCCGCAGGCCTTGTTGCTGGAGATGCGCGAGGGCCTGGCCCTCGGCATCCCGTCCGCTTTGCTGGCGTGATCGGTCAGGCATCAGCGCTGGGTATCCGGTAGACGCTGCACTTGGCCGTTGACGAACTCGGCCCAAGGCAGTTGACGCTGTACACGCTGGGTCGAAGACACTGCCAGGCTACCCGACAGGCCCTCGATGCGGCTGTCCGGCAGCGTCTTGAGCTGGCCCAGGCGCGGCGCCAGGCGATAGGCGTCTACCCCCATCGCGTACAACCGGCCCAGGCTGCCACCTGCCTGGGGCCACTGGGCGGTGACTTGCTTGCGCAGCGGGTCATTGGCGTCGAGCAGCCACGGGGTTTCGCAGAAGCGGATACCGCTCATGTCGTTGTACTGGTTCTGGTCGCCGCTGGCGCTGAACACTGAAGACGTCGCGTAGACTGGCACATCACCTGCGTACTGGAAGTTCAGGGTCGGCTTGATCTGCTGTGCCTGTTGCGGCGTCGAGGCCAGGAAGATGAACTCGATGTCCTGGCGACGGGACGGTTGGGCCGCGACCGTGGTGCCGACGGTGTTTTGCAGGCTCTTGGCGCGACCTTCGCTCTGGCGCAGCTGGAACATGTCGGCGATCTGCTGGGCCAGTTGCACCGGCTGGTCGACCCGTTCGATTGCGATGATGGTGCCGCCATTGGCCTGCCAGTCCTGGCTAAAGGCTTTCAGGACACGATCGCCCCATTCACCCTTGGGTACCATGGCGGCAGCGCGATGCAGGCCATCGGCGCGGGCGCGACGGGAGACTTCGCGGGCTTCATCCTCGGGTGCCAGGCCGAACTGGAACAGTTGCGATGGCCCTTGTTCGCCTTCGCTGTAATTCAGAGCCAGGGTGGTAATCGGCAGTTGCGGGTGGGTGCTGATCTGCTTGACCAGTGGTTTTTCCAGCGGTCCGACCACCAGTTGCACGCCGTCGGCCTGGGCCTTGCGATAGAACTCGTCCATGGAGCTCAGGCTGGAGCTGTCGTAGAACTGGATGCTTGGCGGCTTCTGTCCGGCCTGCTGGGCCTGGTAGTGCGCGGCCATGAAGCCCTCACGCAAGGCCCTGGCAACCGCCGCCAGCTGGCCATTTTGCGGCAGCAGCAGGGCGATCTTGCTCAGCGGCTGGCTCGCCAGTTCCTTGAGCTTGACCAGCGGTGTCGGCAGTTGCAGGGCAGCGGGGTGCTTCGGGTTCTGTTCGCGCCAGTGGTCGATGGCCGCCTGCTGTTGTTCCAGGGTGCCGGCTGTCTTGACGACCAGGGCCAGGCTCAGCCAGCCGCCAAGGTCGTCGTTGGCGCTTGGCTGCAGCTGGTCGGTGGGCAGCGAGGCGATCAACGACCAGATGGTTTCGTGGTTTTTCGCCGCGGCGTCGTTCTCCAGCAAGGGCGCGATGAAAATGCGCTCCTTGGCGGCGGCCAGGGTCTGGCCATCGGCCTCCAGGGCGCGGGCGCGGACGGTACCGGTGCGAACCTGCTGCTCCACCGGCATTTCGCTCAAGTGTTGCAGGCTCGGGTGGCTCAGGGCGGTCAGTGCCGCCTTGGGTTGGTTGCGGGTCATCGCCAGTTCAGCCGACAGCGTGCTGGCGAAAATCTGCTGGCCGGGCTTGAGTTGTTCCATCGGCACTTGTTGCAGGATCTGTGCGGACTGGCCGGCGTTGCCCTGGCGATAGGCCAGGTCGGCAGCGCTCAGGCGCAGCAGGGCGGCTTTTTCCGGGTCTTTGCTTTGAGTGGCCTGTTCGAGCAATTGCTCGATACTGGCATCCGGGGTGCGTGGAAGTTCGCCAAGGCTGGACGAGGGCGAGCTGGCGCAGGCCGCCAGGAGGGCGGCGAGGCAGAGGGCGGAGAGCAGCCGCAGGCAAGCGATCATGTAAGTGTTCCTGATACGAGATCAAATTAGCGTCGAATTGTACCCAAGCACTGGCCGGGGCGCGATGTTAGTGGTGTGAATCGATCAATTTAGGTATTTCAAAGAGTGCGGCGTAGCACAAAAGACCGGGTATTGAGCCTTTGTGGCGAGGGCGCAAACCTCCGCTGGGCTCGGTAGGCGCTGGCGCAGTCTGCGATCTTTTGATCTTTCGCTTGAGATTCAAGTGGCTGGGGAAAGATCGCAGCCTCGCTTCACTCGTCAGCTCCTACAGGCACGGATGAGCGCAAGCAAGTTTACCGCGAACAGCCGAGGCCGCCGCTACACGCTACAATGGCGGTTTTTACCGATCATGAGGTGCGCGTTTTGACTGCTCCAGGTGCTTTGAATTCCGCTGCCGGCTCGCTTTATGTGGTGGCGACGCCCATCGGCAACCTGGACGATATCAGTGCCCGGGCGCTGAAAATCCTGCAGGAGGTTGCGTTGATCGCAGCTGAAGACACGCGCCACTCCCAGCGCCTGCTGCAGCATTTCGGCATTTCCACGCCGTTGGCAGCCTGTCACGAACACAATGAACGGGATGAAGGCAGTCGTTTCATTACCCGGCTGCTGGCGGGCGATAACGTCGCGCTGATTTCCGATGCCGGTACGCCGCTGATTTCCGACCCTGGCTATCATCTGGTGCGTCAGGCTCGGGCAGCGGGCATCAGCGTGGTGCCGGTGCCGGGGGCTTGTGCATTGATCGCGGCGCTGTCGGCGGCAGGCCTGCCGTCGGACCGTTTCATCTTCGAAGGTTTCCTGCCGGCCAAGGCGGTGGGGCGACGGGCGCGCCTGGAGGCTATAAAGGAAGAGCCGCGCACGCTGATCTTCTATGAGGCGCCGCACCGCATCCTTGAATGCCTGCAAGACATGGAGCAGGTGTTCGGCCCTGAGCGTCCGGCGTTGTTGGCTCGTGAGTTGACCAAGACGTTTGAAACCCTCAAGGGGTTGCCGTTGGCGGAGCTGCGAGCCTTCGTCGAAAGCGACAGCAACCAGCAGCGCGGTGAATGTGTTGTGCTGGTGGCTGGGTGGACAGCGCCGGAAAGTGAAGACGCTGTCAGCAGCGAAGCGATGCGCATCCTGAACCTGCTGCTCGAGGAAATGCCACTCAAGCGTGCCGCGGCCCTTGCGGCCCAGATCACTGGCGAGCGCAAGAATGTGCTGTACCAGGTCGCGCTGGAAAAACAGAAAGGTCAGTGAAACCAAGGTGCGGGGCAGGTCAAAGGCTTTTAGCGCTTGTTCTTCAAGCGCTCTGCCGTTAACCTTCGCGGCGGAGAGTCGATCGGACAGTCGCTGCCCTCTATGAGAATTAGGGGGGGGAGGAAAGTCCGGGCTCCATAGGGCGAAGTGCCAGGTAATGCCTGGGAGGCGTGAGCCTACGGAAAGTGCCACAGAAAATAACCGCCTAAGCGCTTCGGCGCCGGTAAGGGTGAAAAGGTGCGGTAAGAGCGCACCGCACGGCTGGCAACAGTTCGTGGCTAGGTAAACCCCACTTGGAGCAAGACCAAATAGGGTCCCAAGGCGTGGCCCGCGCTGGGACCGGGTAGGTTGCTAAAGATGTCCAGTGATGGCCATCGTAGACGAATGACTGTTCAAGACAGAACCCGGCTTACAGATCGACTCTCCACCTTTTCCCTTCCTGCCAGAATCACTGGCAGACGCAATTCCTAATACCAAAAAAATCTTACTCTTAATAAATCACTTTAACTTGTGCGCGCAGTTCCCTGCGCTGTCTCAGGTTTGGGCGAAATTTCCTACGTCACATTCTTGTTACCCCTCCTGAAACGTTCCTAAATCTCCGATCTATAAGGCTTTTCCTTCATTGCGCGCCTTGACGGTGCGGTGGGCGCATTCCTATAGTGTGCGCAAGTGGCGGAAAGTGGCATGAAGTGGGTTTTTTTGAAGGTAAAACGCCAAAAAGTGGAGAAACGCAGACGTGTTTCGCGGAGCTAACGCTATCAGTCTCGATGCAAAAGGCCGGCTCGCCATGCCCAGCCGGTATCGTGACGAGCTCGTTTCGCGAAGTTCCGGTCAATTAATCGTCACGATCGACGCTGTTGACCCATGTTTGTGCGTTTACCCCCTTGATGAGTGGGAAATCATCGAAACCAAACTGCGCGCACTGCCTTCGCTGCGTGAAGAAAACCGCCGCTTGCAACGCTTGCTGATTGGTAATGCCGTCGACCTCGAACTCGACGGCAGCGGTCGTTTCCTGGTGCCGCCGCGCCTGCGCGAGTACGCCAAGCTGGATAAGCGCGCGATGCTGGTGGGCCAACTGAACAAGTTCCAACTGTGGGACGAAGATGCCTGGAATGCGGTTTCTGCCGCTGACCTTGCTGCTATTCAACAACCGGGCGCCATGCCTGATGAACTGCGTGATTTGATCCTGTGACTATTGATAGCGGCTTTAACCACATCACCGTACTGTTGGACGAGGCCGTCGAGGCTCTCGCCGTACGTCCTGATGGCTGCTATCTGGACGGCACGTTCGGGCGTGGCGGACACAGCCGGTTGATTCTCAGCAAGCTCGGTCCGGGTGGCCGGTTGCTGGGGTTCGACAAGGATCCTCAAGCGATTGCCACCGGGCAAGCGCTGGCGGCCGAAGACGGCCGCTTTGTCATTGTGCAGCGCAGCTTTGCCGAGCTGGCTTCGGAAGTCGCCGAGCGTGGCCTGGCCGGCAAGGTCAGTGGCGTGCTGCTCGACCTGGGCGTGTCTTCGCCACAGCTGGACGACCCGGAGCGTGGCTTCAGTTTCCTCAATGACGGCCCGCTGGACATGCGCATGGACCCGTCCCGTGGAATCAGCGCCGCCGAATTCGTCAACACTGCCCCGGTGGAAGAAATCGCCCGTGTCTTCAAGGAATACGGTGAAGAGCGTTTCTCCGGGCGCATGGCCCGTGCCGTGGTCGAGCGGCGCGACATCAAGCCATTCGAGCGCACCGGCGACCTGGCCGAGGTGCTGAAGGTTGCCAATCCGGCCTGGGAAAAGGGCAAGAACCCGGCAACCCGGGCTTTCCAAGGCTTGCGCATTCACGTCAATAACGAGCTGGGCGATCTGGAAGTCGGTCTCGAAGCGGCGCTTGAAGCGCTAGAGATCGGCGGTCGGCTGGTGGTGATCAGCTTCCACTCCCTGGAAGACCGCATCGTCAAGCTGTTCATGCGCAAACTCACCAAGGGCGAAGCCGATAACCTGCCGCGCAACCTGCCGGTGCGTTTCGAAGCCTTCGTGCCGAAAATCAAGATCCATGGCAAGGCGCAGTTCGCCTCCGAGGCCGAGCTCAAGGTCAACCCGCGCGCCCGTAGCGCGGTCATGCGTGTCGCGGAGAAGTTGCGGTGAGCAGGCTCTTCGCCAAGCCCCTGCCCGGCGGCAGCTTTTTCATGCTGCTGCTGTTTATCGGCGTGCTCGTGTCGGCCATTGCCGTGTCCTATAGCGCGCACTGGAACCGCCAGCTTCTCAATTCCCTTTACAACGAGCTGAGCGTGCGTGACAAGGCGCAGGCCGAGTGGGGCCGGTTGATCCTGGAGCAGAGCACCTGGACCGCCCATAGCCGCATCGAAGTCTTGGCCACCGAGCAGCTGAAAATGCGCATCCCTGGCGCTGCCGAAGTGCAGATGGTGACGCCATGATAAAACTCGAAGGGGCACTCTTTCCGTGGCGCTTCCGCCTGGTCCTGGGTTTGCTCGGGATCATGGTGGGCGCTATCGTCTGGCGCATCATCGATTTGCAAGTGGTCGATCGTGATTTCCTCCAGGAACAAGGCGATGCCCGCAGCTTGCGTCATATTCCGATTCCGGCTCACCGTGGCCTGATCACCGATCGTAATGGCGAGCCGTTGGCCGTGAGCACCCCGGTAACGACGTTGTGGGCAAACGCCAAGGAAATGCAGCAGGCCAAGGAAAAGTGGCCGGCCCTGGCCGCCGCCCTTGGACAGGATCCCAAGGCCCTGGCCGAGCGCCTCGAAGCCCAGGCCAACAAAGAATTCATCTACCTGGTGCGCGGGCTGACGCCTGAGCAAGGCCAGAGCGTGCTCGACCTGAAAATCCCGGGTGTCTACGGCATCGAAGAGTTCCGGCGCTTCTACCCGGCCGGTGAAGTCACGGCCCACATGGTCGGGTTTACCGACATCGATGATCGAGGGCGGGAAGGCATAGAGCTGGCTTACGACGACTGGCTCGCCGGGGTTCCCGGCAAGCGGCAGGTTATCAAGGATCGGCGCGGCAGGCTGATCAAGGATGTCCAAGTCACCAAAAACGCCAAGGCCGGTAAGCCCTTGGCGTTGTCCATTGATCTGCGCCTGCAATATCTGGCCAACCGTGAGCTGCGCAATGCCATCGTCGAGAACGGTGCCAAGGCCGGCAGCTTGGTGATCATGGACGTGAAGACTGGCGAGATCCTGGCTATGGTCAACCAGCCCACCTACAACCCGAACAACCGTCGCAACCTGCAACCGGCGATGATGCGTAATCGCGCGATGATCGACGTGTTCGAGCCGGGTTCGACCATGAAAGCGGTGTCCATGGCCGCCGCTCTGGAAACCGGACGCTGGAAACCGAGCGACACCGTCGAGGTGTACCCGGGCACCCTGCAGATCGGCAAGTACACCATTCGCGACGTGTCCAGGAGCGAAGGCCCGGTGCTGGACTTGACCGGCATCCTGATCAATTCCAGTAACGTCGGCATGAGCAAGATCGCCTTCGATATCGGCGGGGAAACGATTTACCGTCTTGCCCAGAAAATCGGTCTTGGTCAGGGTACTGGCCTGGGCTTTCCTGGCGAGCGTGTCGGCAATCTGCCGAACTACCGCGAGTGGCGCAAGGCTGAAACGGCCACGTTGTCATACGGCTACGGTGTTTCCGTGACCGCGATCCAGTTGGTCCACGCGTTTTCGGTGCTGGCCAACAACGGCCGCATGACACCGCTGTCGCTGATCAAAACCGACAAGGCCCCGGAGTCTACTCAGGTCATTCCGGAGGATGTCGCCAAGACCATGCAGGGCATGCTGCAACAGGTGATCGAAGCGCCGCGTGGCGTTTATCGCGCCCAGGTGCCGGCCTATCACGTGGCCGGCAAGTCGGGTACGGCCCGCAAAACCTCTGCGGGCGTCAAGGGCTATGCCGAGAACTCCTACCGTTCGCTGTTCGCCGGTTTCGGCCCGATGAGCGACCCGCGCTACGCCATCGTCGTGGTCATCGACGAGCCGAGCAAGGCGGGCTACTTCGGCGGCCTGGTCTCGGCGCCGGTGTTCAGCAAAGTGATGTCCGGCACCCTGCGCCTGATGAACATTACCCCGGATAACCTGCCGCCGACCCAGCAGGCCAGTACCGCGCCGGTCGTTCCCTTGAAAGCTGAAGGAGGGCGTGGCTGATGTCCCTGAGCCTGAACAAGATTTTTGCCCACGCCGGTCACGATCTGCTGATTCGCGAATTGGCGCTGGACAGTCGCAATGTACGCGCCGGGGACTTGTTCCTGGCAGTGGCGGGCGCTCGTTTCGATGGCCGTGACCACATCGCCGATGCCCTGAAACGTGGCGCGGCTGCTGTGGCTTATGAAGTACAAGGCGCGACCGTGCTGCCGATCACCGACGTTCCGCTGATTCCAGTCAAGGGCCTGGCGGCGCAACTGTCGGATATCGCCGGGCGTTTTTATGGCGACCCGAGCCGTCACCTGAACCTGGTGGGCGTGACCGGCACCAACGGCAAGACCAGCGTGACCCAACTGGTGGCCCAGGCTTTGGACCTGCTCGGCCAGCATTGCGGCATTGTCGGGACCCTGGGCAACGGCTTCCATGGCGCATTGGAAAGCGGCCTGCACACCACGCCGAACCCAATAGCCGTGCAAGCGACCCTGGCGGACCTGAAAAAGGCCGGTGCCAAGGCCGTTGCGATGGAGGTCTCTTCCCATGGTTTGGACCAGGGCCGTGTGACCGCGCTGGCGTTCGATGTCGCGGTGTTGACCAACCTGTCCCGGGATCACCTGGATTACCACGGCACCATGCAGGCCTACGGTGAAGCCAAGGCCAAGCTGTTTGCCTGGAATGACCTGAAGTGCCGGGTCATCAACCTCGATGACGAATTCGGCCGGCAATTGGCTGCCGAAAAGCGCGAGTCCCGGTTGATCACCTACAGCCTGGAAGATGCCAGCGCCTACCTTTATGTACGCCAGGCGCAATTCAATGACGAAGGCGTGCGCGCCACGCTGGTCACGCCCCAGGGCGAGCACCATTTGCGCAGCACCTTGCTCGGTCGCTTCAACCTGAGCAACGTATTGGCAGCCATCGGTGCCTTGCTCGGCCTGGACTACGCGCTGGACGAAATCCTCAAGGTCCTGCCGAAGCTCGAAGGCCCGGCCGGTCGCATGCAGCGCCTGGGTGGCGGTACTCAGCCGCTGGTGGTGGTCGACTACGCCCACACCCCCGACGCCTTGGAAAAAGTTCTTACGGCCCTGCGTCCTCACGCCAAGGGTCGGCTGCTGTGCCTGTTCGGCTGCGGTGGCGATCGCGATCGCGGCAAGCGTCCGTTGATGGCCGAAGTGGTCGAGCGCTTGGCAGATGGCGTGCTGGTCACCGATGACAACCCACGCAGTGAAGACCCGCTACGGATTTTCGACGACATCCGCGCCGGTTTTACGGCTGTGGATAACGTCACCTTCGTGGCCGGTCGCGGCCAGGCCATCGCCCAATTGATCGCCAGCGCCTCGGCGGATGATGTCATCGTCCTGGCCGGCAAGGGGCACGAGGACTATCAGGAAATCAACGGCGAACGCCATGCTTTCTCCGACCTGGTGGAAGCCGATCACGCCCTGACCGCGTGGGAGGTTGCCCATGCTTAAGGCCTTGAAACTCAGTGAGCTGACCAACGCCCTGAATGCGCGCCTCATCGCCGCGGACGCCACCTTTGACGGCGTCAGCATCGACAGCCGGGCGATCACGCCGGGGCAATTGTTTGTCGCCCTGACTGGACCGCGTTTCGATGGCCACGATTACTTGAACGAAGTCGCGGGCAAAGGTGCGGTCGCCGCCCTGGTCGAGCGCGAAGTGACCAACAGCACGTTGCCGCAATTGCTCGTCAACGACACCCGCCAGGCCCTGGGCCAGCTCGGTGCGCTGAACCGCGCGGCATATGGCAACCCGGTCGCAGCCATCACCGGCTCCAGCGGCAAGACCACGGTCAAGGAAATGCTTGCCAGCATCCTGCGCACCCGCGGTCCGGTGCTGGCGACCCGTGGCAACCTGAACAACGACCTCGGCGTGCCGCTGACTCTGCTGGAGCTGGCGCCGGAACACAGCGCCGCCGTCATCGAGCTGGGCGCTTCGCGGCTCGGCGAGATTGCCTACACCGTGGCCATGACCAAGCCCCACGTGGCGGTGCTCAACAACGCTGGGACTGCCCACGTCGGCGAGTTCGGCGGCCCGGAAAAAATCGTCGAGGCCAAGGGCGAGATCATCGAGGGGCTGGATGCCGATGGCGTCGCCGTGCTGAATCTCGACGACAAAGCCTTCGACATCTGGAAGGCCCGGGCGGGGGCGCGCAAGGTGCTGACCTTCGCCCTGAGCAACCCCGCCGCGAATTTCTACGCCAGCCACCTGGACCGCGATGCTCGCGGTTGCCCGGCTTTCAACCTGCACAGCCCGGTTGGTGCCGAGCGGGTGCAGTTGAACCTGCTTGGCACCCATAACGTTGCCAACGCCCTGGCTGCGGCGGCTGCCGCCCATGCGCTGGGCGTGTCGCTGCCGGGCATTGTTGCCGGGCTGAATGCCGTGCAGCCGGTCAAGGGGCGCTCCGTCGCGCAACTGGCCAGCAACGGCATGCGCGTGATCGATGACACCTATAACGCCAACCCGTCGTCCATGTGCGCGGCCGTGGATATCCTTGCCAGTTTTTCCGGCCGTACCGTGCTGGTGCTGGGGGATATCGGCGAACTGGGCGAGTGGGCGCAACAGGGGCATCACGACGTCGGTGCCTATGCGCGCGGCAAGGTCGACGCGCTGTATGCGGTCGGCCCGATGATGGCGCATGCGGTCGCCGCGTTTGGCGAACACGCACGGCATTTCACCACTCAGGCCGAACTGATCCAGGCCCTGGGCGCCGAGCAGGACCCGAACACCACCTTATTGATCAAGGGCTCACGCAGCGCAGCGATGGAAAACATCGTCGCGGCGCTGTGCGGCGCCTCCACGGAGAAACATTAATGCTGCTGCTGCTAGCGGAGTACCTGCAACAGTTCCACAAAGGCTTCGCGGTCTTCCAGTACCTGACCCTGCGCGGGATCCTGGGTGTGCTGACCGCGCTGTCGTTGTCGCTGTTCCTGGGCCCGTGGATGATCCGCACCCTGCAGAACCTGCAGATCGGCCAGTCGGTCCGTAACGACGGCCCGCAGTCGCACCTGTCCAAATCCGGCACCCCGACCATGGGCGGCGCGCTGATCCTGTCGTCCATCGGCATCAGTACGTTGCTCTGGGCCGACCTGGCGAACCGGTATGTCTGGGTCGTGCTGCTGGTGACCTTGCTCTTTGGCGCCATCGGTTGGGTCGACGACTATCGCAAGGTCATCGAGAAGAACTCCCGTGGGCTGCCAAGCCGCTGGAAGTATTTCTGGCAGTCGGTGTTCGGCCTAGGCGCGGCGATCTTCCTTTATATGACCGCCGCCTCGCCGGTAGAGACCACCCTGATCCTGCCGATGCTCAAGGACTACAGCATTCCGCTGGGCGCAGGCTTCATCGTGCTGACCTACCTAGTGATCGTCGGTTCGAGCAACGCGGTCAACCTCACCGACGGCCTCGATGGCCTGGCGATCATGCCCACGGTCATGGTCGGCGGCGCCCTGGGGATCTTCTGCTATCTGTCGGGTAACGTGAAATTCGCCGAATACCTGCTGATTCCTTATGTGCCGGGGGCGGGCGAGTTGATCGTGTTCTGCGGTGCGCTGATCGGTGCCGGCCTGGGCTTCCTGTGGTTCAACACCTACCCGGCGCAAGTCTTCATGGGCGACGTCGGCGCGTTGGCGCTGGGCGCGGCCCTGGGCACCATCGCCGTCATCGTTCGCCAGGAAATCGTCCTGTTCATCATGGGCGGTGTATTCGTGATGGAGACCCTGTCAGTCGTCATTCAGGTTGCGTCCTTTAAATTGACCGGCCGCCGGGTATTTCGCATGGCGCCGATCCACCACCACTTTGAACTCAAGGGCTGGCCCGAGCCACGCGTGATCGTCCGTTTCTGGATCATCACCGTGATCCTGGTCCTGGTCGGCCTTGCCACCCTGAAGCTGAGGTAGAACGAGTGTCCCTGATCGCTTCTGACCACTTCCGCATCGTTGTCGGCCTCGGCAAGAGCGGCATGTCCCTGGTTCGCTTCCTGGCGAACCGGGGCGTGTCGTTTGCCGTGGCCGATACGCGGGAAAATCCACCTGAGCTGGCCACGCTGCGCCGTGACTATCCGCAGGTGGACGTGCGTTGTGGCGAGCTGGACGTCGAATTCCTGTGCCGCGCCGATGAGCTCTACGTGAGCCCTGGCCTGGCCCTGGCGACTCCGGCCCTGCAGGCGGCGGCTGCCCGTGGCGTGAAATTGTCCGGCGACATCGAGCTGTTCGCGCGTAACGCCAAGGCGCCGATCGTCGCCATCAGCGGTTCCAATGCCAAGAGCACCGTCACCACCCTGGTGGGCGAGATGGCGGCGGCGGCCGGCAAGCGCGTCGCGGTGGGCGGCAACCTCGGTACCCCGGCGCTGGACTTGCTCAGTGACGACGTCGAGTTGTACGTGATGGAGCTGTCGAGCTTCCAGCTGGAAACCACCGACCACCTGGGCGCCGAAGTGGCGACCGTGCTCAACATCAGCGAAGACCACATGGACCGCTACAGCGGCCTGCCGGCTTATCACCTGGCCAAGCACCGGATCTTCCGTGGCGCCCGGCAAGTGGTGTTCAACCGCCAGGACGCCCTGACCCGTCCATTGTTGGGCGAGGGCATGCCGTGCTGGTCCTTCGGCCTGGGCGTGCCGGATTTCAAAGGCTTCGGGCTGCGCGAAGAGAACGGCGAGAAATACCTGGCCTTCGAATTCCAGAACCTGATGCCGGTGCGCGAACTGAAGATTCGTGGCGCCCACAACCAGGCCAATGCCCTGGCCGCGTTGGCCCTGGGGCATGCGGTCGGCCTGCCGTTCGACGCCATGCTCTCTGCCCTGCGCAGCTTCGCCGGTCTTGAGCACCGCTGCCAGTGGGTGCGCGACCTGGACGGCGTGGCTTGGTACAACGACTCCAAGGCCACCAATGTCGGTGCCGCACTGGCGGCCATCGAAGGGCTGGGCGCGGACATCCAAGGCAAGCTCGTGCTGATTGCCGGCGGCGACGGCAAGGGTGCGGACTTCAAGGACCTGCGCGACCCGGTGGCGGCCAACTGCCGCGCCGTGGTGCTGATGGGTCGCGATCGCGAATTGATCGCCCAGGCCCTCGGCGATGCCGTGCCGCTGGTCCGGGTCGGTTCGCTGGACGAGGCGGTGCAACAGTGCCGCGCCCTCGCGCAACCGGGCGATGCGGTGCTGTTGTCACCGGCCTGCGCCAGTTTCGACATGTTCAAGAACTATGAAGAGCGCGGGCAGCTGTTCGCCCGGGCCGCGGAGGACTTGGCATGAGCCTGATGAACATCATCAAGCCGTACCCGTCGCCGCTGATCACCGGGCGCGGCATCGACCTGGATTTCCCGATGCTCGCCGGTTGCCTGGCCTTGCTGGGCCTTGGCCTGGTGATGATCACCTCCGCGTCGTCGGAAGTGGCCGCCGTGCAGTCGGGCAACACGCTTTACCACATGATCCGCCACCTGATTTACCTGGTGATCGGCCTGGGCGCTTGCATCGTCACCATGATGGTGCCGATCGCCACCTGGCAACGCCTGGGCTGGATGATGCTGCTTGGCGCCTTCGGTCTGTTGGTGATGGTGCTGGTGCCGGGCATTGGCCGCGAGGTCAACGGTTCGATGCGCTGGATCGGCTTCAGCTTCTTCAACGTGCAGCCTTCGGAAATTGCCAAGGTCTTCGTGGTGATTTTTCTCGCCGGTTACCTGGTGCGTCGCCAGAAAGAAGTGCGCGAGAGCTGGATGGGCTTTTTCAAGCCGTTCATCGTGCTGCTGCCCATGGCGGGCCTGCTGCTGATGGAGCCGGACTTCGGCGCCACCGTGGTCATGATGGGGGCCGCTGCGGCGATGCTGTTCCTGGGGGGCGTCGGGCTGTTTCGCTTCATCCTGATGGTGGCGCTGGCGGTGGCAGCCGTGACCGTGCTGGTCCAGGCCCAGCCTTATCGGATGGCGCGCCTGATCACCTTCACCGACCCGTGGGCCGACCAGTTTGGTTCCGGCTATCAATTGACCCAGGCACTGATCGCCTTCGGTCGCGGCGAATGGCTGGGCGTGGGCCTGGGCAACAGCGTGCAGAAGCAGTTCTACCTGCCCGAAGCCCACACCGACTTTGTGTTCTCGGTATTGGCCGAAGAGCTCGGCGTGGTCGGCTCCTTGTGCACCGTTGCCCTGTTCGTGTTCGTCTGCGTGCGCGGCATGTACATCGGTTTGTGGGCCGAGAAGGCCAAGCAGTTTTTTGCCGCCTACGTGGCGTATGGCTTGTCGTTCCTGTGGATCGGTCAGTTCCTGATCAACATCGGCGTGAACGTCGGCCTGTTGCCGACCAAGGGCCTGACGCTGCCGTTCCTCAGTTATGGCGGCAGCTCCTTGGTGATTTGCTGCGCCTGTCTGGGCCTGTTGCTGCGCATCGAATGGGAGAGTCGAACCCATCTGGGCAGCGAGGAGATGGAGTTCCAGGAGAGCGACTTCGCCGAGGAGCCGACTCATGGGCGCTAACGTGCTGATCATGGCGGGCGGTACCGGCGGGCATGTGTTCCCGGCGCTGGCCTGTGCCCGGGAATTCCAGTCGCGCGGCTACACCGTGCACTGGCTGGGTACGCCGCGGGGCATCGAGAACGAACTGGTACCAGCTGCCGGCCTTGAGCTGCATCGGATCGACGCCAGCGGCCTGCGGGGCAAGGGCAAGTTGTCGTTGCTCAAGGCGCCGCTGATGCTGCTCAAGTCGATCTGGCAGGCGCGGGCGATCATCCGTCGGTTGCGGCCGGTGTGCGTGGTCGGGTTTGGCGGTTATGTGACCGGCCCTGGCGGAGTTGCGGCGAAATTGGCCGGTGTGCCGGTGATCGTCCACGAGCAGAACGCCGTGGCCGGTACCGCCAATCGGTTACTGGTGCCGTTGGCCGCCCGGGTCTGTGAAGCCTTTCCCGACACCTTTACCCTGTCGAGCAGCCGCCGCACCACCGGTAATCCGGTGCGTACCGAGCTGTTTCTCGATACACCACGCCCGGCCCTGGCCGGACGCAAGGCACGTTTGCTGGTCCTGGGTGGAAGCCTGGGGGCAGAACCGTTGAACAAACTGCTGCCCGAAGCGCTGTCGCAGGTCGCACCCGAACTGCGCCCGGAAGTGTTTCACCAGGCTGGCAAAAACCACGATGAAGTGACCGCCGAGCGCTATCGCGCCGTTGGCGTGGAGGCGCAAGTGCAGCCTTTCATCAAAGACATGGCCCAAGCCTATGGCTGGGCCGACCTGGTGGTCTGCCGCGCAGGCGCGCTGACCATCAGTGAACTGGCTGCCGCCGGTCTGCCCTCGATGCTGGTGCCTTTGCCCCACGCCATCGACGATCACCAGACCCGTAACGCCGATTATTTGGCCCGTGAAGGCGCTGCCTTCCTGATGCCGCAAAGAACGACTGGCGCCGCGGATCTTGCCGCCCGCCTGACAGAGGTTTTGATGCAGCCGCAACGACTTGAAGACATGGCCCGCGCCGCCCGCCGCCTGGCCAAACCCGATGCCACGGCCCAAGTGGTCGATACCTGCCTGGAGGTGGCCCATGGTTGAGAATCGCAAAGCCATGCCGCAACCTGAAATGCGCCGTATCCGCCGTATCCACTTCGTCGGTATCGGCGGCGTGGGCATGTGCGGGATCGCTGAAGTACTGCTGAACCTGGGCTATGAAGTCTCCGGTTCCGACCTGAAAGCATCCCCGGTGACCGAGCGCCTGGAGTCCTTCGGCGCTCACATCTTTATCGGCCACCGCGCCGAGAACGCCGCCAATGCCGACGTGCTGGTGGTTTCCAGTGCCGTGAACACCTCCAACCCGGAAGTCGCCACCGCCCTGGAACGCCGCATTCCCGTGGTGCCTCGGGCTGAGATGCTCGCCGAGCTGATGCGCTATCGCCACGGCATTGCCGTCGCCGGTACCCACGGCAAAACCACCACCACCAGCCTGATCGCCTCGGTGTTCGCGGCCGGTGGCCTGGACCCGACCTTCGTGATCGGTGGGCGCCTGAATGCGGCGGGCACCAATGCCCAGCTGGGCACCAGCCGCTACCTGATCGCCGAAGCCGATGAAAGCGACGCGAGTTTCCTGCACCTGCAACCGCTGGTGGCCGTGGTTACCAACATCGACGCCGACCACATGGCCACCTACGACGGTGACTTCAACAAACTGAAGAAAACCTTCGTCGAGTTTCTGCACAACCTGCCGTTCTATGGTCTGGCGGTGGTGTGCCTGGACGACCCGGTGGTGCGTGAAATCCTGCCACTGATCAAGCGGCCGACCGTGACCTACGGTTTCGGCGAAGAAGCCGACGTGCGCGCCATCAACGTGCGCCAGCAGGGCATGCAGACGTTCTTCACCGTGCTGCGTCCGGATCGCGAACCGCTGGACGTGTCGGTGAACATGCCTGGCAACCACAACGTGCTCAATGCCTTGGCCACCATTTGCATCGCCACTGACGAAGGCGTCAGCGATGAAGCCATCGTCCAGGGCCTGTCCGGGTTCCAGGGCGTGGGCCGACGCTTCCAGGTCTACGGCGAACTGCCGGTGGACGGCGGCAACGTGATGCTGGTGGACGACTACGGCCACCACCCGACCGAAGTCGCGGCGGTGATCAAGGCCGTGCGCGGTGGCTGGCCGGAACGCCGCCTGGTGATGGTCTACCAGCCGCACCGCTACAGCCGCACCCGTGACCTGTACGACGATTTCGTCCAGGTATTGGCCGACGCCAACGTGCTGTTGTTGATGGAAGTCTACCCGGCCGGTGAAGAACCGATCCCGGGGGCCGACAGCCGCCAGCTGTGCCACAGCATTCGCCAGCGCGGCCAGTTGGACCCGATCTACATCGAACGCGGCGTGGACCTCGCGCCGCTGGTCAAACCGCTGCTGCGCGCCGGTGACATCCTGCTGTGCCAGGGTGCCGGTGACATCGGTGGCCTGGCCCCGAAACTGTTGAACAGTCCGTTATTCGCCGGTGCCATCGTGGCCGCCAGCGAGGGGAAAGTGAAATGACTGCTGCCTACGCCAACCTGGTTTCGACCCTTGATCCGAAAGCCTTCGGCCGCGTTGCCGTGCTGTTCGGCGGCAAGAGCGCCGAGCGCGAGGTGTCCCTCAAGTCCGGCAACGCCGTGCTGCAAGCCTTGCAAAGCGCCGGTGTCGACGCCTTCGGCATCGATGTGGGCGACGATTTCCTGCAGCGTCTGCTGAGCGAAAAAATCGACCGCGCGTTCATCATCCTGCACGGTCGCGGTGGCGAAGACGGCAGCATGCAAGGCCTGCTCGAGTGCCTGGGCATTCCCTACACCGGCAGCGGCATCCTGGCTTCCGCCCTGGCGATGGACAAGCTGCGCACCAAGCAGGTCTGGCACAGCCTCGGCATTCCCACGCCGCGTCACGCCGTGTTGGCGTGCGAGGCCGATTGTATTTCGGCGGCCACGGAACTGGGCTTCCCTTTGATCGTCAAACCGGCCCATGAAGGTTCAAGTATCGGCATGGCGAAAGTGAATTCGCTGCCTGAGTTGACCGCGGCATGGAAAGACGCCAGTTCCTACGATTCGCAAGTGTTGGTCGAACAATGGATCACCGGTCCCGAGTTCACCATCGCCACCCTGCGTGACCAGGTGTTGCCCCCGATTGCGTTGGGCACGCCCCACACGTTCTACGACTACGACGCCAAGTACGTTGCCAACGATACCCAGTACCGCGTTCCCTGCGGGCTGGACGCCGCCAAGGAAAAAGAACTGATGGACCTCACGGCCAAGGCCTGTGAGGCACTGGGTATCGCCGGTTGGGGCAGGGCGGACGTGATGCAGGACGCCGAGGGGCAGTTCTGGTTCCTGGAAGTCAACACCGCGCCGGGCATGACCGATCACAGCCTGGTGCCGATGGCGGCCCGCGCCGCCGGTCTGGATTTCCAGCAACTGGTGCTGTCGATCCTGGCCGCCAGTGTCGGCCAGCAAGAGCCAAGAGGTTAAGCCATGCAAGGCGCATCGCTTCGTCATCAGCCATCCGCACCCGGTCGCAAGCCGGTGCCGCGGGGTGCCAGCCGAATGGTGGCCAAAGAGCCGATGTCGGCGCGTTTGCCGAAAGCCAATTTTGGTTTTCTCAAGAGCTTGTTCTGGCCGGTGCTGCTGGTGGCGTTGGGGTTCGGTACGTATGAAGGCGCGCAACGGTTGCTGCCTTATGCCGACCGTCCAATCGCCCGGATCAACGTCCAGGGCGACCTGAGCTACATCAGCCAGCAGGCCGTGCAGCAACGGATCGCTCCGTTTGTCGCGTCGAGTTTCTTCACCATCGACCTGGCGGGCATGCGCAAGGAACTGGAGCAGATGCCGTGGATCGCCCATGCCGAAGTCCGGCGGGTGTGGCCTGACCAGGTGTCGATCCGCCTGGAAGAACAATTGCCGGTGGCCCGTTGGGGCGACGAGTCGTTGTTGAACAACCAGGGCCAGGCGTTTACGCCGCGGGAACTGGCCAACTATGAACATTTGCCACAACTGTTCGGCCCACTGCGGGCCCAGCAGAAAGTGATGCAGCAGTACCAGGTGTTGAGCCAGATGTTGCGGCCACTGGGCTTCTCCATCGCACGCCTGGAATTGCGTGAGCGCGGCAGCTGGTTCCTGACCACGGGCGCAGGCAGCTCGGGGCCGGGCATCGAGCTGTTGCTCGGGCGCGGCAACCTGGTGGAAAAGATGCGCCGCTTCATCGCCATCTATGACAAGACGCTTAAAGAACAGATTACGAACATTGCGCGCATCGATCTGCGCTACGCCAACGGCCTGGCTGTTGGCTGGCGGGAACCTGTAGCGCCCACGACGGCCGAACCCGCCGTCGCGAAGAATTAAGAAGAGGCAGGACCCATGGCAAACGTGCAAAGCGGGAAAATGATCGTCGGTCTGGATATCGGCACTTCCAAGGTGGTGGCGCTGGTAGGCGAAGTCGCGGACGACGGCACGCTGGTCATCGTCGGGATCGGTACACACCCGTCCCGTGGCTTGAAAAAAGGCGTGGTGGTGAACATCGAGTCCACCGTGCAATCGATCCAGCGCGCCATCGAAGAGGCGCAACTGATGGCCGGTTGCCGGATCCACTCGGCGTTCGTCGGCGTGGCGGGCAATCACATCCGCAGCCTGAACTCCCACGGCATCGTGGCGATTCGTGATCGCGAAGTCAGCTCCGCCGACCTTGAGCGCGTACTCGACGCGGCCCAGGCCGTGGCGATCCCGGCGGACCAGCGGGTGCTGCACACCCTGCCGCAGGATTACGTCATCGATAACCAGGAGGGCGTGCGTGAGCCCCTGGGCATGTCCGGCGTGCGCCTGGAAGCCAAGGTCCACGTGGTGACCTGTGCGGTGAACGCTGCGCAGAACATCGAGAAATGCGTGCGCCGCTGCGGCCTGGAAATCGACGACATCATCCTCGAGCAGTTGGCCTCGGCCTACTCCGTGCTGACCGACGACGAGAAAGAACTGGGCGTGTGCCTGGTGGACATCGGCGGCGGCACCACCGACATCGCGATCTTCACCGAAGGCGCCATTCGCCATACGGCGGTGATCCCGATCGCCGGTGACCAGGTGACCAACGACATCGCCATGGCGTTGCGCACCCCGACCCAGTACGCCGAGGAGATCAAGATCCGTTACGCCTGCGCCCTGGCGAAGCTGGCCGGTGCCGGCGAAACCATCAAGGTGCCAAGCGTTGGCGACCGTCCACCGCGCGAGCTGTCGCGCCAGGCCCTGGCCGAAGTGGTCGAGCCGCGTTACGACGAGCTGTTCACGCTGATCCAGGCCGAACTGCGGCGCAGTGGCTACGAAGACCTGATCCCGGCCGGCATCGTGCTGACCGGCGGTACGTCGAAGATGGAAGGCGCGGTCGAGCTGGCCGAAGAGATTTTCCACATGCCGGTGCGCCTGGGCGTGCCCCATGGCGTCAAGGGCCTGGATGACGTGGTCCGCAACCCGATCTATTCCACCGGCGTGGGCCTGTTGATGTATGGCTTGCAGAAACAGTCCGACGGGATTTCGTTCTCAGGCATCGGCAGCCGCGACAGCTACAGCAGCGAAGAGCCGAAGGCACCGCTGTTCGAGCGGCTCCAGGCCTGGGTCAAAGGCAACTTTTAAGTTCCAAAGCTTCAAGCGGCAAGTTTCAGGCTTGGCGCTGGAAGACGCAGCAAACGCAGTAGGCGAAAAAACTAGAGAATGAAAGGAGAGGGAAAATGTTCGAACTCGTAGACAACATCCCCGCTAGCCCGGTTATCAAAGTAATCGGTGTCGGCGGTGGCGGCGGCAACGCTGTCAACCACATGGTCAAGAGCAACATTGAAGGCGTTGAGTTCATCTGCGCCAACACTGATGCCCAGGCGCTGAAATCCATCGGCGCGCGGACCATCCTGCAATTGGGTACTGGCGTGACCAAAGGCCTGGGCGCCGGCGCCAACCCTGAAGTCGGTCGTCAGGCCGCTCTCGAAGACCGTGAGCGCATCGCTGAAGTCCTGCAAGGCACCAACATGGTGTTCATCACCACGGGCATGGGCGGCGGTACCGGTACCGGTGCGGCGCCAATCATTGCCGAAGTGGCCAAGGAAATGGGGATCCTCACCGTTGCGGTGGTGACTCGTCCGTTCCCTTTCGAAGGTCGCAAGCGCATGCAGATCGCCGACGAAGGTATCCGTCTGCTGTCTGAAAGCGTCGACTCGTTGATCACCATCCCTAACGAGAAGCTGCTGACCATCCTCGGTAAAGACGCAAGCCTGCTGTCGGCTTTCGCCAAGGCCGATGACGTACTGGCCGGTGCCGTTCGCGGTATCTCCGACATCATCAAGCGTCCGGGCATGATCAACGTCGACTTTGCCGACGTACGGACTGTCATGAGCGAAATGGGCATGGCGATGATGGGTACTGGCTGCGCCAGCGGTCCGAACCGTGCACGCGAGGCCACCGAAGCGGCCATCCGCAACCCGTTGCTCGAAGACGTGAACCTGCAAGGTGCACGCGGCATCCTGGTGAACATCACCGCCGGTCCTGACCTGTCCCTGGGTGAGTACTCCGACGTGGGTAGCATCATCGAAGCCTTCGCTTCCGAGCACGCGATGGTCAAGGTCGGTACCGTTATCGATCCGGACATGCGCGACGAGTTGCACGTGACCGTGGTTGCCACGGGTCTGGGCGCGAAAATCGAGAAGCCTGTGAAGGTCATCGACAATACCGTTCACACCTCCATGGCTGCGCAACCGCAACAACAAGTGGCTTCGCGCCAGGAAGCGCCTGCGGTGAACTACCGTGACCTGGACCGTCCGACCGTCATGCGCAACCAGGCCCAGGCCGGTACCGCGACTGCCGCGAAGATGAATCCGCAAGACGATCTGGATTACCTGGACATCCCGGCTTTCCTGCGTCGTCAGGCCGATTGATGAAATGTATCAGGGGGATACGGGTGATTGGTGTTCAGCAAAGGTCTGGTCTGCTATCATCGCCAGCCTTTGTTGATACCAGTTCGCAATTTGCGCTGAAGCGGCCCATGCCATGATTAAACAACGCACCCTGAAGAATATTATCCGTGCCACAGGTGTCGGCTTGCACTCCGGCGAGAAGGTCTACCTGACCCTCAAGCCCGCGCCTATCGATACCGGCATTGTGTTTTGTCGTGCCGACCTCGACCCTGTGGTGCAGATTCCTGCTCGCGCGGAAAACGTTGGTGAAACCACTATGTCGACCACACTGGTCAACGGTGACACCAAAGTGGACACGGTGGAGCATTTGCTCTCGGCCATGGCTGGCCTGGGCATCGATAACGCCTACGTCGAGCTCTCCGCGTCCGAAGTCCCGATCATGGATGGCAGTGCCGGACCCTTCGTATTCCTGATTCAATCGGCTGGCCTGGAAGAGCAGGACGCCGCCAAGAAGTTCATCCGCATCCTGCGGGAAGTGACAGTGGAAGACGGCGACAAGCGCGCCACTTTCGTCCCTTTCGAAGGTTTCAAGGTGAGCTTCGAGATCGATTTCGATCACCCGGTTTTCCGTGACCGCACCCAGAGTGCAAGCGTGGATTTTTCCAGCACTTCGTTCGTAAAAGAAGTCAGCCGCGCCCGTACCTTTGGTTTCATGAGTGACATCGAGTACCTGCGCAAGCACAACCTCGCACTCGGCGGCAGTGTTGAAAACGCGATCGTGGTCGATTCCGATGGTGTATTGAACGAAGACGGCCTTCGCTATGAAGACGAATTCGTCAAACACAAGATCCTCGATGCAATCGGCGACCTCTACCTGCTGGGCAATAGCCTGATTGGTGAGTTCAAGGGCTTCAAGTCCGGCCACGCACTGAACAACCAGCTGCTGCGCAAGTTGATTGAGCAGAAAGATGCTTGGGAAGTCGTGACGTTCGAAGATGCCAGCACTGCACCAATCTCTTACATGCGTCCTGTTGCGGCCGTGTAAGCAAAAAAAACCTCTCTAGTTTTTGAAGGCTGCCTTTGGGTGGCCTTTTTTTATGGGCGCTTTTTTGGTGTGTATATCCATTGCTGCGGTAACGGCTGCTTATGTTTCCGCGCGAGCAGGCTCGCTCCCACATTCAAATCTTCAGTGAACCAAAACTTATGTCCACCACAGAACTACTGTGGGAGCAAAGCTTGCTCGCGAAGAGGCCAGCACATCCAACATCACCGCAAGCTGACACACCGCCTTCGCGAGCAAGCTTTGCTCCCACAGATCTGACAGGTGTACGACCAGGAGAGCCAGGTCGGCTATCAGGCATGCCGAGCCTAGGCGAGGCACCGAGTGGTGGGGCAGAAGCGCTTCGGTTACTTTCGCCTGGGCCGGCTTTCGGATTTTCGAAAGTGACCCGCTGTAAGAGCGGAACCGCCAGTGGCCGTTACCGCAGCAACGGATATACACACTAAGTGAACAGCCACAGGGGGACCGTCACATCGCACAAACCACACGATTACGCCCACTGGCCTTGGCCTGGTACAGCGCCTTGTCGGCAGCGAACATGAGTTGTTCGAGGTCGCCATACGGCCCTTGGGCCCAAGTGGCGATGCCGATGCTGACTGTCATGGGAGCCTCACCTTCGCGGACGGGCGGCAATCGTTCCACCGCTTCGCGAATGTTCTGGGCCATGGTAAAGGCTCCGGCGGTTGTGGTCTCCGGCAGTACTACCGAGAACTCCTCACCACCGTAGCGCGCTGCCAGGTCGGCCGGGCGACGGACATGCTTGCTGATCAACTGCGCCAAGGTTCGCAAGGCCTCGTCACCGCGTTGATGGCCAAGGCGATCATTGAACGCCTTGAAGTGATCGGCATCGATCATCATGACGGACAGGGGCTGACCCGAACGCTGGGCACGCATCCATTCCTGTTGCAGTGTTTCGTCCAGGGTCCGGCGGTTGGCCAGGCCCGTCAGCGAGTCGACGGAGGCCCTTTGGGCCAATTCCCGCTCAGCGGCGTGGCGGCGTCGCAGTTCACGGCGCAACAGCCAGGTCAGCCAAAGCAGGCCAATGCACAGCGCGCCGGTGGCGCCACTGACCAACAATGCCGTGCGTCGCCATGACGCGAACACCTCTTGAGAGGAGAGCGCCACCACGACGATCAAGGGCAAGTTGCCCACCTGGGAAAAAGTGTACAGGCGCGGCGTCTGATCCTGGCCCGAAACACTGGTAAAACTGCCATTGCCTTCGCGCAGGATCCGCATGAAATTCGGTCGGTGACTGAAGTCCTGGCCTGTCAGGTCGTCGGCCAAGGGTGGCTCTTGTGCCAGGAGAATACCGTCGCGGCTGACCAGGTTGACCGTACCGCCATGACCAATGTTCAGGCTCTTGAACAATTGGTTGAAGTAGTTGAGGCGCATCGCGGCCTCGGCCACGCCCATGAACTCGCCCCGTTCGTCGCTCAGTCGATAGCTGAAACTGATGCGCCAGTCCTGCGCGTGACTTCTGGAGCGGAACGGGCGGCTGATCATCATGCCCGGGTTTGGATCCTGGACGTGGGACTGGAAATACTCCCGATCGGCATAGTTGCCTATACGCGGCGTGATCGAGGCGGAGTCAGCGATCACATCGCCGCGTTTGTCCAGCAGCAGGATGTCGCCTTTATAGGGGGCGGCGGTGGCGCGGTCGAACAGCGCCAGATGGCGAATCGCCGGCGAAACGTCTTTCAGGTCTTCGCGTTTGGCGGCGCTGACCAAACCTTGCAGCGACAGATCGTAGAGCTCCACGTTACGCAGCACATCGGCGTCAATCAGTTGCACGATATTGGTCGCCGCACGTGTCGCGGCCTGTTGTGCGGCAGCATGTTCGCGAATCAGCAGGAACGTCACGATGCTCAGGATGGCAATGACAACCAGCGAACTGGCCAGTACGAGTACCCATTCTGAACGTATCGAAGGCGGGGGGTTGCCGGGTGTCGCACTGCGCGCGCTCATGGGGCCGATATCTGCATTGTCATATGGCTGGGATCCGTCCCAAAGGATTGCAAACCGGCAATGAACCAAGTGCTGGCCTTTTACTGATTGTGCTTGGATCGGTGAGGGCGGGCAATCAGTGTTTGCACAATAAACTGTGTAGGCGTTGCCAAAGGCTGCGATCTGTTGATTTTGATCCAGTTGGCTTTCGCTCAGCATTCAATGCTGGAAAAGATCGAACCTTGTGGAGGCCTCAGGCTGGCAAGCGGATCCCGAACGTGTTGGCGCCCTGGTCACTGTGCACAAATACCTCGCCACCATGCATCAGGGCGATGGCCTTGACGATGGCCAGCCCCAGCCCATGGTTGGCGCCACTGTTGCTGCGCGAGGCATCGACGCGATAGAAGCGTTCGAACAGGCGCGGCAGGTGCTCGCCGGCAATCGGTTCGCCGGGGTTGGTGACCGCGAGGGTGATGTGCTCGCCAAGGGCTTCGATGCGCACGTCGATCACTTGTCCGGGCGCGGTGTGCTGTACGGCGTTGCTCAGCAGGTTGATCAGCGCCCGACGCAGATGGGCGATCTCGATGTTGGCCTGGGCGTCACCGCTGACCCGGACCTGGACCTGGGCATCTTCCAGAATGAAATCCAGGTAGTCGAGGGTGGTCGCCACTTCGCTGGCCAGTGACGTGCTGGTCAGTTTGGTGGCCTTGCTGCCTTGGTCCGCGCTGGCCAGGAACAGCATGTCGTTGATGATCGAGCGCAGCCGCTCCAACTCCTCGAGATTCGATTGCAACACTTCAAAGTAGTGTTCGGCCGAGCGCCCACGGGTCAGCGCAACCTGGGTCTGGCCGATCAGGTTGGTCAGCGGCGAGCGTAATTCATGGGCGACGTCGGCATTGAACGATTCCAGCCGCGAGTAAGCCTGTTCGACCCGGTCGAGGGTGGCGTTGAAGGAGCTGACGAACTGGTTCAGTTCCGGCGGCAAGGGCGACAGTTGCAAGCGTCCGGTCAGGCGGGGCGGGGCCAGGCGCCGGGCTTCATCGGACAGTTTGATCAGCGGCTTGAGGCCGATGCGCGCGACCCAGTAGCCCAGCAACGAAGCCAGGAGCACACCGACAATCGCCAGGCTCACCAAGGCCACCAGCAGGTGATGCTGGGTCTGGTAGAAGGTCTGGGTGTCGATGCCGATCATGAAGCGCAGCGGCGGACGCTGGTCCTTGGCCGGAAATTGGCTCACCAGCACTTTCATCGGGTAGTGCCGCTGGGGCAACGTCAGGTCGCGTTTGCCTAGGGCGCCTTGGGCGAAGGTGCGGATCTGCGCATCGGGATTGCCGTATTCAAAGCGTGGATCGTCGCTGACGATCCAGAAGTGGATGCGTTTGTCTTCTTCGCCGAGCAATCGCAGTTTGTTGTTGATCTTCACCCAATGTTCAGGCGTGCCGTAGCGGCCGACCATGGACTCCAGGACACTGTAGCGGGCATCGAGCTCGGCTTCGGGCAACAGGCCCAGGCCCTTGGCAACCTGTTGGTACAAGGCGCCCCCGATCAACAGGAACACCAGCGCCGCCACCAGCGTGAACATACCGCTCAGGCGCAGGGCGATGCTATCAGGGACGCTCATCACTGCGACTCTCCAGCACATAACCCATGCCACGGATGGTGTGCAGCAGCTTCTGTTCGAACGGCCCATCGAGCTTGGCCCGCAAGCGCTTGATTGCCACTTCCACCACGTTGGCGTCACTGTCGAAGTTGATGTCCCAGACCATTTCGGCAATGGCGGTTTTCGAGAGAATCTCACCCTGGCGGCGGGCCAGAACGCTAAGCAGGGAGAACTCCTTGGCCGTCAGCTCCAGGCGTTGGCCGGCGCGTGTGGCCTTGCGGCTGATCAGGTCGATCCACAGGTCGGCGATGCTCACCTGCACCGGTTCGTGGCCGCCGCTGCGACGGGTCAGGGCTTGCAGGCGGGCCACCAGTTCGAGGAAGGAGAACGGCTTGCCCAGGTAGTCATCGGCGCCGTCGCGCAAGCCCTTGATGCGGTCCTCGACCCGTTCCCGGGCGGTGAGCATGATCACCGGCGTCTGTTTGCGGGCGCGCAAGGCCCGCAGTACGCCGAAGCCGTCCAGGCCCGGTAGCATCACGTCGAGCACGATCACCGCGTAGTCGGTTTCCAGGGCCAGGTGCAGCCCCTCGATGCCGTCCGGCGCCACGTCCACGGTGTAGCCTTGTTCGCTCAGGCCGCGGTGCAGGTAGTCCGCGGTTTTTTCTTCGTCTTCGATAATCAGAACGCGCATGGCCCTGCCTCAGTGGTCTGTGCTTGCCAGCGCCGCCATCGGCGCCGATCCTGGCTGATGGGCGGGTCGATGGAACAGTCGCTCCAGCCACAAGTATATGACCGGTGTGGTGAACAGCGTCAGCGCCTGGCTCACCAGCAGGCCGCCCACCACCGCGATGCCCAGGGGCTGGCGCAGCTCCGAGCCGGGGCCATAGCCGAGCATCAGCGGCAAGGCGCCGAGCAGGGCGGCCAGGGTGGTCATCATGATCGGCCGAAAACGTGTCAGGCACGCCTGGAAAATCGCCTCCTGGGGTGCCATGCCTTGGTTGCGCTGGGCATCGAGGGCGAAGTCGATCATCAGGATGCCGTTCTTCTTGACGATCCCGATCAGCAGCACCAGCCCGATCAGCGCCATGATCGAAAAGTCCTGGCCCAGCAGCCAGAGCATGATCAGTGCGCCGAGGCCGGCCGAGGGCAGGGTGGAGATGATCGTCAACGGGTGTACGAAACTCTCGTAGAGCACGCCGAGGATGATGTACACGGCCACCAGCGCGGCGAGGATCAGCCACGGCTGGCTGGCCAGCGAGCTTTGGAACGCTTGGGCCGCGCCCTGGAAATTGCCGGTAATGGCGGCGGGCATGCCGATTTCGTTCTTCGCCTGGTCGAGCAGGCGCACCGCGTCCCCCAGGGCCACGCCGGGCGCCAGGTTGAATGACAGGTTGGCGGCCGGGAACATGCCATCGTGGGCAATGGACAACGGGCCGTTGCTCGGCGCATCGAAGCGGGCCAGGGCAGAGAGCGGCACCATTTCCCCACTCAGGGGCGAACGCAGGTAGAAGTACGCCAGGCTTTCGGCCTTGCCGCGTTGTTGGGTGTCGAGCTCCAGGATCACGTTGTACTGGTTGATCTCGGTCTGGAATTCATTGATCTGCCGCTGGCCGAAGGCGTCGTACAGGGCCTGGTCGACATCGGTGGCGGTGAGGCCGAAACGCGCCGCCGCACTGCGGTCGATGTTGATGTGGGTGATGCTGCCGCCCAGTTGCAAGTCGTTGGAGATGTCACGGAACGCCGGGTTGCCACGCAGCTTGTCGGTGAGTTTTTGCGTCCAGGCGTTGAGGCTCGGCCCGTCGTTGCTCTTGAGCACGTATTGATATTGGGCGCGACTGGGGCCGGAGCTGAGGTTGATGTCCTGCCCGGCCCTGAGGTACAGCACCACGCCAGGGATCTTCAGCAATTGCGGGCGGATCCGGTCGATGAAGCCGCTGGCCGACACGTCACGCTCGCCCCGGGGCTTGAGGGCGATCCAGAAGCGGCCGTTGGCGATGGTCTGGTTGTTGCCCGAGACGCCGACGGAGTGGGAGAAGGTCTGCACTGCAGGGTCGGCGGCGACGATTTCGGCCAGGGCCTTGTGCTTGGCGACCATGTCCGGGAACGACACGTCGGCGGCGGCTTCGCTGGTGCCCAGTACCAGGCCGGTGTCCTGTACCGGGAAAAATCCCTTGGGAATGAACACGTAGCCCACCACCGCCAGGGCCAGGGTCAGGCCGAACACGCCGATCATCAGTTTCTGATGGGTCAGGGCCCGACGCAGGCCGCGCTCGTACCGGCCCAGCAGACGCTCGCCGAACCCCCTCTTGCTGTGGGCATGATGCACCGGGGCGCGCATGAACAGCGCGGCCAGGGTCGGCGCCAACGTGAGCGACACCACCACTGAAATCAGGATGGTCGAGGTGGCGGTCAGGGCAAATTCCTTGAACAGACGCCCGACCACGCCGCCCATGAACAGCAACGGAATGAAGGCCGCCACCAGCGAGAAGCTGATGGAGACCACGGTGAAGCCGATTTCGCCGGAACCCTTGATCGCCGCTTCACGCATGCCTTCGCCGGCTTCCAGATGCCGGTGGATGTTCTCCACCACCACGATCGCATCGTCCACCACGAACCCCACCGAGATGACGATCGCCACCAGGGTCAGGTTGTTCAGGCTGAAACCCATCACGTACATCAGGGCGAAACTGGCGGTCAGCGATACCCCCAGCACCGCCGAGACAATCAGGGTCGCCGAAAGCTGGCGCAGGAACAGCGCCATTACCGCGACCACCAGCAGCACCGCGATCAGCAAGGTGATCTCCACTTCATGCAACGAGGCGCGGATGGTCTGGGTGCGGTCGATCAGGACCTTGACCTGCACGGCGGCGGGCAACATGGCTTGCAGGGTGGGCAGGGCCGCCTGGATGCGATCGACGGTCTCGACGATGTTCGCCCCCGGTTGCCGGAAGATCACCAGGTTGACCCCCGGCTCGTTGTCGGACCAGGCCTGCACGTAGGCGTTTTCCGAGCCGTTGACGACCTTGGCGATGTCCTTGAGGTGAACCGGTGCCCCGTCCTTGTAGGACACGATCAGTTCACCGTACTCCTCAGGCTGGAACAACTGGTCGTTGGTGGACAGGGTGGAAATGCTCGAATCGCCGTACAGGGCGCCCTTGGCCAGGTTGAGGCTGGCCTGCTGGAGCGCTAGGCGGATGTCTGCCAGGGTCAGGCCGATGGCGGCGAGTCGGTCAGCCGAGGCCTGGACCCGGATCGCCGGACGCTGCTGGCCGGTAATGTAGATTTGTCCTACGCCATCGATCTGGCTGATCTGACGCGAGAGTAGCGTTTCGACGTAGTCGCTCAGCTCGGTGCCGGGCATCAGGGAGGAGCTGACGCTGAGGATCAGCACCGGGCTGTCGGCAGGGTTGACCTTGCGCCAGGTCGGCAGGTTCGGCATGTCGTTGGGCAGTTTGCCGGCGGCGGTGTTGATCGCCGCCTGCACTTCCTGGGCGGCGGTGTCGATGCTTTTATCGAGGCTGAATTGCAAGATCAGGTTGGTCGAGCCCAGGGCGCTGCTGGAGGTCATCTGGGTGATGCCGGGAATGGCACTGAATTGCACTTCCAGCGGTGTCGCGACCGACGACGCCATGGTTTCGGGACTGGCCCCAGGCAACTGCGCGTTAACCTGGATGGTCGGGAATTCCGCCTGTGGCAACGGCGCGACGGGCAGGCGAGGAAACGCGATCACGCCCAGCAGTACCAGGGCAAATGTCAGCAGCACCGTGGCGATGGGGTGGTCGATGCACCACGCTGAAACCGAGCCGCGGCCCTTCATGGTTGCGGCGCCGAAGTCTTGGCCAGGGCGGGCGGATCACTGAGCACCTGGATGTGGCTGCCTGGCTTGAGCCGCGACTGACCGTCGCTCACCAGTTGATCGCCAGCGTTCACCCCTTTGATGATGTGCATGTCGCTGTCCTGGTAAACCATGACCACCGGCACGCTTTCGACCTTGTCGCCCTTGATCCGGTACACGAAATGTTGCTCCAGCCCGCGCTGGACCACGGTGGGAGGCACCACCAGGGCGTCCTTGTCGAGGGCGGTCTGGATTTTCAGCGTCACCAGTTGCCCGGGCCACAGCCGTTGCGCGGCATTGTTGAATTCAGCCTTGGCCCGCAGGGTCCCGGTGTTGGCGTTGATCTGGTTGTCGATGAGGCTCAGGCGCCCCTCGCCGAGCAGCTCCCCGGTGGCTCCATCGGCGCCGATATAGGCCTTGACCAAGGCTTGCTCGGGCGCCGCGATCAACCGTTGCAAGGTGGGCAGCATTTGCTGGGGCAGGGAGAATTCCACGGCAATCGGGTCGATCTGGGTCACCGAGAACAGGCCTTCGGTGTCGCTGGTGCGCAGGAAGTTGCCTTCATCCACGTTGCGAATGCCGACGCGACCGCTCACCGGGGAGCGGATCTGGGTGTAGGACAGTTGCACCTGCGCCGAATCGATGGCCGCCTGATTGCCCTGGGCGGTGGCCTTGAGCTGGTTGACCAGCGCCTGTTGCTGGTCGTAGGTCTGCTTCGAGACGCCATCATCGACGCTCAGCAATTTGTAGCGCTTGAGATTGATCTGGGCCACCGCCAGCTGGGCCTGGCTCTCGCCGAGCTGGGCCCTGGCCTGGTCGAGGCTGGCGCGGATCGAACGGTCGTCGATGGTCGCCAGCAGGTCACCCTTCTTGACCCGTTGTCCTTCCTTGACCAGCAGCCGGGTGAGGATGCCGTCGATCTGCGGCCGGATGACCACGCTGTGCAGCGACAGGACCGTGCCGATGCCGCTGGCAAAGCGCGGTACGTCCTTTTGCACCACGCTGACGGACCGTACCGGAACGGCGGGGGGAGCGCTGGGCCTGGCGGTCACGGGCTTGAGCGCAAACCAGAGGACGAGGGCCGCCAGGGCCACCAACGGCACGACGAGCAGGACAGTTTTCTTCTGGGTGCGCATGGATATGAAGGGCCGGTTCTGGACGCAGGAGTTGGAGCTTTCTTATATAGCGTTGCGAGCCGGTCAGGAAGGTGACGGCTAACTGACAGGCTTGTCAGTTTTGTCCCGGCTTGTCGTCGGATGAATGGTTGTGCTGGATGAAACTGCCCTGCGCGCTGTGATATCGGGCAGGTATACTGCCGCCTTTCGCGGCTCGCCCTTCGGGCCCGACTTGCATGCATGACCCGGAGCCTTACATGACTTCCCCGACACCTTCGCCTGCGGACGAACTCCCCGGCGGCGAACAGGCCGACTTGTCCGACAGCGATATTTCCAGCAGCGAGGACGCCAAAGCGGCGATCCCGGCCTTCAAATTCCCGTTCAAACCCGGTGAGCTGGCTGCGGCCAAGGGCGCCGGCCAGCAGCCGTGGTACAAGAACGGCGCGAAGAATGGCCATACCAAGACCCCGGGCGCCGCGCCTCCCGGCACGCGTCGTTCGATGGGCAAGCGCTGAAATCATCCCTCAGGCACGGGGGCGACTTCAGTTCGCGATCCGTGCGCCTGCCAGGCTTCCACTCAATTCGTAAGCCGCCAGCTCAGACTGGTGCGCCGCGAGGATTTCCGGCAACGAGCCTCGCAGGTACTCGACCCAGGTCTTGATCTTCGCATCCAGGTATTGGCGCGATGGGTAGATGGCATAGAGGTTCAGTTCCTGGGAGCGGTAGCTGGGCATGACCCGCACCAACGTACCGTTGCGCAAGCCTTCGATGGCCGCGTACACGGGCAATACTCCCACCCCCATGCCGCTGGTGATCGCGGTTTTCATCGCATCGGCGGAATTCACCAGGAACGGTGAGCTGTTGATGGTGACCATCTCCTGGCCTTCCGGGCCGTCGAACACCCATTTTTCCAGCGGAATGACCGGGCTGACCAGGCGCAGGCAGGCGTGGTTGAGCAGGTCGCCGGGTTTTTGTGGGCAGCCGCTGGCTTTCACGTAGGCGGGCGACGCGCAGACGATGCTGTAGGTGATGCCCAGGCGCTGGGAGACGAAGCCCGAGTCCGGCAACTCGCTGGCGAGCACGATGGAGACGTCGTAGCCCTCGTCCAGGATGTCCGGCACCCGGTTGGCCAGGGTCAGGTCGAAGGTCACATCCGGATGCGTCTTGCGGTAACGGGCGATGGCGTCGATCACGAAATGCTGGCCGATGCCGGTCATCGTATGGACCTTCAACTGCCCGGCCGGTCGCGCATGGGCGTCGCTGGCCTCGGCTTCCGCTTCTTCGACATAAGCCAGGATCTGCTCGCAACGCAACAAGTAGCGTTTACCCGCCTCGGTCAGGGCAATGCGGCGAGTGGTGCGGTTGAGCAGGCGGGTTTGCAGATGGGCTTCCAGGTTGGAAACCGCACGCGAGACGTTGGCCGTCGTGGTGTCCAGTTGTGCGGCGGCGGCGGTGAAACTGCCCGCTTCGGCAACACAACTGAACGCGCGCATGTTTTGCAGGGTGTCCATGGAGGGCTCTCTTGGGAGGTGGCAAATTGTGACACGAAGTTACAGAGCTGCGGGACCCGACTAATGGATTATCGCGTTAACGGTAACAAAGATTCACAGAAAGGTCGGCTTATCGCCGGGCAGGGCGATGCCTAGAATTGCCGACACTGTGGCGCAGATCGCCTAACTGTGCGGCGCTGATCCTGTGGGAGCGGGCTTGCTCGCGAAGGCGAACTGACATCCAACATCATCGGTGACAGACACACCGCTTTCGCGAGCAAGCCCGCTTTCGCGAGCAAGCCCGCTCCCACAGCTCCCCCGACTTTCTCTCCTAGGAATTTTGCGCAAGTGCCGCGTTGCATCAGCAGAGAGCTGAAGACTCTCAGTGTTTGGGTCCTGACATTAACCATCAGCGGTTGCATCGGGACAGGAGGGATTGGGCCGCAAAGCCAGGTACTGCCAGCCAACCAACTGGCGACCGATGCCGCCATCCGCGAGGCGGCTCGCGATGCCCACTGGCCCACCCGCCAGTGGTGGCAAGCCTATGGCGATCGGCAGTTGGACCGCTGGATCGACCTGGCCGTGCAGGACAGCCCGAGCCTGGCCATGGCCGCTGCGCGGGTCCGCCAGGCCAAGGCCATGGCCGGCATTGCCGAGGCCGCCGAGTCGCTGCAGATCAATGGCCAGGCGACCCTCAAGCGTCATGGCTGGCCCACCGATCAGTTCTATGGCCCGGGCGAGCTGGCCGACACCACGACCTGGGACAACAACGCCGCCTTGGGCTTGAGCTACGCCCTGGACCTGTGGGGCCGCGAGCGCAATGCCAGCGAACGGGCGGTCGACCTGGCCCATGCCAGTGTCGCGCAGGCGCGCCAGGCGCAACTGGAACTGCAAAGCAACATCGTGCGCGCCTACATCCAGTTTTCACTGCACTTCGCCCAGCGCGATATCGTCGCCGCGACCCTTCATCAACAAGAGCAAATTCTCGACCTTGCGCAGAAGCGCCTGGACGGCGGCATCGGCACCCATTTCGAAGTCAGCCAGGCCCAGGCACCACTGCCCGAGACCCATCGCCAACTCGACGCCCTGGACGAAGCCATCGACTTGAGCCGCAATCAGTTGGCGGCGCTGGCGGGCAAGGGGCCGGGAGCGGGTGCGCAATTGCAACGCCCGACCCTGGCCCTCGGTGCACCCTTGAAGCTGCCGTCGGCCTTGCCCGCCGAACTGCTCGGCCAGCGTCCGGATGTGGTGGCCGGGCGTTGGCAAGTGGCGGCCCAGGCCCGAGGCATCGATGTGGCCCGGGCCGGTTTTTATCCCAACGTCGACCTGGTGGGTAGCCTCGGCTACATGGCCACCGGCGGTGGGGCGCTGGAGTTTTTGACGGGCAAGAAGCTTACCTACAACGTCGGGCCGGCGATCACGTTGCCGATCTTCGACGGCGGGCGCTTGCGTTCGCAATTGGGTGAGGCGGCGGCCGGATATGACATCGCCGTGGCGCACTACAACCAGACACTGATGAACGCCCTCAAGGGGATTTCCGATCAATTGATCCGCCGCCAATCCATGGACAAGCAGCAGGCCTTCGCCGCCGAATCGGTGGCCGCTGCCCAGCGCACCTACGACATCGCGATGGTGGCGTTCCAGCGCGGGCTTACCGACTACCTCAACGTGCTCAACGCCCAAAGCCTGTTGTTCAAGCAGCAACAGGTGCAACAGCAAGTGCAGGCTGCCCGCTTGAGTGCCCATGCCGATTTGGTGACGGCGCTGGGCGGTGGGTTGGAAGCCGGCAACGACTCCCCTGACTTAAGCCATGCTGAGTAGTTCTGTTGTGATGTCTTTATTCGCTCCTGCCCGCTGGCTCTACCGCCTGGAATGGCGCCGTGGTTTCTTCGACTGGGCCCGCAGCGACGGGGTGACCTGGGTCTATATTTTCAAGGTCCTGTTTGCCGCGTTCCTGACCTTGTGGCTGGCGATGCGCCTGGAGTTGCCGCAACCGCGCACGGCCATGATCACCGTGTTCATCGTCATGCAGCCCCAGAGCGGCCAGGTGTTCGCCAAGAGCTTCTACCGCTTCCTCGGCACCCTGGCTGGCTCGGCGGTGATGGTGGCGCTGATCGCCTTGTTTGCCCAGAACACCGAGCCGTTCCTCGCTTGCCTGGCGGTCTGGGTTGGCCTTTGTTCGGCAGGCGCGGCGCGTTATCGCAACTTCCGGGCCTATGGTTTTGTGCTGGCCGGCTACACCGCGGCGATGATCGGCCTGCCGGCCCTGGCCCATCCGGAAGGCGCGTTCATGGCGGCGGTCTGGCGGGTGCTGGAGATTTCCCTGGGGATCCTCTGCGCCACCCTGGTCAGCGCCGCGATCCTGCCGCAAACCGCCAGTGCCGCCATGCGCAATGCCTTGTACCAGCGTTTTGGGGTATTTGCCCTGTTTGTCACCGATGGCCTGCGTGGGCGCAGCAAGCGGGAGGCATTCGAAGCGCGCAACGTGGGCTTCATTGCCGAGGCGGTGGGCCTGGAAAGCCTGCGTAGCGCGACCGTATTCGAAGACCCGCACATGCGTCGGCGCAACGGCCGGCTCAGTCGCTTGAACAGCGAGTTCATGGGCATCACCACGCGTTTCAATGCTTTGCATCAATTGCTCGAGCGCTTGCGCAGCAGTGCGGCGGATCACGTGGTCAATGCCATCAAGCCGGGTTTGCAAACGTTGGCCGAACTGCTGGACGGTTTCAGCGGTCGCGCCCTGACTGACGCCGATGCGGCCCGTCTGGTGACGGCGCTGGCCGAGTACAAGGCCGAGCTGCCAGCCCAGGTGCGACGGCTGCGGGCGTTGTTCCAGGAAACGGCGCCCAGCGATGGGCAGCAACTGGATTTCCATACCGCCTACGAGCTGCTTTATCGCTTCGTCGACGACTTGCACGGCTACGCCCTGACCCACGCCTCCCTGGCCGATCATCGCCACGAACGTGAACGCTGGGACGAACCGTTCGTGCCGCAGACCAACTGGATGGCCGCCACGGCATCGGGTGTTCGTGCCGCCTTCATCCTGTTGGTGCTGGGCAGTTATTGGGTCGCCACGGCTTGGCCGAGCGGCGCGACCATGACGATGATCGCCGCCGCCACCGTGGGCTTGTCGGCCGCGACGCCGAACCCCAAGCGCATGGCTTTCCAGATGGCCTGCGGCACGCTGTTCGGGGCGTTGATCGGCTTTGTCGAGATGTTCTTCATTTTCCCGTTGATCGACGGCTTCCCTTTGCTCTGCGTGATGCTGGCGCCGGTGATCATGCTCGGTTCGTTCCTCAGCTCGCGACCGAAATACGCCGGGGTCGGGCTGGGCCTGCTGATCTTTTTCAGCACCGGTTCGGTGCCGGACAACCTGACGGTCTACAACCCCTACGCCTTCATCAACGATTACATCGCGATGATCCTCGGCATGTTGGTGTGCGCCGCCGCCGGGGCGATCATCCTGCCGCCCAACAGCCGTTGGTTGTGGCGCCGGCTCGAACAGGATTTGCGCGAGCAAGTGGTGTTTGCCATCAGCGGCAAGCTCAAGGGCCTGGCGTCGAGCTTCGAAAGTGGTACCCGCGACTTGCTGCATCAGGCCTACGGGCTGGCAGCGGGGCAGCCTCGGGTGCAACGGGACTTGCTGCGCTGGATGTTCGTGGTGCTGGAGGTCGGCCACGCGATTATCGAGTTGCGCAAGGAACAGGCGATTTTGCCGGTGCATCCGGCTTATGCCCAAAGCCAGCCATGGCGCCAGGCGATTCGGGTGATGGGGCGGGCGCTGGTGCGGCTGTTCCGCCAACCGAGCCAGAGCAATCTGGAGCGTGCCCTGGTGGCGGTGGACCACGCCATTAGCCGCGTGCAGGCCACCGACGAACCCTTCGCCCCGCATTTCGATACCTCGGCGCTGCGCCGGGTGAAAAGCTACCTGCATTTCATCCGTACCTCGTTGCTGGACCCGCAATCGCCATTGGCCGGCTATGCCATGTCGCATGCCACACCGCTCCCCCAGGAACCTGAACATGCCCCGTGAGATCGCTTTCCATGGTGTGTACATGCCCACCATGACCTTGATGTTTTTCATCGCCGCCGGCCTGGCCTGGGCCTTGGACCGCTTCCTGTCGGGGCTGGACCTGTACCGCTTCTTCTGGCACCCGGCGTTGCTGCGCCTGAGTCTGTTTACCTGTCTGTTCGGCGCGCTGGCGCTGACGGTCTACCGTTGAGATCGATGCAATGAAAAAGTTTTTCAGCCTGCTGGCGACGCTGTTGGTACTGGCCCTGGCGCTGTGGATCGGCCGCACGCTGTGGGTCCATTACATGAACACACCCTGGACCCGTGATGGCCGGGTACGGGCCGACATCATCAATGTCGCCGCCGATGTCAGCGGCGAGGTGGTCGAAGTGCCGGTGCGCGACAATCAGCAGGTGACAAAGGGCGACCTGCTGATGCGCATCGACCCCGAGCATTACCGCATCGCCGTGAAGCAGGCCCGCTCCCTGGTGGCGTCGCGCAAGGCCACTTGGGAGATGCGCAAGGTCAATGCCCATCGGCGTGCCGACCTGGACAGCCTGGTGATCTCCCGGGAAAACCGCGACGACGCCAGCAACATCGCCGACTCGGCCCTGGCCGATTACCAGCAGGCCCAGGCCCAGTTGGAAGCGGCGGAGCTGAACCTGTCGCGCACCGAAGTCCGCGCGGCGGTGGATGGCTACGTCACCAACCTCAACGTGCACCGTGGCGACTACGCCCGCATCGGCGAGGCGAAGATGGCCGTGGTGGACATGAATTCGTTCTGGGTCTATGGCTTCTTCGAAGAGACCAAATTGCCCAAGGTGCGGGTCGGCGATTCAGCGCAGTTGCAGTTGATGAGCGGTGAGATGCTCAAGGGGCATGTGGAAAGTATCTCCCGTGGCATCTACGACCGGGACAACCCCGAAAGCCGCGAACTGATCGCCGATGTGAACCCGACCTTCAACTGGGTTCGCCTGGCCCAGCGGGTGCCGGTGCGCATTCATCTGGACGAAGTACCCGACGGGGTGCTGCTGGCGGCAGGAATGACTTGCACGGTGGTGGTAGAACCCCGCGACAAGCGCTGACCCCCTGTGGAAGCCTGCTCGCGATAGCAGTGGTTCAGCCGTATCGATGGTGGCTGACACGCCGTCATCGCGAGCAACCTCGCTCCCACAGTTTTCGAGGTGTCCGCCATTTATCAAAGCGACCCACCCAAACCAAACCGCTTCATCAACCCCTTTTCCAGCAACCCCTTGGGCAGCAAGCCGGCCATCAAGGGCAGTGATCGGCTGCCGTTGCCCAGGCGCAGCAGGCGGGGAGGCTTGGCTTGTTGCGCGGCCTTGAGCAGGCCAGCGGCGAATTCGGCGGCTGGGGTCGGGTTGTCCTGGGAGGCCCTGGCCCGAGCGCGAATACCCTCGCGCAGCGGCCACCAGGGCGATTGCTCGCTGATCAGCTGTTCAGCTTCATGGCCGGCATTCTTGGCGAAGCTGGAGGCGATGGCGCCGGGTTGGACCTCCATCACGCCGATGCCGAACGGCGCCAGTTCCATGCGCAAGGCATCGCTCAAGGCGTGCACCGCCGCCTTAGAGGCGCAATAGGCCCCGGCAAACGGCGTGACCAGCACCCCGGAAACGCTGCCGATGTTTATCACCAGCCCCTTGGCCCGACGCAACACCGGGAACAGGGCGCGGGTGACCCCGACGATGGCGAACACGTTGGTTTCGAACTGACGCTGCAGAGCCTGCACACCGCCGTCCAGCAGCGGCCCCATGGCGCCGTAGCCGGCATTGTTGATCAGCACATCCAGGCCACCATGCTGCTGGTTGATCCGCTCGTTCAGTTGTTCCAACGCCTGGCCGTCGTTGACGTCCAGTTGCACGGCGGTGAACCCGGCCGTGGCGAGTGTCGCTACGTCTTCAGCCTTGCGCGCCGTGGTCCAGACCTGATAACCGGCAGTCTTGAAGGCGTCGGCGAGGGCGCGGCCAATGCCGCTGGAACATCCGGTAATCAGCGCAACAGGCATGGCGCATTCCTTGTGCAAAAAGTGGGGAGAGCAATCAATTGGAAAAGCTACCGTGCAAACGCTCGGCGCGAAACTCCAGGGTCTGCGGGCGATAACCCGGACGCAGGGGCGGCAGGGGCAGGCAGTCTTGCCAGTCGGCGCCAGCCTGCAATTGGCCGGGGCCCCGGTAGCGCGGTGCATCATAGGGATTGTCGGCCAGGTTGATGGTGTCGCCAGGCGCATAGGCCGCGACCCGCCAGCGCAGTTCGATCAGCGGCACGTCATTGGTATTTTTCAGGTTCAGCGACAGCGGTCGGTCGGCGGGGCAGCGTTCGGGGGCATAGGTGATGCGCAATTCCAGGCGCTCCAATTGCCGGGTCTCGCGGCCTTCCTCCCAGAGCACCCACGCAGCGACCAGTCCCAGCCCGATGAACGCCGCCAGGGAGACCGGCAAGGCCTTGGCCGGGTAACGCAACAGCAGGATGAGCCAGGTGATGACCAGCAAGACGCCGATAAGCATGGTTAAAGCCTCCGTTACCGTAGGTACATCCTACCGAAGGCCGCCGGCCATGGGTATTCACGTTCCACGTACCGCCGGTCGCCACTGTCACATCTGACAGTAGGCAACGTTGTGGAGTCGAGGTTTTGATGGTTCGCAACCACCCAGGTGCTACGACGGGACTCTTGTTTGATGGGCGTGGATCATCGAACACCAACGCTGACTGTCTCCGATCCGCGTCGCTTGGCGGTTCGCTCGGTCGGTTATTGCCGCAGCCTTGAGGGTAGCGCCGCGCTGCCGCGCATCAACCGCAGTCTCTTTGACGTGGCGGGACGTGCGGTCAAACAATGGGATCCGCGCCTGTGGACCTTGCAGCAGACCGATGAATCGGCACCGGCCAATCTCTCTGCGATTCATTCGCTGTCCGGCACCTTGCTGCATACAGACAGCGTCGATGCAGGCATCCAGATCGGTCTGCCGGGTCTCGCCGCCGAAGGTTTGCTGGGCTGGGATGCCCGAGGGACGCAGCAGGAGACGCTCTACGATGACTTGCTGCGTCCCGTGGCCGTGTTCGAGCAAGGCGCCAGCCAGCCGCGTCGGTGTACCGAGCGCATGACCTACGGATATCCCGGCCAGGATAATCAGGACCTAAACCTGTACGGACAATTGATCCGCCATGACGACCCGGCGGGTACGCTGTTGCTGGTTTCGTTTGCCCTGGCCGGGGAGAACCTTGTCCAAGACCGTCGTTTTATTCTCGACGCGGCGCCAGCCGATTGGCCGGAGTTGGAAGCTGATCGCGAGTTCTTGCTTGAACCCGGCGACGGCGCCGTTTCGACGTGGCGCGTCGGCCCGCTGGGTGATGTGTTGGAGCAAGTCGATGCCAGGGGAAATCGACAACGGCAAAGCCTGACGCTCGATGGCCGGTTGTTCGGCAGTCAATTGCAGTTGGCGGGCCAGGGCGATTGGCTGGCGCTGGTGAGCGACATTCGCTACGACGCCTTTGGGCAGATCGAACAGGAAGCGTCCGGCAATGGCCTCAGGACCACGCTCACGTACAGCCCTGAAGACGGACGGTTGATACAACGCCACGCCGTGCGCGTCGACCAAGTTTTGCAACATTTGCTCTACGACTATGACCCCATGGGCAATGTGCTGAATATCGAGGACCAAGCCCAGCCGGTCCGTCACTTCGCCAACCAGCGCATCGAGCCGGTCAGCCGATTTGTCTACGACAGCCTCTACCAACTGATCGAAGCCACGGGTTGGGAGGCGGGCATGGCCAGCCAAGGCCCCGAGTCCGCTGGACGCAACGACCCGGCGGCGGTCAGCAACTACCGGCAGACCTACCGCTACGACGAGGCCGGTAATCTGCTGGAGCTGACGCACGTCGGCGCCCAAAGTCATGGTCGACAAATGAAAGCGGCGCGCTACAGCAATCGCTGCCTGCTGTACCGCAACGGTATGCCACCCACTGAAGAGGAAATCGCCGTTGCGTTCGATGCGCGGGGCAACTGCCTGGAACTGGATGTGGGACGGTTCCTGGCCTGGGATTTGCGAAACCAGTTGAGTTCGGTCACACCGATTGAACGGGCTTCAGGGTTCAATGACAGCGAGTCGTATGTTTACGACGGCGGCGGGCAACGAGTGCGCAAGCTGCGCACCCTGCAAACCGGCGCCCGCACGCTGGCCGCCGAGGTTCGATATTTGCCGGGACTAAAACTGCACGCCGACAGCGGCACGGGCGAGGCGCTGCAAGTGATCGTTGCCCCGGGCGGGCTCAGCAGCGTCCAGATCCTGCATTGGGAAAGCCCGCCGCCAACCGGCGAGAACGACTGCTATCGATACAGCGTTGCCGATCATTTGGGCTCGGTCGGCCTGGAGCTTGCACAAGATGGGCGGATTATCAGTCGGGAGCACTTTTATCCGTTTGGTGAAACGGCTTATCTGGTTGGAGAGGATGCGATTGAGGTCAGCTACAAGACCGTTCGTTATTCGGGCAAAGAGCGGGATGCAACGGGGTTTTACTACTATGGCTTTCGGTATTACATCCCATGGTTGCAGCGCTGGGTGAATCCGGATCCGGTGGGACAAGTTGATGGGTTGAATCTGTTCCGGATGCTCAGGAATTGCCCACTCAGTTATAAGGACGACTCAGGCGGGAACAGTTTTCAAGTGACCGCTGACAATCGCTTCGATGTACTGAACGAGTCTGAGACAAAGGCGATAAATGAAGGCAGCGAGCTGGTTGCTCGCGGGCTGGATTATTTCCCTGCAGCAGCGAGGCAAAAAGTTAACGATGCCTTCGCCGAGGGCGAGTTCTGGCTGCGTGAGGCGACGAAGGAACTGTCGTCAAGCACGCTGAGTCGAAGCACCAAAAAATTGCTCGAAAAAATTTTTGGCGAGGACGCTCTTGCCAAGGAAGAGGACATCGATAATCTTCGAACACCCTTGCAGCAAAAGCTAAGTGACCTCAGTAATTATCTGCGCGACCTCAAGGAGAATAATGGTTGGAGGCTAGGGTTGGCGAAGTTTGAACGAGGCGGAATCACTGGGAGAACGGCATATAACAACACTCAAAGTCATAATATCTGGCTGAGTTTGGAGTTGATTGAAAACTCACATGCGCTAAGGGTAGCGAGTACCTTAGTACATGAGGCTGCCCATGCTATGTACCTTGGTGAAGGTCAGCACGTTCATGATTTTTGGTATCTTCCAGAAGCGTTACCGGCGGACGCAACTTCAGAGGATATTGATACTTATCCTCTGCTCAAACTTTTAATGTCCGAGGATGTTGTAAGCGAGGGACCTGTAGAGGAACGAATGAATCCCCACGGACGCAAAGCGTACGAAGGGATCATCAATGTTTCTTTGAAGCAGACGGGGCAATCACCTGCTACGTCTCCATCGGAACGACGGGAGGCATTCGTTAAAAACCCACGGGTACGTGCGGCTGTGATCATGCGTAATGCAGATTCATATCCCGGGTTGTTGATGAATTTTCGAAGAAAGAACTAAAAAAGCCCCCACCCAACCCACTGCGGATAGGGGACGCAGTGGGTTGGATGGGGGCTTCTTGTGCGACTGATCGACGTTGATCGTTATTGGGCGATGGTTTTCACCGAGACGCCGCGTTCGATCGGCGTCGAGCGACCGTAGATGTCTTCGAAACGCTCGATGTCATCTTCGCCCAGGTAGCTGCCGGACTGCACTTCGATGATTTCCAGTGGGATCTTGCCCGGGTTGCGCAGACGGTGGACCGACGCGATCGGGATGTAGGTCGACTGGTTTTCGCAGAGCAGGAACACGTTCTCGTCGCAGGTCACTTCGGCGGTGCCGCTGACCACGATCCAGTGTTCGGCGCGGTGATGGTGCATCTGCAGCGACAGGCACGCGCCCGGCTTGACCGAGATGTGCTTGACCTGGAAACGACCGCCCATGTCCACCGAGTCGTAGGAACCCCACGGACGATAGACCTCGCAGTGGTTCTGGGTTTCGGTGCGGCCCTGTGCGTTGAGGGTGTTGACCATCTGCTTGACGCCTTGGACCTTGTCCTTGTGGGCGATCATCATGGCGTCCTTGGTTTCGACCACCACGATGTTGTCCAGGCCGATCACCGACACCAGTTTGCCATTGCCGTGGATCATGCAGTTGCGGCTGTCCTGGACCACCACGTCGCCTTTGGTGACGTTGCCGTTGGCATCCTTGGCGTTGACTTCCCACAGCGACGACCAGCAGCCGACATCGCTCCAACCCGCCGACAGCGGTACCACGCAGGCGCGCTGGGTTTTTTCCATCACGGCATAGTCAATGGAGTTGTCCGGGCAGCAGGCGAAGGTGGCTTCGTCGAAGGTGATGGTGTCCGGGGTCTGCTCACTGCGCTCCAGGGTCAGCAGGCAGGTGTCGTAGATGTCCGGATCGTGCTTTTTCAGCTCTTCGAGGAAACGGCTGGCGCGGAACAGGAACATGCCGCTGTTCCAGAAGTAACCGCCGGCCTCGACGAACTCGGTGGCGCGCTTGACGTCGGGTTTTTCGACGAAGTGCGAGACACGGCTCACGCCTTCAGGCAGCAGCACGTCGTTGGTCGACTTGATGTAGCCGTAGCCGGTTTCCGGTTTGGTGGCCGGTACGCCGAACAGCACCATTTCGCCACGCTCGGCGGCCACGGTGGCCAGGGCCAGGGCGCGTTGCAGGGCTTTCTGGTCTTCCAGCACGTGGTCGGCGGGCAGCACCAGCATCAGCTCGTCGCGGCCTTCGTTGACCAGCATCATCGCGGTCAGCGCCACGGCCGGTGCGGTGTTGCGCCCGAACGGCTCCATCAGGATGCGCTGGGCTTCGAGCTTACGGTTGTTCAACTGCTCGTTGACGATGAAGCGGTGGTCTTTGTTGCAGACCACGATCGGCGTGTCCATGCCTTCGAACACCAGGCGCTCGAGGGTTTGCTGGAACAGGGTGTGTTCACCGGTCAGGGCCAGGAACTGTTTAGGGAATTGCTTGCGCGAAAGCGGCCAAAGACGTGAGCCACTACCACCTGACAAGATCACCGGAATCATGTTTGTTACTCCTTGAAGCGAAATGGTTGTTAGAGCTACTGCGTTCTGTCGTTTCACTCTCTTGTTCTTGTTCCGTACCCGAATGACTGACCCTCTGTAGGCGCTGACGAGTGCAGCGAGGCTGCGATCTTTCCCCTGACACTTGAATCGCAAGTGAAAGATCAAAATCAAAAGATCGCAGCCTGCGGCAGCTCCTACACAAATAGGTGTTCAGCCCTCAGGTGAATTCATCAGCGGGTCGACACCGGGCGTTTTACCCACACCGGCGACAGGTTGCTGCCTGAACCTGTGACGTACAGCACGGCCGCTTCGCCGCGCTCCAGGGCCACGGGCTTGAGATCGCCGACTTTCTTGTCGCCTTCGAACAGCGCCAGGGACACTTTCACCGGGTTGATCTCACGTTCGCCACGGCCTTTGGCCGCTACGTTCGGCACCACTTCGGTCTTGCCGTCGGCGGTCTTGAGGGTCAGTGCCTTGTCGCTGAGGTTCTGTACACGGACCAGGGATTTCTGCTTGTTCTTGAAAGGTGGTTCTTCGATCAGTTGAGGCTGGCCACTGGCGTTGTTGACCAGGGTGTAATAGTGATCGGAAGCCAGTTTAACCGGTACGGTCTGGCTGCCTACCTTGGCGCTGTAGTCGCCACCGGGCATGAAGCTGAAGTCGCTGCTGGCCAACGGGGCTACGTCGCTGATGTTGGTGCTGCCGACGGTGGCGCTGACTTCGGCGTTGGCGGCGTTATAGACCCGCACGAAGCTCGAGCCTTTTGGCGCGACCGGGCCATACAGGGCCGAGTCACCGGCAAAGGCCGACAGTGAGAGGGCGCTCATGCTGGCGACGAGAGCAACGGCCTTGAAGGTGCGAGCAGCGAGACGGCGAGGAGTAGTGTTGAAAGTCATGGTGGACCTCTCTTTCAGTTTTGCGCCCGGTCGGGCGTCTCGGATTGAGTGTTGGCGGCGACATTCTGTTGGCGAGCGCCGACTTGCTTGAGCTCTGCGACCCACTGTGGGTCGGCATCGCCGATTTCGTTGTTCACGGGCAGATAACGTTCAGGGAACTCCCAGATCAGCACCTGTGGCGGGCTGTTCTTGAAGGCATCGCTCTTGAGGTAGCTGAGCATCGGCAGAATCGGGCCGTGGCCGTCTTCGGCGTAGTTGACGACGTCGCTGTGCAGGGCTTGCTTGAGTGCACCGACGAAGTTCCAGTTGGGGTTGGCGCTGTAGCTGGTGCCGATCAGGGCCACGGGCACCTGGGTGTCGGCGAACAGCGCATCGTCGCCGGCCGGCTGGTCGTCGGCTTCGCGGGTGTTGCGCTTGACCAATGGCTCCTGGGCCGGCATCAGGTTTTCGAACAGCGGGTCCAGGGGCAGGAACTGGCGCAGGTCGCCCTTGTGGGTGATTTTTTCTGCAGGTTCGGTGACGAAGCGTTGTGGCTCACCGTTGAGCGGTGCGCGTTCGGCAATGGCCTTGGCCAGGTTCTCGGCAGCGACCTGGGCACCTTCCGGCGTCCAGTGGGTGTCGGTGCGCAGGAACACTTGCTGGCCGCCTTGCTTGGCCTGTTGCAGCGGGCCGAGCAGGTCAGGCGCGAGGATCTTGTCGGCCGCCACGCGAGCGTGGAAATCCTGGTAGAGGTTGGCGTGAATGCTCGATGGCTTCACGTCACCCAGGTGCTCGGGGTACAGCCGCGCCTTGGCCGGCACGATCGCCATGACCAGGGTGATGCCTTGTTCCTTGAGCTTTTGGCGCACGCCTTCGACCAGCGCGTAGTTGCCTTGCAGGTTCAGCTCTTCGTTGACGATCGGGTTGAACTCTTCGTCGCTGTACAGCCACTGGTCGCGGCCCAGGATCACGCCTTTGCGGCCTTCGTTGAACAGCTTGTAGTCCAGCGCAGCCCAGATGTTGGTGCCCAGGCGCTTGATCGGGAACTCGTCGTCGTAGTGCGTTTCCACGGCCTTGGTCCAGCGGCCGTTGAGTACGGTCGCGTCGGGGTTGGTAGTGAAGCCGAAGAAACTGCGCATCGACCACAGGCCCAGTGCTGTGAGGATCAGCATGAACAGTGCGATGTAAAAGATACGTAATGAGCGGGTCATGTTCAGATCCCTCAGAACTGGAAGTAAAGGAACGGCGAGAAGCTTTGCGCCGAGAGTTTGAGAATCGAGGCGATGAACAGCAGCAGCACCAGGGCGCGCATCACGTAGCGTGACCAGTCCACGGTCCAGTAGGCCGGTTGCACCTGGGCTTCGACACCCACGGTGTAGCCCGGTTCGTGGATCGTCGATGGGTTGTCACCCGGTACGGCCTTGATCATTCCCGGTTGCGCGGTGGCCGGGCCGTTGGCCTCGGTATTGACCTCAGGCTTGGTCTTGACCGGCGGACGGTTGGTGTAGAAGTCCCGCAGGCCGAAGAAGGCGAGGGTGACGTAGGCCACCACCAGCGTGGCGATCTGCAGGCCGGTGAGGTTGGCGCGGGTCAGTTCCGACAGCGACCAGTCGCCGAAGCTGAACATGGCGCCGTACATGCGACCGGCCACGTGCAGGTTCTCGGCACGGAAAATTACCCAGCCCATCACCACCAGCAGGAAGGTCAGCGCCCAGCGGATCGGGTTGATGCTGCGTGGCGTGGTGTTGATGCCCACCGCTTTTTCGATGGCCAGCCACATGCCGTGCCAGGCGCCCCAGATGATGTAGGTGAAGTTCGCGCCGTGCCACAGACCGCCGAGCAGCATGGTCAGGAACAGGTTGCGATAGGTCATCAGCGTGCCTTTGCGATTACCGCCCAGGGTGATGTAGAGGTAGTCGCGCAGCCAGGTCGACAGGCTGATGTGCCAGCGGCGCCAGAACTCGGTGATCGACTGGCTGATGTAGGGCTGCTTGAAGTTTTCCATGAAGCGAAAACCCATCATCAGGCCCAGGCCGATGGCCATGTCGCTATAGCCGGAGAAGTCGAAGTACAGCTGCGCGGTGTAGGCCAGGGCGCCGAGCCAGGCATCGCCCGTGGTCGGGTTCTGCAAGGCGAAGCAATGGTCGGCCACCACCGCCAGGGTGTCGGCGATGAACACTTTCTTGATGAAGCCCTGCATGAAGCGCGTGCAGCCTTCGGAAAACTTGTCCAGCGTATGTGTACGGTTGTTGAACTGGTCGGCCAGGTCGCGGAAACGCAACACGGGGCCGGCGATCAGGTGCGGGAAAATGGCCACGAACGCTGCGAAGTCGATCAGGTTGCGGGTTGCCGGCGTGTCACCGCGATAGACGTCGATGATGTAGCTGATGGACTCGAAAATGTAGAACGAGATCCCGATCGGCAACAGCACGTGGGTCAGGATGAACGGATTGAGACCGAAGCCGGTGATGATGGCGTTGAGGCTGTCCACGCCGAAGTTGGCGTACTTGAAATAGCCCAGGATGGCCAAGTCCACGCCCACGCCGAGCAGCAGCCAGCGCTGGGCCGGTTTGGTGCGCACGCCGGCGGCGCCGACTTTCAGGCCGATCCAGTAGTTCCACAGGGTGACGCCGGCGAACAGCGCCAGGAAGTCCACCCGCCACCAGGCATAGAACACGTAGCTGGCGATCAGCAGCAGCAGGTTGCGATAGCGTTGCCCGCTCAAGTAGTACAAGCCGAGAAAGATCGGCAAGAACAGAAACAGGAACACATTGGATGAAAATACCATCCCGATCTCTCCATGTTGAATCAACAGTCAAGGGCCAGAGCCCCCCCAAACCCCCCCATGAAAACCGGGGGGGTTATTGCATTTCAGTCGCCTTGCTCCCACAGCTCCCCTGCCAGGCAAGGGATATGGCATCAGCTTCCTTTTTCACCTTTCTCACGCGAAGGGTCGTACACCCGGGTCAAGTCCCCACCGAGGCGGAAAGTCTTGAACGGTTGCATCTCATGCTTGCGCTCCAGCACATCCTCGGAGCAGGTGTAGAGGCTGCAGAACGGTTCGAGCCAGGCGAATTTCGAATCGATCTTCAGGTCCTTCATGTCCTGCTCTTCGCCGTTCTTCTCTTCGAAGATGTCCGGGTCTTCCACCCCGGCCAGCACTCGGTCGCCCAGTCGCTTGAGGGCGCCGTTGTTTTCCTGGCGCAGGTCCACACCGTTGACCTGGGCGAAACTGGCGATCATCGCCAGGGGCGGCAGGGCATAGTTGTGGTAGGACAGGGCGCGTTGCTTGCGCTTGAGTTCGTTGGGCAAGAAGCCCTCGGCGTCGATCTGGTTGGCGCCGACCTTGTATTCCTTGACGGCCCAGTCGAACAGGTCGCGGCGGTTGGTCGCCACGGCGGTGGCCATCACCGACCAGGCGGCCCAGTAGGAGTGGTTGTTGATTTTTTTCAGCGGCAGGTTGTCCCAGTCGCTGACCACCTGATCGGCCATCTTGCTGAACCAGCCTTCGATCAGTTGTGCCTGTTCCTGATGATTAGCCAGCGGGCGAGACTCGGAGAACTTCAGGCGTACATAGGCCGAAGCCATGCTTCCCAGGGCCCATTTGCGCATGGACTTGCCGGTGTGGTTGAAGTCCTTGGACATCAGCGCATCGGCCTTGGCCCAGGCGGTCAGCCAGTTCAGGGTGCATTCCAGCTGCTCGGGACGGCCGTCGCGCATGAATTGCATCACTTGTTTGCTGACGCCGCGCTCGATCCGGGTGATGTCGGAAGTGGCATCGCGGAAGGCCTTCTCCGATTTCACGTTCAGCGTTGCACGGGCCTTGTCGGAGCCCTCGTATTTGCTACGAAATTGCAGGGCGCCAGTGTAGGGCGTCGGTACCGCCTCACAGCGGTCATCAGAACTGCCCGTCTTGAATTTTTCGATCGGTGCGAAGTAACCCTGTGGCGGACGCAGCGGGGCCGCGGCCTGCGTTGCTCCGGCGAATATCGCCAGAGTCAGCAGCGACGGCGCCAGCAGCGTTTTCAACGTTCGGGTGCGCGTGGTTCTAGTCATGAGACGAGACCTCATTGTCCGATTTGAGCCGTTTGTTGCCCGGCTTGCCCAGATGCGTTGCGTTTGCAGACTTTCGCTTCGATTTGCAGTGGCTCTTTACCGGCTTCCGGGCCCTGGACTTCGACGGCTAGCAGGTTCTGCGAAGCCCAGTCCTCGTCGGTGCGCAATTGGAAGGCGAAACGTCCGTCGGTTTCTGCGGTATCCGGTTTTTCGATCTTGATGTCCTCGTGGCGCCCATTCATGTACCAGAGGGTGGCTTGCAAGGTTTTCACCGAGGTGTCGGCGAAGCGGATGTCGACCTGGTGGCTGCCGTTACGCAGATCCATGTTCTTGCTGTTGACCATCAATTCGTTCGTGCCCGGCTTGAGCGCGGTCTTGCTGCTCATCACTGCCGGCTTGCCTTCGCAACCGTTGTTGTCCAGCAGCGCCATCATCTGGCGATAGATGGTTTCCTGGTCCAGGCGATACAGCGGCGAGAATTCCCAGATGAGGATTTTCGGCGGGTTCTTCTGGAAGTCTTCGCTGCCCAGGTACTGGATCATCGCGCCCTCGAAACCGCCGCCAGGGAAGGCAACGTTGAGGATGTCGGCGCCGATGTCTTCCTGCAGGAAGCCGGCAAAGTTGTAGTTCTTGCCGCTGTGACTGGTGCCCACGAGGGTGATCTGCGGGTTGCCGGAGTCGCCGAACAGGTCACCGTCGCCGGCCTCGCCCTTAGGCTCGGTGGTGAACTGATCCATGTACTGGATCGCGTAGCTGGTGCCGCACAGTTGCCCGGCCATGTTGTGCAGGGTGCCGGTCTTGCCCATGCGGCCGGACCTCTTGGTCTCGAACTCACGCTTGGGAATGTCGGCGAAGGCCGGGAGCTGCTTGACCTTTTCGGCGACGATCTTGGCCGTGCGCTGGGCGCCGTACGGGGTCCAGTGCTGGTCGCCACGGAAATAGAAATCGTGGGCCGGCAGGGTTTCGGGCAGGTTTTCGTTGGTCAGCGGCGACAGGTCCGGCACCACGTAACCCATCTGGGCGAAACGACCGAGCATGGATTTGTAGTTGGTCAGGGCCTTGTCGAAGTTGAAGCTGGCCTTCTCCTGGGCATTGAGCTTGTTGCGGTTTACCAGGCCCCGGGTCGGCTGGTAGACAAGCACCAGCTCGACGCCTTTGGCCTTGAACGCATCGTGCAACTGCTGCAGGCGTTTGTAGCCGGACGCGGTGGTGTTGAATTCGGTACGCAGGTCTTCCTGGGTCCGGAACAGCCAGTCGCCCTGGGCCTGTACCAGTGTGGTGAAGTTCTGCTGGTAGCGCGTGGTGTAGTTCTTTGCGTCATGGGCTGCCGGGCACAGGTTGCAGCACGGCTCGGCGGTAAAGGTCGGTGCCTTGATTTCATCGGCACGGGCGCCGCTTGCAGCGGCCAGAATGCCGGCAGTCAGGGCAGACAGGCCCAAAAGTTTGATCATCTGTGGGTTCATAAAGGTCATCCTCAGTCCCGCATTTCGGTCTGGCGTTCGACAGGGTCGATCAGCACGGCTTTCTGCTGGCGCACCAGCAGGTCGAGAATTTCATCCTGGCGCTCGCCGAGAATTCCCGAGAAGCTGATGCCGCTGGATTTGGTCGGCGCGAGCATGGACACGCGGTACAGCTCGACGCTCAATGGCGAGTCGATGGACAGCGGGCCGCTGCCATTGGCAGCCAGTTCGCCGCCGACCACGATCAGCGAGACCTGGGCGTCGAACGGGTCGAGCTTGATGTCCCGGTCGGTGTCGGACAGGTCTTTGATGTGGCCGTAGAGACCGGTCAAGCCGTTGGCCATGGACACGTTTTCGTAGAGGCGGATGTTCACGCTGTTACGAATGCGAATGCCGTGGCGGCGATTGCTGATCACTTTGTTGCCCCACAACAGGTTGTCGGCACTCTCGTAGAGCGTGATGCCGTCGGTGTGGTTCTTGTAGATTTCGTTGTAGGCGATCAGGTTGTTCACGCTGTTACGGTCGATCACCAGGCCCGAGAGTTTGTTGTCGTAACTGCGGTTGTTGAAAATGAAGCTGTCGTTGACCTCGCGGGAAATAATGATCCCGTGTTTTTTCTTGGTCCCGTAGACAGTGTTGTCGGCAATGATCAGCCGATGGGAACGGTCATGGGGGTCGATGCCATAGACGATGTTGTCTTTGTAGGTGTTGCCCTTGATCACGAAATCGCGGGTCTCGTAGCAGTAGAAGCCGTACCACATGTCCGAGAACTCGGAACCGATGATCCAACCGGTCGGTTCCGGGCGCTTGAGGACCTTGGCCATGTTCGGCGTGTACTGCGAAATACTCACCCCGTACGACTTACTGTTGGCGTAGCCGAAGCTGGCCATTTTCGAGTTCACGATGTACGTCTCGGTGCCACCCCAGGCCAGCAGGAACGGACGGAACTCGTTGGGCGAACGGAACGTGGCGGGGCCGTTGTCCTTTTCGCGCCAGCCGGTGACCTTGGTGTCGCTGATGAACATCTGGCCATCGTTGACCAGGAACGAGCCTCCCTCCTGGGACAGGCGCAGTTCCTGGGTCTGTTTGTCGATTTCCAGGATGCCTTTCTGGCCAACCACGATCGGAATCTTCGCCAGGTACACACCCGGCGAGGTTTCGATGACGTACTTGGGCACCTTCTTGGCCAGGTCCTTCAGGTTCATGTAGCCGTCGTCAAGGAAGATGGCCTGTGGGATGCCGTGCTGACGCACCACCCATTCGGCCATCTTGTTGTCGCCGCCGATGAAGTCCTTCAGGGCGTTTTCCTGCATCATCCGCCGCACGCTGACCTTGCCGACTTTGGTCCGCACGATCTTGGCCGCAGCCGCTTCGGCGGTGTAGCCCTTGAGGTCGGGCAGGGTCGGCGTGGCCAGCTCCAGCGGTGCGGTCGGCGCGCTGCTGACGGTGTAGGTCTTGGCTTGTTGCAGTTCCTTGACCACTTTGCCCGGTTTGACCACCGGTTCAACGTTGGCGAACGCCGGCGAGCCGGCCAGCAGCATCGCTGCGACCAACAGGCTGATCGAACCTTTCATCGCCTGGCTGTTCCTGAGGTAGCGGTTCATATCGGGCACTCCCATGGCCATTCGCATCAGAAGCGCCAGATCACGTCGACAAAGGCGCGATGCATGTACGAATCGACCTCTTTGCCGTAAGCGTCGCCTGGCTTGAACACGCCGCCACGAAAGCGCACCAGCGCCGACGGCTCATCAATGGACTGACTCAGCGCGGCCGGCAGCAGGCCTTGCTTGAAGTACTTGGTGACGACCAGGTCGACTTCCTGGCCCAGGTCCTTGTTACCGTCGCGCAGTGGCAGGGACGAGGTGGACAAAATCGCGCCGGTCACGTCATCGGTGTTGTTTTCCACGGCGTTGATACCGTTGCTGCCCACCGGCTTGTTGCCATCCACGCGCCAGAATTTGTGGTAGACCAGGCTGGCGTCGTATTCGTCGCGCAGTTGCCAGGAACCGAACAGGCTGGCGCTCTGGGTGTTGGCCATTTCGCCGCGGAACGCTTCGCCGAAACGGTGCACGCGCGAGCGGGTGCCGGTGAAGTTCGAGCGGTTGCTCTGCAGGCCGTTCTGTTCGTAGTCCTCGCTGGCGCGGGCATAGGCCGCACCGACTTGCCATTGCGGGTCCAGGCGCAGGCGGATACCCAGGTCAGTGGCCCAGCCGTCCACGTCATCGCTGTGCTTGGCTTCTGTTGGGCGCGTGCCGTCGGCATTGAGCGGGTTGACGGTGTCACGCTCGCCGGTCATGCCGGTAAGGCTGGCCCAGTAGTTGACGGTGTTGGTGTTGCGCCAGTTGTAGGCGTCGCTGTTGGCTTCCAGGCCCAGCCAGGTCAAGTCACCGTTCTCGGTCTTGTCCAGGGTGTCGGTGGCTTCGCCCGGGGTCGGGTAGTCGAGGCTGCCGTCGTCATGGGAGTGGTGGGCACGGATACCGGCCCACTGGCCTGGCATCCACTGGTAGCCCACGTCGCCGTAGACGTGCAGGCGGTCCTTGTCCTTGGGGGACAATTCCTTGAGGTCGGTGCGGTATTCGCTGAAGCGTTCGGCCACACCGAGGTTGGCCCGCAGCAAGGTGGTGTCGAAGGTCCAGTTCAGGGCTTCGATGTTGGTGTCGCGCCATTGGCCGTCGTCATTGCGCAGGCGCTGGCGACCGAACTTCAGCTGCTCGCCCGGGTAGGGGGTCAGGCCACTGTAGCCAATCCAGAACTCGCGCATGGCCAGGTAGCTTTTCTTGGCTTCGCGATCACCGCTCTCCGTTTGCTGGGTGCTGCCATCGGACTGTTGCAGGGTGTCGGTCTCGATGATGTCGCTGGACGTCACGGCCTGGGCCATGGCGTAGGCGCTCCAGGCGCCGCTTTCACCGTAGACCCACGGCCGCAGGTCCAGGCCGATACCGTTGACGTCGCCACCGCTCTGGGTGCCGAGGTCGCGGTCGTCTTCGGACTGGCCGGTGACTTTCACTTCCAGGCCGAAATTCTTGCTCTCGGTCAGCGCTGCCAGGGTCGGGCAGGACCACAGCAGGGCAAACGACAGGCCAATACCAGCCTGCACAAAAGGATTGAGCTTCAAAAGCTTCATAGAGGTTCCTCGCCGTCATCTTCTTTTAGGGCTTGCAGTTCCAGCGTATCGGGGCTCATCGAGCCGCGAACGGCCTGCTCTTGTTGTAGCAGGCGTTGCGCTTGTGCAAGTTGCTGCGGCGGCAATTGTGCTTCGAGGGTTTGGGCAAGCTCGATGGCTTGCGGGGTGTTCTGCACCTTGGCCAACTGGCTGAACACGTAGGCGTTGACCGGGTTGGGCTTGGTGCCCTTGCCCTGGGAGAACAGCTGGGCAATGGCAAAGTCGGCGCTGTTCTGGCCGTTGCGGGCGGCCTTGAGCAGGTGGTCCAGGGCTTTTTGCGAGTACACCTTGCCCAGGTAACCGCGGCGATAGATCTGGCCGAGGTAGTAGTCGGCGGCCACTTCGCGGCCAACGGCTTTCTGGAAATGCTCCTCGGCAACCTTGGCATCGGCCGGGACCCACTTGCCTTCGTAGTAAAGCTTGCCCAGCAACAGCTCGGCGCGCGGCTGATCGGCGGCGCGGCCGTTTTCCAGGTACTGCATCATCTTGTCGACGTCACCCAGTTCCGGGAAGTCGTAGAGCAGCTGTGCCAGGCTGACCCAGGCAGCGGGATAGCCAGGGGCGATGCCTTCGAGCAACGACTGGGCGGTTTTTTCGTCGGTCTTGCCCAGGCTCGCATCGGCCAGGACGCGGGCGACGCTGTCCACGCGTTGAGCGGATACGACGCCACGGGCGTGACCGTCTTGCATCTGCTTGAGCAACTCGGCCTGCTGTTCCGGCTGGCCGCGCTTCTGATAGACCGTGGCCAGTTCGACGTAGCAGATGTCGGTGGTCGCCAGTGCGGCCTTGCAGACCTTCTCGACTTCGTCCAGGTGCTGGTCGTAGGTGCCTTGGGTGCGGTAGAGCAGAATCTGCGCCAGGCCCGCTTCCGGGTAACCGGCACTGCGCCATTGGTTGATCTGCTGCTGAGCGTTCACGTTCGGGAAGCTGTGGGGATATTGCAGGTACAGCATCGCCAGCGGGATCAGGGTGCCACCTTGACCGTTGGCGAAGGCTTCCTTCAGCAGTCCTTCGGCTTCGTGCTTTTCAGCTTCAGTGGAACCGGGCTTGGCCACCAGCAGGCGACCCAGGCGAGCCTGGGCCCGCGGCGAGATATCGGCGGCGGCGCGGTAAGTCGCCTCGGCTTTTTTCATCTGCTCGGGGTCGCGACTGTCCACCTGGATGTCGGCCAG
>NZ_JBWLPW010000018.1:0-113932 GCF_056521845.1 Pseudomonas sp. PF05 | reverse complement strand
TGTTGCAGACCCGTTCAATGCCGATCCCGGTGCCTTGCTGTATCGCACCGGCGACCTGGCCCGCTGGCGCGCGGACGGCACGGTGGATTACCTGGGCCGCAACGACGACCAGGTGAAGATCCGCGGTTTCCGTATCGAACTGGGCGAGATCGAAGCCCGGCTCGGCCAGCATGACGCGGTCAAGGACGCCGTGGTGCTGGTGCGCGAAGACGTCCCGGGCGAGAAGCGCCTGGTGGCGTACTTCACGCCACGGGATCTGGACGTTGCGCCACACATCGAGACGCTGCGTACTCATTTGCAGGGGCAATTGCCGGATTACATGGTGCCGGCGGCCTACGTGCGGCTCGATGCCTTGCCGTTGACCGTCAACGGCAAGCTCGACCGCAAGGCCTTGCCAACACCGGACCAGGCCTCTGTCTTCAGCCGTGTCTACGAGGCTCCGCAAGGTGAGCTCGAAACCGTGCTCGCGCAGATCTGGCAAGACGTGCTGGGCCTGCAGCAGGTTGGTCGTCACGACAATTTCTTCGAATTGGGCGGGCATTCGTTGCTGGCGGTCCGTTTGCTGGGGTTGCTGGCCCAAGCCAACCTGACGGTGTCGCTGGCCGAGTTGTTCCAGCACGAAAGCGTCGCCTCCATGGCATTGTTGCTGCAGATCCGCAGCACCGAAGTCCAGGTGCAGGAGGCTTTTATACCGGTGCGCACCACCGGCCAGCAGAACCCGCTGTTCCTGGTGCATGAGTTCAGCGGCCTGGATCTTTACTTCCCGATGCTGGGCAAGCACATCGATCCGGATATTCCAGTCTATGGCCTGCCTGCCATCCCGTGGGGCGAACCGCAGTTGCTGACGATGGAGTGCCTGGCCTCACGGTTGGTGGGCGTCATCCGCTCGGTACAGCCACAGGGCCCTTATCGCTTGGCCGGCTGGTCGTTCGGCGGCGTGCTGGCCTACGAGATCGCCATCCAGCTCGTTGGCCTGGACGAAGAGGTCGAGTTCCTCGGCCTGATCGACAGCTACCTGCCACGGCTGGTGGACCAGGGCAGGGAACGCTGGTCACCGGCTGAAGCCCACGCACGGCATTTGCTGGACCGCTGCGAGGTGTTCTGGAACGCCGGTGTCCTGAAGGAGGCGGAGCTCGCCTTGGTGCTCGAAAAACTGGCCCGCCTGCAGACTCGACTGAACGACTTCGCGTTCGAAGGCCTGGTGCAACACTGTTACGACGAAGGCCTTCTCCCGCCTGAGCTGGCGGAGTACAGCGTGGCCCAGCTCTGGCAGTACCTGGATCGCGAGGTCGCCCACGGTCATGCGTTGGCCCATTACTCGGTCTATCCGATCTCCGTGCCGGTCCACCTGCTGATTGCCGAGGAGCGCAAAGACGACGCGCCTGAACATTCCGGCTACCTGGGTTGGGACGCGGTCCTGCCTAAGGCGCAGATGCACGGCGTCACGGTCCCGGGCAACCACCAGACGATGATGCAGGCGCCACAGGTCAAGGCACTGGGCCAAGCCATCAGTGATGCGCTGGGTAGCGTTGCGACACGTCCGGCACCTTCGCCAAAGAGCCGCTACCAACCGCTGCTGACAATCCAGGGCGGACGTGCCGACCGGGCGCCGATCTTCTGCGTGCCGGGGGCTGGCGACAGCGTGACCGGTTTTATCGGGCTGACCGACGCCTTCGGTCCGGAATGGCCTATCCATGGGTTGCAACACCGTGGACTGGACGGCAGCACCGAGCCTTTCAGTCTCGTGGAAACCGCCGCCCAGGCGTATCTCGACGCAATCGACAAGGTACAACCGGAGGGGGCGGTGCATCTGCTCGGCCATTCCTTCGGTGGTTGGATCGTGTTCGAGATGGCGGCCCGCCTGCATGCCCGGGGTCGCAAGGTGGCCTCGTTGACGCTGATCGACAGTGAGTCGCCGGGAGGCAACGGCGTGGTGGGCAAGCCCTATACCGCGACGGGGGTGCTGAATCGGCTGATCGAGGCGATGCAGTTGGCTTCCGGCAAGTCCTTGGGCATCGATGCCACGGTCTTCGGTACCCAGGACGATACCGCGCAGATGCGCTTGCTGCATGCCGGCATGGTTCGGGCCGGCATGCTGCCGCAACGCTCGGCGGTGGATGCCATGCGCGGTCCGGCGCGGGCCTTCGGTACGGCCCTGCGCACGGTCTATCAACCGCAACACCGCTACACCGGGCCGGTGCGGTTGGTGCTGGCCAATGACCCAACCCTGGACACGGCTGGCAACAAACGCGAACAGGAACAAATGATCGAAGGATGGCGCAAGCATATCCCTGACCTCAGTATCTGGTACGGTCCGGGCAACCACTTCACGATCCTCAAGGCCCCCCACGTACACAACCTGGCAGCCTGGTGGCAGGACGGCCTTCCCATGCTCGACGAGGAGGCCGCCAGTGATTGCGTATGACTGTCCTTCCTTGACACGCATCCATGGAACCCGGTGCCACGCTGGCCGGGTCTGAAATCAACGCACTCATGGTTATTTATGGAAAAGTCGAAGTTTCGCAAAATCGCTATCGTGCTCGTACTGGTCGTGGTGGCCGGTCTGATTTTCTACAGCGCGCAATCGCCGGGCAAACCGCCGGAGTACCTGACCGCCATGGTCGAGCGCACGGACATCGAGAACGCGGTGCTGGCGTCCGGCACGCTCCAGGGCGTCAAGCAGGTCGACGTCGGTGCCCAGGTGTCGGGCCAATTGAAATCGCTCAAGGTCAAACTGGGCGACAAGGTCAAGAAGGGCCAGTGGCTGGCGGAAATCGACCCGATGCTGGCGCAGAATTCCTTGCGCCAGGCCCTGGTCAACGAAGAGAACCTGATGGCCAAGCGGCAGGCCACGGCGGCGCAACTCAAGGACGCCAAGGCCACCTATGATCGTTACAAGAAACTGCAGCCGGACGATGCGATTTCCAAGCAGGAGTACGAGACCGCGGAGTCCAACTACAGGGTGGAAGAGGCGAACCTGCTCTCCCTCAATGCGCAAATCAAGGACGCCCGCATCCAAGTGGAAACGGCGCGGGTCAACCTGGCGTATACCCACATCGTCGCGCCGATCGATGGTTATGTGGTGGGGATCGTCACGCAGGAAGGCCAGACCGTGATTGCCGAGCAATTGGCGCCGGTCCTGCTCAAGCTCGCCGACCTTGACACCATGACGGTCAAGGCGCAGGTGTCGGAAGCCGACGTGATCCACATCGTGCCTGGCCAAGAGGTGTATTTCACCATCCTGGGGGAATCGGAAAAGCGTTATTACGCCAAGCTGCGCGGCACTGAGCCTGCGCCGCAGAATTTCCTCGAGACCCAGAACGCCGGGGCGTCGAAGCAAAATACCGCGGTGTTCTACAACAGCCTCTTCGATGTGCCGAACCCTGACCATCGCCTGCGCATTTCCATGACGGCCCAGGTCCGTATCGTCCTGGACAAGGCCAATGACGTGTTGACGGTTCCCGTCGCTGCCCTGGGTGCGAAAAACCAGGACGGCAGCTATGTGGTCCGTGTGCTGGATGCCGAAGGCAAGGCCCAGCCGCGTAACGTGCGCATGGGCATCAACAATAACGTTCGGGCCGAGATCAAGGATGGCTTGGCCGAGGGTGACAAGGTCGTTATCGGCGAGCCGACCCCGGCCGTGGCGGGAGCCTGACCATGACCCAACCATTGCTGGAACTCAAGGGCATCACCCGTAGCTTCCTCGCCGGCGAGAAGGCCTTTATCGCTCTGAAGGACATCAACCTGACAATCAATGCCGGCGAGGTGGTTGCGATCACCGGGGCGTCCGGCTCCGGCAAGTCGACCTTGATGAACGTGCTTGGCTGCCTCGACCATCCGAGCGCCGGAAGCTACAAGGTGGACGGGCGCGAGACCGGTTCGATGAACGACCAGGAACTGGCGGTGTTGCGTCGGGATCACTTCGGTTTCATTTTCCAGCGCTACCATTTGCTGCCGCACCTGAGTGCCTTGCACAACGTCGAGATGCCGGCGATTTATGCCGGCGCGAGCGAAGCGCAACGGCACAGCCGTGCCGGGGAACTGTTGAAACGCCTGGGGTTGGTAGGGCACTTGAGCAATCGGCCCAGCCAGCTCTCGGGTGGTCAGCAGCAACGGGTGAGTATCGCCAGGGCCCTGATGAATGGCGGTGACATCATCCTCGCGGACGAACCCACCGGTGCGTTGGACACCACCAGTGGCAAGGAAGTGATGAAGATCCTGCTGGAACTCAACCGGGCGGGGCACACGGTCATCATCGTGACCCACGATGAAAAGGTGGCCGCTCATGCCCAGCGCATCATCGAGATCCGCGACGGCGAGATCGTCAGTGATCGGGCCAATCCTCAACAACCGCTGGAAGATCAGCCGCCGCAAGGCACACGTCCGCCCAAGGCCAAGCCGGCGAACGGCCTGCTCGCCAGCTTCGGGCTATTCAGCGAAGCGTTCAACATGGCCTGGGTGGCGCTGGTTTCCCATCGCATGCGGACCCTGCTGACCATGTTGGGCATCATCATCGGCATCACCTCGGTAGTCTCGATCGTAGCCATCGGCGAAGGGGTCAAGGAATATGTCCTCAAGGACATCCAGGCGATTGGCAGCAATACGATCGAGATCATGCCCGGGGCCGATTGGGGGGACAGTCGCTCGACCGCTATCGAAACCCTGGTGTTATCCGATGTGACGGCCCTGAGCGACCAGTACTACATCGACAGCGCGACCCCCAACGTTGGGCGCAATCTGTTATTGCGTTTTGAAAACATCGACGTCAATGCGACCGTCAACGGCGTCAGTGAGAGCTATTTCCAGGTCCGCGGGATCAAGATCGGTTCCGGCGTCGCGTTCAGCAAGGACGACGCCCGGCGGCAGTCACAGGTGGTGGTGATCGACCATAACACCCGTCAGCGATTGTTCGGCCCGAACACCGACCCACTGGGCAAGGTGATTCTCATCGACAACCTGCCTTGCACGGTCATTGGCGTGACCGACGAGCGCAAAAGCGTGTTCAATACCAACAAGAACCTGAACGTATGGATGCCCTATGAAACGGCGGCGGGACGGTTGCTCGGCCAGCGCTTCCTGGACAGCATCACGGTACGGATCAAGGACGGGCAACCGAGCAAAGTCGTGGAAGACAATGTCGTCAAGCTCCTGACTCAACGCCATGGCATCAAGGACTTCTTCACCTACAACCTCGACAGCGTGCTACAGACGGTGCAGAAGACCAGCCAGTCCCTGGCGCTGCTGCTCTCGTTGATTGCGATCATCTCACTGGTGGTCGGTGGCATCGGAGTGATGAACATCATGCTGGTCTCGGTGACCGAGCGTACCCGCGAGATCGGTATCCGCATGGCCGTTGGTGCACGCCAGTCCGACATTCGCCAGCAGTTCCTGGTGGAGGCGGTGATGGTCTGCCTGCTGGGTGGCACGATCGGCATCGCTTTGTCGTTTGGTATCGGCTACGTCTTTTCGATCTTCGTCAAGGAATGGCAGATGGTGTTCTCGATGGGATCGATCGTCACCGCGGTCGTCTGTTCGACCCTCATCGGAATCGTGTTCGGCTTCGTGCCCGCACGCAACGCCGCACGGCTTGATCCGATCAATGCATTGGCGCGGGACTGAGCCGGGCTCCATTACTTGAACCCAGACACAACCCCCTGTGGCGAGGGGATTTATCCCCGCTGGGCTGCGAAGCAGCCCCGGAAAAACTGAGTGCAATCACCCTAATACTTTGCGGTGACTGGTTTTGGGGCCGCTTCGCGACCCAGCGGGGATAAATCCCCTCGCCACAGGGGGGGGCTGGCGCCTTATACCGCTGCACGTGCCGCCTGCGGGCGCATCTCGCCGACCTTTCTCACCGCCTGCTCGAAGCGGTCGAGCACCATGCCGACCTCGGTCTCGGTGATGGTCAGGGGCGGCAGGAACCTGAGCACTGCGCCATGGCGCCCACCGGTTTCCATCATCAAGCCGTTGTCGAAACAGTTGAGCTTGATGGCGTGTGCCCGGGCGCCGTCAGCCTGGCCGGCGCGCTGGTTGTCGGCCGGCTTGGTGATTTCCACGCCGAGCATCAACCCGCGACCGCGGATGTCGCCGATGAAGGGAAAACGCTGTGCGATGTCCTGCAGGCCGCTCTCCAATCGTTCGCCCATCCGGGCGGCATGGGCGACGAGATGGTCTTTGCGGATTTGCTGCATTGTGGCCGCGCCAGCGACCATCGCCACTTGATTGCCGCGGAAGGTCCCCGCATGCATGCCAGGGCCCCAGGTATCCAAATGCTCGGCATACACGATCACCGCCAGTGGGTAGCCACCGCCGATGGCTTTGGACAGCACCAGGATGTCGGGAACGATGCCGGCGTGCTCGATGGCGAATGTGCTGCCGGTGCGACCCAGGCCGGTCTGGACTTCGTCGACGATCAGCAAGATGTCCTGCTCGAGGGTGATTTCCCGCAGGGCCCGTAGCCAGCTGGTCGAGGCCGGGATGCAACCGCCTTCGCCTTGCACCACCTCGACGATGACCGCCGCCGGTTTGGCGACGCCGCCTTCGGGATCCGAGAGGACGGTACGGATGTAGTCGATGGACAGCTGATCGGTGTGCTCGCCATTCGTGCCGAACGGGCATCGAAACCGATAGGGGAAGGGCAGAAAGTGTGTGCCTTGGGCGATCAGGCCATCGCCGGTCTTGGGCGACAGCTTGCCCATCGCCGAGAGGGCGCCAGCCGTCATCCCGTGGTAGCCACCGTGAAACGCCATCAATGGCGAGCGCTTGGTGTAGTGGCGGGCCAACTTGATCGCGGCCTCGACGGCATCCGAACCGCTGGGCCCGCAGAAGAGAATCTTGCTGGTGTCGCGCATTTTCGCCGGCAGCATCGAGAACAGCTCCTGCACGAATGCGTGCTTGGCCGGCGTCGCCAGGTCCAATGCCTGCTGCAAGTGATCGCTGTGGAGAAAGTGCATCACCGCATCCCGGACCTCGGGTGGGTTGTGCCCCAGGGCCAGTGTTCCGGCGTTCGACAGGCAATCGAGGAACTCCTGGCCGCTGGAATCCTTGATACGCATGCCCTTGCCGCTGACGAACAGTCGCTGGAAAGTCTGCGCATAGGTACGTGCGTTCGACTCGATGTTTTCGAGGTAAGTGAGTGCTTCCATATTCGATCATCCATTGGCGATGGAGCGTGAACCGAGCGGGGCCATTCATGCTCGACAGCAAGTGCAGCCGTTACTGGGCAGGTCGAGCTCATTTCAACAGGCCCCCGTCGTTATCGCGAGTTTTCCAGCCGGCAGCTGTCCCCAATTTCCACGCCAGACATCGGAACGGGCTCGGGGTTAAATACCTGCCACACGAGCCTCACCAAGCCATCGTTAATAATCTGCCATCTCCCTGAGTTGCGCCGGTGCCGGGTGCCTTGCTGTCTTCACCTTCGACACCTCTAGAGAACGCTATGCATGTCTTCAAGCCCCCAGAGAGCATATTGCTGGTGACACTGTGTGCGATGGCCTTGAGCGGCTGCGTGTTGGGCCCTGACTATCGGGTGCCAGACGTCCCGATCGCCGCCAAGTGGCAGGCACCGGTGCCCCATGGCGCGTCCGTGGTTGCGTTGGCCGACTGGTGGCGGCAATTCGATGACCCTGCATTGGCCGAACTGTTGCGCCTGGCCGAAGCCGACAGCCCGTCCATGGACCAGGCCTGGGCCAATATCTCGCTGGCCCGTGCGACTGCCGACAGTGACGCCGCCGATGCCTTGCCCAAGTTCGACGGCAGGCTGTCAGGCGGCCGAGGTGGGCAGCAGACCGGTTCGGAGCGCCTGGGGGGCTCTGGTTCCTCTGCAACGATGGATGCCGCCTGGGAACTCGACCTGTTTGGCAAGTTGCGCCGCAACAATGAAGCGGCCAGCTCTCGCGTCGAAGCTAGGGTCGATGACTGGCATGACGCGAGGGTGTCGCTGGCGGCCCAGGTCGGTGATTATTACGTGCAATACCGGGGATGCCAGAAGTTGGTGCTGGCCTACCGCGACCAGGCTCAGTCACAACAAGACACCGCGCGCATGACGCGCCAGTCGTTCGGGGCGGGCTTCACGTCCTCCGCCGACGCCGCGCTGGCCGATGCCAGTGCCGCCAGCAGCGCCGCGGCCCTGGTCCAGCAGCAGAGTGAATGCCAAGTGTTGCTCAAGAGCCTGGTGGCACTGACAGGCAGTGATGAAGGGCGTCTGCTGGATGTGCTCGGTCACACGCCGGCGCAACTGCCGCAGCCGGCCGAACTCAACGTGCAACAGATTCCGGCCGACTTGCTGCGCCAGCGTCCGGATATCGCCTCCCGCGAACGCGAGTTGTCAGCAGCGAATGCCGAGATCGGCGTGGCCCAGGCCGATCGCTTGCCGAGCCTGAGTCTGTCCGGGACGATTTCCGTGGGCACCATGGTGGGCCAGCGCAACCGTTCCTGGTCGCTGGGTCCGGTGTTGTCGATTCCGCTGTTCGACGGTGGCCAGCGTCGTGCGGCGGCGGAGGGGGCCAAGGCCTCGTATGACGCAGCCCTGGCGGTCTATCGCCAAACGCTGCGCACCGGTGTGATGGAAGTGGAGCAGGCCCTGGTGCGCCTCGACGCGGCCCGTCGCCGGGAGTCGGATGTGGAGCGCTCCACCGCGGGTTTCCGGGAGTCTTTCGAGGCCATCGACCGCAGTTGGCAGGCCGGCAACGTCAGCCTGCTGGACCGGGAAACCGCACGCCGCCAGGCGCTGACAGCCGAGATTGAATTGATCACCTTGCAGCAGAATCAAGTGCGCTACTGGATCGCCCTGTACAAGGCGTTGGGGGGCGGCTGGCATGCCGATCAGCCCCTGGCACGCAGTCGAGCATTGGGCGGAGACGGCGCGTGAGGTCGAGACCGGGCAAGTTCGCGTTGGCAATCGGGGTGTGCGCGATCGTGGTGGCGTTGATCTACTTTCGCCGGGGCGCTGAACCGGCCGAGGCCGCCCCCCAGGTCAGCAGCTTGAGCGTGGAAGTCGTCCAGGCGCAACGCCAGGTCTGGCCGCAGTTGCTGTTTGCCAATGGCGCGCTCGCCCCCTGGCAGGAAGCGGTCATCAATGCCGAGACCAGCAACCTGCGCATCGCCAGCATCGAGGCCGATGTGGGCAGCCGTGTCAAGAAGGGCCAATTACTGGCCACGCTGGCCAGCGAAACGGTGGTTGCCGAAGAGAACAAGCAGAAGGCGCTCGTCGCCCAGGCCAACGCCAACCTGGAGCAGGCCCGCTCCAATGATCGTCGGGCCCGGGTCGTCGGGCAGGGCGGGGCACTGTCGGAGCAACAACGTGAAGACTACCGAATCAAGGTCGCGCTCGCCGAGGCGGACCTCGCCAGCGCCCGTGCCGAACTGCAGAGCACTCGGATCAGGCTAGGCCAGACACGCATCGTCGCCGTGGACGACGGCATCATTTCGGCGCGCACGGCACTGCTCGGCAAGGTGCTCTCCGCCGGCGACGAATTGTTTCGCATGGTGCGCGATGGTCGCATCGAATGGCAGGCCGAGCTGGATGCCCGCCAACTGGCGCAGGTGCAGCCGGGCCAGGTCGCCCGCATGACGTTGCCCGGCGGCCAGAGCCTGGAAGGGCGCGTGCGGCTGGTATCGCCCACGTTGAATACCAAGACCAGCCGGGGATTGATCTATGTCTCCCTGCCCCCCGACAGCGCCGCCCAGGCCGGCATGTATGCCAGTGGCCAGATCGAGTTGGCGCCGCGCGAGGCCGTTACGGTGCCAGACACTGCCGTCATCCTGCGGGATGGGCGTTCCTATGTGTTCACGCTCAATGATGACATGCACGTTGTCCAGCGACCGGTGGTGGTCGGCCGACGCTTGCATCAGGCCGTGGAAATCCTCAGCGGTCTCGATGAGCCTGCCCGCATCGTGCGGGCTGGCGGTGCGTTCCTCAATGACGGTGCGAGTGTGACCCTCGTTCAATCCCAGGTCGCCCAGCCATGAACATTTCGGCCTTGTCGATCCGCCATCCGGTCCCGGCCGTCATGCTGTTCATTCTGCTGACGCTATTTGGCTTGTTGGGTTTTAAGAAGCTCGCGATCCAGGATTTTCCGGACATGGATTTGCCAGTGGTGGTGATCAGCGCCTCGCTGGAAGGTGCGGCCCCGGAGCAACTGGAAACCGAAGTGGCGCGCAAGATCGAGGACAAGCTGACGTCGCTGCGCCTGCTCAAGCACGTGACGACAAGCATCACCGACGGTGCCGTCAACATCAGCGTCAGCTTTGACATCGACAAGGATGGCAACGAGGCACTCAACGAAGTGCGCAACGCAGTGGACAGTGCCATGGCGCAACTGCCGGCGAGCCTGGACACACCGTCGGTTTCGCGGCTGACCACCAGTGCCTCGGCATTGCTCACCTATGTCATCGATTCCGACAACCTGGACGAAGAGGGCTTGTCCTGGTTCGTCGACAATGAGTTGAGCAAGCAACTGCTGGCGGTGCCCGGGGTAGCAATGATCTCGCGCATGGGCGGCGTGGACCGGGAAGTCCAGGTCAATCTCGACCCGGCGCTGATGGCGGGCCTGGGCATTCGTGTGACGGACGTCGCCAACCAGTTGCGGGCCATGCAGAAGGACAATTCCGGTGGCCAGGGCAATCTGGGCAGTGGCCAACAAGCCATGCGTACCTTGGGCGCCATTGACGATCCGGCGGAACTCGGTGCCATTGACATTCCCAGCGGCGATGGTCGCTTGCTTGTCTTGGGGCAGTTGGCCGACATTCGTGACACCCACGCCGAGCGCAGCACCCGGGCATTTCACGATGGCAGGCAGGTGATTGGCTTCCAGGTCACCCGTTCCCTGGGGTTCTCTGATGTCGGCGTCGCCAATGATGTGCGCAAGGCCATGGCCACCTTTGGCGAACAACATCCGAACGTGCAAATCGTTGAAGCCAGCGACACGGTCAAGGCCGTGCTCGCCAATTATCACGACTCGATGAATTTGCTGTACGAAGGCATGCTGTTGGCGGTACTGGTGGTCTGGTGGTTCCTGCGGGACTGGCGCGCCACGCTCATCGTCGCCACGGCGCTGCCGCTGTCGATCATTCCCACTTTTGGGGTGATGTACCTGGCCGGTTTTACCCTTAACTCCGTTTCCCTGCTCGCCCTGGCGCTGGTCATCGGTGTGCTGGTGGACGATGCCATCGTCGAGATCGAGAACATCGCGCGGCACCTGCGCATGGGCAAGACTCCGCTCCAGGCCGCCACCGAGGCTGCCGATGAAATCGGTCTGGCGGTGCTTGCCACGACCGTTACCCTGGTCGCGGTGTTCTTGCCCACGGCGTTCATGGGCGGCATCGCTGGGAAGCTGTTTCGCCAGTTCGGCGTGACGGCTTCGGTGGCGCTGTTGTTTTCACTGCTGGTGGCGCGGCTGCTGACGCCGATGATGGCGGCTTATTTGCTCAAGGCAAGGAACGAAACCGACCATGACGGGCCGTTGATGACCCGCTACCTGGGCTGGATCGACACCAGCCTGACTCGGCGCAAGACGACAATGGGCCTGGCCGGCCTGTGCTTCGTCGGCGCCCTGGGATTGGTTCCTTTGCTGCCCACCAGTTTCCTCCCCGCGCAGGACACCGGTCGCAGCAAAGTGACCTTGGAACTGCCGCCGGGAACGACATTGGCGCAAACCACCGCGGTGGCCTTGCAGGCCAGTGAGCGGTTGCGCGAGCTACCGGACGTCAAGCACGTGTTCAGTTCGGTGGGGACCGCCAGCAGTACGGGCGCCGGGCCTGCCGATATCACCGGCGCCGGCGATGCGGTCCTGACGGTGGAGCTTGCGCCCCGGGATGCTCGTGATCGCAAGCAGGTGGAGGTCGAAGCGCAGATGCGCCAGGTATTGCGCACCCTTCCGGGAGTACGCATCAACGTTGGTGGCGATGGCAGCGGAGAGAAGCTCAATATCGTGCTTGCCAGCGATGACGGCGATCTGCTGGAGCGCACGGCAAGCGCCCTTGAGCCCCAGCTACGTGAGCTGCGCGGGATCGGCAATGTCTCGTCCAGCAGCGCCTTGCAACGACCGGAAATCCAGATGCGGCCGGATGTTGCCCGGGCAGCGGAATTGGGCATCACCAGCCAGGACATCGCCGATACCTTGCGCATGGCGACTTATGGCGAATATTCCTCGCAACTGGGTAAGATCAATTTGTCCCAGCGGCAGGTGGACGTGCGGGTGCGCATGGATTCGCTGTTGCGCGACGATTTGCAGGCGATCAGCCAATTGCGGGTAACCGGGCGAGACGGCCAGGTCGCCCTGGCTTCGTTGGGGGAACTCAGCATGGGCAGTGGGCCGGCGCAAATCAGCCGACTGGACCGCCTGCGCAACGTCACCCTGTCTATCGAACTCAACGGTCGTAACCTGGGTGAGGTCATGGCCGAGGCCCGCCAACTGCCGGTGATGCGCAACTTGCCAGCCGAAGTCAAACTGGTGGAGCAGGGCGAACTGCAATTGATGACGGAGTTGTTCGCCAGCTTCGGCCTAGCCATGGCCATCGGTGTGTTTTGTATTTATTCAGTCCTGGTGTTGTTGTTTCACGACTTCTTGCAGCCGGCCACGATTCTGTCGGCACTGCCGCTCTCGCTGGGTGGCGCGTTGTTGGCTTTGTTGGTGTGCAACTTCAGTTTTTCCCTGCCATCGGTCATTGGCTTGTTGATGCTGATGGGCATCGTGACCAAGAACTCCATTCTCTTGGTGGAGTACGCCATCATGGCTCGCCGCGATTATGGCCTGGGTCGATATGATGCGCTGGTGGATGCCTGCCACAAACGTGCCCGCCCAATCCTGATGACCACCATTGCGATGGGGGCCGGGATGTTGCCGACGGCGATGGGAATGGGTGAGGACCCGAGTTTCAGGCAACCGATGGCGGTGGTGGTCATGGGTGGTTTGCTGACATCGACGCTGTTGAGCCTGCTGGTGGTGCCGGTGATTTTCACTTACGTCGACGATGCGTTGCAATGGCTGAAACGTCGCACCCGATCGCCCATGGAGGAAGGTACGGTGGAGGAGACCTGAGGGGGGAAGCAATATTCCCCCAACAAGTACTCGACCCGGTCAGTGAGCGAGCAATCGTTGGGGGTAGGTTATACGGCTTGTTGAATCGGGTTACTGCCATTCCATTCCATGTGAGCCGGTGCGGCATCCATTGAGTGCATCCAGCGGATCAGCGAACGACGCCCGCCAATCCCCATTTTTATGGCGGCGCGCTTGAGATAACTTTCGACTGTATTGACCTTCAGGTTCAGTTGCTCGGCAAGTTCGGGGGCGGTGCGCCCGGCCAGCAGACCTACGCACACTTCCGTTTCGCGAGAGGACAGACTCAATCCCGACAGTAGCAGTCGATCAGCGAACCTTTGGCGCAGCGCTTCCATGCCGTCATTTTCCGATGCGTCCAATGACAGGAAAGGGGCCTGTCGTGTCGACTCCGGCGGAACAAGGGCCGCCACGTGCTCCTCGACCATGGGCAATAAGAGACAGGAAAAATCTTTTAACAGTGCATGTTCTTGTGCGGTAAATCCCTTTGAAAGAGGCGAACGGTAGATGGACAGCACATAACGATGACCATTCTTACGGGTCGTCAGGTGTAATTGCGTCGTCGTGCTATAGCCGGGGACTTTGTCCGAACGCTCGCATTTAAGCAGGCACCGAGAAAAGTTAGGTATTTTCTGTGGCGCCGCGTCTTCAAAGAGAATGTCGTCGGCGAGGAAAAAGGGCTTGGCGGTGTGCGTGTCCACGAGCGCACCCACGCAAGCGTTGTCCATGCCGACGCAACCTATGCTGGAGGTGCTGGGTTCCGACATATTACTTGCACCGATCCGTTGCTCGGTAATATGTGTTGCGTCTACGGGTATTTCCGTAAGTATCAGGTCGTGCAACATGCGCGGGAAATGGCGGCTGCCTGTACTGGCAATGACTTTGCCAACGTGTGGGAATAATCGTTGTAGGTTCATCCTTTCTCCAAAATAATCCAATTATTTGATTAAAGCTGCAGTTCAGTGTGCAGGGCTCTCTTTGCGGGAATGTTTCGGCCGGGGAGTATCTTGGTCGTGTCCAGGGATTTATGGAGTGTATCTGATGAGCGGTCGGCCATTAGGGGTGGGGTAAGTATGGTTGCTCGGTCGATGGCGTTTTTGCTGAGGACCTCCTCATAAGTTTTCAAAGTGCATGGCAATGTGCCGTAAATTACATGTTCTCCCTTCGAGCCTGATGCTGTATTGAGTCTTTCAATCGCCCATCCAGAACGTTTCAGGATTTTTTCCATCAGGGTGTCAATGACGATTTCATAGGTGTGAATCTTTTGTTGTTGGGCGAACTTAATCATTGACAGGAAAAGTGCCGCCGTGCGAATGTCTACATTGGCTCGGGTGAGTTTTCCCGTGGAAGAACTATCAGTCGAAAGTGCAAACCTTGTGGCTTCCCAACAGTGATCCAAGTTCGGTCTGTTTTTTTCGGTTGGAAGGATAAAACTCAGGGCGCCACTCATCAGTGTGGGTTTGCTGGAGGGGCGTAGTCGAACACAGCCGGTAACGCGATCGTTTTCATGGGCGTAGATATACATCGCGTCGGGGTCGTCGTATTCATCCCACTCATAATCGCTACCTTGATAACTTTCAATGTCCCACTTCTTTCGATCGATGAAGGCGAGTTTGCGAATGGACAATATTTGCTCGAGGGTTCTGAGGGGGATTTTGGAGTAGCTTACGATGCGGGTGGATACGCCGGAAAATCCATAGGTGCATGGGGAGTAGTTCATGGATGCGACTTCTTGGCTACAGGTGAAGCTACTGTTGACTTTGCACTAATGTATTTCAACTGTCCTAAAGTACAGTCTTTGATTTGTAGAGTGTGCAGCCTAATTAGTGGGCGCGGGATTTGGGGTTGAATTATAACTACTGGGGAGCTCGTTAGTTCTGGAATGGTATCGCTGGGAATCCAAAAAAGTATAGGTTGGGCATGGTGGCAAACTGGTGCTGATCGAAGGGATTGAGGTGAGTTGATGTAGGAGTGATCTATTGTTTTTTTGACGATCCTAAAAAAACTCTTGTAAGCAACTGATCTTGTTTTGTTCAAGAAATTGACACCCTGAGAAATGGCGCCAGTACCTGTAAACAAAGGGTCATCTAGTTGTGGGCACGCTGACTTCTTTCGTAGGCAGACTTACGGGCAGTGAGTTGGAAGGATATCGCTTGGCGAACGGATTTAGGCAGGTGGCACATTGATGGTGGTCTAGTGTGATTGCTCTATTTAAGGCGGTTGTCCGACCTCGTATGACTGCAGTGGCTGACTTGATGCGACTCGGCTTGAAGTCATGTGGAAAGATGATGGATTGATCTGGCCCTGAAAATTAGCCGTACAGGCTGCTGATATGGATGGATGTTATGAATTATATTGCGCTTTCGTTGTTGACCGTGTTGTTGGTTCCGGGGCCGACGAATTCATTATTATTGCAAACGGGTGTAAGTAGAGGACTCAGTTCGCATTCGATGCGCTTCATCGTCGCCGAATGGCTGGCATACGTTGTTCAGATGACGATGTGGGGGGTATTCATTGACTTGCTGATGGCTGATCACTCGTGGGTGGTGATCGCTACCAAGATTTTTGCCGTGTGTTTTCTTTTTTATATTTCCTTGAAACTTTGGTTTTCGGTAAAGGATCACGCGCCTGGCGCCATGAAGGGTATTACTGTGCCGGATTTGTTTGTGGCAACACTGACAAACCCCAAAGGGTTGTTTTTTGTTTCCTTCGTTGCGCCGGCGGGAACATTCCTATCGCTGGATAATTGGCTGTCATTCATGCTGCTCTTTTCAGTCATAATTTTTCCGGTGGGGCTAGTGTGGATCGCGGGCGGCGCTTTTTGTGGTCGAAAATTTCACGCGATTGTATCCGGGCGATTTCTAAATCGAGCCATCTCTCTGGTGATTGGGTTGTTTGCTTGCGGCATGCTTTTCAATATCGCATCCCAAGTGAGTTTCACCTGAGTGTGTTCTGATATTGAACTTGGGTGGCGTCGAGCTCGAAAGAGGGGGCGGGATCTTGGTTGCCTGGGTAAGCAAATTTTGACACTAGGCATTATTTAGATGAAGTTCAACTGCGCAGCTTTGAACATGGCTTGCTTGACATTGGTGCACTCCATCTTTTCAGTCATTTTCTTGGCATGAAACTTCACTGTTCGTTCAGTGATATTCATGATCAAACCGATTTCTTTATAGTTTTTCCCAAGCGCAAGCCAACGCAAGAATTGAACTTCCCTGGGCGATAGCTTGAGCGTGCTCTCTGCACTGATTTCAACCGGACGGTGTTGGTTGGCGATAACGCTGAGTGTTTGGATGATGACCATGTTCTCCCGGACAATGGTAGGGAAGTCGGGGTCATTTTCTTCTGAGGATAAATGAATGGAGCCGAATGATCTGCCCGGCTCATGAATCGGAATGGTGAACCCTTGCTGGATGCCATAGGATGCGGACTGATCAAATATCTCCGGATTGTTGCCTATCTCTTGTGGGATTTCATCCCAGAAAAAGGGCGTGGCGGTAATGGCTGTGTTGGCCATGACAGGGTCTGATTTGTGAAGTGAGTTCTTACGGTAGGTGTCCACCCATTCGGCGGGATAATTGCTGTGGATGGAGACTTTTGAGTTGTCGAAGGGGGTGGATTCCAGATGAACATAAGCAAATCTTTCAAGCCCTAGTTTCGAGAACATCCAGCCTAGTATCTCGGTGTACTCGTCGTGGCTTTTTCCTGGAATGTTATGCTCCACCTCTTGAATTAAATTGAGCAGGTGGCTTGAGATGGGTTTGAGCATAGTGGCCGCGCTCGCAAAATATTAGTGTGAATACCTGTATTTAGCAGAGGTTTCACCTTGATATTCGCCAAGCGGAGGAGGACAGTTTTATAGCGTTAGCATCAACACCCGTTCGCCGTTTTTTGAGCGCCATCGGGGCTGCGAAGGAGGCTGGAGTATCGAATGGGTTTTTCCAGTTCATAGGGGTTCGTTTCAGGGCGCGATAATGACCCCTCATGCCGCCGTGTAATACTTGTTCTCTCAACTGGGGTGATGTCATTTTGCGTCCTTGCCTGTGCAGCCTCAGCCCTTTGCTCCTGAGGTTATAGTTATACGACTACTGAAACGATTAACTGGAGGGCAGTATAGACAGCTTTTAGCAACAGCGAGAAACATTAAAAAAAACCTTTAATTCTCCTGCTGCATAGCTTTTTTCAGGAACCCTGCCGTTCGACTCTCCCGGCATTTCGTCACGGTCTGCGGATCCCCGCACACGACCACCTTTCCACCTTGGGTGCCAGCCCCCGGGCCGATATCGATGACCCAGTCACTCTGCGCCACCACACGCATGTCATGCTCCACCACAACCACCGTATGACCTTCTTCCACCAGTCGATTCAACTGCACCAGCAAACGGTCCACGTCCTGGGGATGCAACCCATTGGTTGGCTCATCCAACACATATAACGTTGCGCCCCGGGCCTTGCGCTGCAGTTCCGTCGCCAGCTTGATCCGCTGGGCTTCGCCGCCGGACAGTTCCGTGGCTGGTTGGCCCAGGCGCAGGTAGCCCAACCCGATATCCTGCAGCACCTGTAATGAGCGCCTGGCTGCCGCTTGCTCGGCAAACACCTCAAGCGCCTGGTTCACGGTCAGTTGCAGCACCTGGGAAATGTCCAGGCCTTGCCAGCGAACCTCCAGCGTCTGCGGGTTGTAGCGTGCGCCATGGCAGGTGGGGCAGGGGGCGTACACGCTGGGCATGAACAACAATTCCACGCTGACAAAGCCTTCACCTTCGCAGGTCTCGCAACGGCCCTTGGCGACGTTGAAGGAAAACCGTCCGGCGTCGAATCCCAATTCTTGTGCCTGCGCCGTTGCGGCGAACAGTTTGCGCACGTGATCGAATAGCCCGGTGTAGGTGGCGAGGTTGGAGCGCGGGGTGCGGCCGATGGGTTTCTGGTCCACCTGCACCAGCCGCTTGACCGCGTCGAGCCCGGCGGTAACGCGCCCGCCGCTGGTTTGCACGGGTTCGTCTTCCAGGCTTTGCTCATCGGGTTCGGCGTTGGGGCTGGCCTGGCCGAGGTGCGCGCCGACCAGATCCAGCAAGGCCTGGCTGACGAGGCTGGATTTGCCTGAGCCGGAGATGCCGGTCACGGCGCTGAAGCAACCCAAGGGGAAGGCCGCGCTCAGGTTGTCGAGGTTGTTGCGGGTGATGCCTTCCAGGCGCAGCCAATCCTTGGGTGTTCTTGGGGTGCGTGTCGCGGCGTGTTCTGCACCAAAAAGATAGGCGCGGGTACGTGATTCAGGCACTTGTCCAAGGCCTGCCGGCGGACCGCTGTAGAGGACTTTTCCGCCTTGTTCGCCGGCGTCCGGGCCGACGTCGATGAGCCAGTCGGCGCGGCGCATGGTATCGAGGTCATGTTCGACCACAAACACCGAGTTGCCCGCTGCCTTGAGGCGTTGCAGGGCGCCAAACAGCGCTTCGCTGTCGGCCGGGTGCAGGCCGGCGGAGGGTTCGTCCAGCACGTAGATCACCCCGAACAGCTGCGAGTTGAGTTGGGTTGCCAGGCGCAGGCGTTGCAGTTCGCCGGACGAAAGTGTTGGCGTGCTGCGCTCCAGGGCAAGGTAACCCAGGCCGAGGTCGATCAGGGTGACGATCCGCTCCAGCAGCTCGGCGGCGATGCGTTGGGCGGCCAGGCGTTTTTCCAGGGAGAGGTTGGGGGTGTGGCGCGCGTCGGGCCCACCCGCGTGCGGGTTGTCGCCCCTGGCGGCGCGTTGCTCGCGGGCCTCTCGGGTTTGCTGGTGGCTGAGGACGTCCCCCGTTTCTTCGGCGTGTTCAAGATAGTCGGGCGCCAGGACGCGCTTGAGCACTTCGGCCAGCTCAAGCAACGGCAGGTGCGACAGCTCGGCAATGTCCAGGCCGGCAAAGGTCACGGTCAACGCCTGGCGTTTGAGGCGCTTGCCCTCGCACACCGGGCAGGGGCTGGCGCGCATGTATTGCGCCACGCGTTTGCGCATCTGTGCGCTTTGCGAATGCATGAAGGTATGCAGCAGGTAGCGCCGGGCGCCGCTGAACGTGCCTTGGTAACTCGGTTCGAGCTTGCGTTTGAGGGCGGCGCGGGTCTGGGCTGGGGTGAGCCCGGCGTATACGGGAACGGTGGGGGTTTCTTCGGTAAAGAGAATCCAGTCTCTTTGCTTTTTTGGCAGGTCGCGCCAGGGGATGTCGACGTCATAGCCCAGGGTCACCAGGATGTCTCGCAGGTTCTGGCCCTGCCAGGCCATGGGCCATGCAGCCACGGCGCGCTCGCGGATGGTCAGCGACGGGTCTGGCACCATGGACGCTTCGGTCACTTCATAGACGCGGCCCAGGCCATGGCATTGCTGGCAGGCCCCCTGTGGCGTGTTGGGCGAGAAGTCTTCGGCGTAGAGCATCGGTTGGTCGGCCGGGTAGCTGCCAGCACGGGAGTAGAGCATGCGAATCAAGCTCGACAGGGTGGTGACGCTGCCCACCGACGAACGTGCACTGGGGGTGCCGCGCTGTTGCTGCAAGGCGACTGCCGGCGGCAGGCCCTCGATGCTGTCGACGTCCGGCACGCCCACTTGGTCGATCAGCCGCCGCGCATAAGGCGCGACGGACTCGAAATAACGTCGCTGGGCTTCGGCATAGAGCGTGGAGAAGGCCAGCGACGACTTGCCGGACCCCGAGACCCCGGTAAACACCACCAGGGCATCGCGGGGGATGTCCACATCGACGTTCTTGAGGTTGTGTTCGCGAGCGCCACGCACCCGGACGAAACCGGTGCCTTGCGGCAAGTCAGCGGTTGAAGCAGGGGCGGAGCGTGGGGGCATCGGGCATTCCTTGTGACGTCGGGGCAACGCTTCATGGCGTTATGGCGTTGCATTATGGCGATGGCAGAGTGGACTGGATCACAGCGCTGACAATTATGCGACCGGGTTCAACCGTTCGCGTGCGATAAAAATTTACTCTGGGCGCATGAGATGAGAAACGCATCTGCAGATTTTCCCATGGATACGGCCCCCCGATAACTGACGAGGGCGCTTGCTCGCGCTGGGCTCTGTAGGAGCTGGCGAAGCCTGCGATCTTTTGATCTTGATCTTGATCTTGATCTTTCGCTTGAGATTCAAGTGTCTGGGGAGAGATCGCAGCCTCGTTGCACTCGACAGCTCCTACACAGCTCCTACACAGCTCCTACACAGCTCCTATGCAGCTCCTACGCAGCACCTACGCAGTTCCTACTGCTCCAGCGGGAGTGCGCTCGCCGCAAAAAAGGCTCGCGTCTGTACATGGATTCGGGTTTAAGTTTTTCCCAAGTTGATTTCAATCAAGGGCCGAAGAAGGGGCCGGCCCCTACCATGATCGCCAAGATCCTGTCTTTAAGCCCTGGCGTCCATGACCCCTCCCTTTGTGATGTTGCACCTATCCCGCTTCTGGCTCCGTGGGCTGTTCGTTTTCCTGCTGTTATTCATGGGCCTGGCCCAGGCCAAGGATTACGGTGACACCCCGCAACAGCGCATCCACCATGTCCTGAACCAGACCGACTCGATCTCCGAGCCCGAAGGGCGGTTCAAGGTGCGCACGCTGTCCGCTGCCGGCAAGGTCCTGGGCTATGTGTTCCAAAGCCTGGACGTGGTGGACATTCCCGCCTATTCCGGCAAACCGATCAATGTTCAGGTAATCCTCGATCCGGCCGGTGTGATTCTCGATGCCTATGTGCTCGAACACCATGAGCCGATTCTGCTGATCGGCATCGCCGAAGAAAAACTCCACGCGTTCAGCGCACGCTACAGCGGCATCAAGGTCAACCAGCGGGTGGTGGTGGGGCATTCCAGCGACCCGAATGCCGTGACCGTGGATGCCATCGCCGGGGCCACTGTGACGGCGATGGTGGTCAACGAGGTCATCATGCGTGCCGCCCACGATGTCGCGGTGTCCCTGGGCCTGGTCAAGGGCAATGCGGGGTTGGCGGTGGCGCCAGCACGTGTGCGTGAGGACATCTACGAGCCGGCCGACTGGAAGACCTTGACCGGCAACGGCGCAGTACGCCGCCTGCACCTGACTCGCGGTCAAGTAGACGCCACCTTCAAAGGCACCGACGCCGAACAGGTCGAAGTCGCCAACGCCGAGCAGGCCGACGACACGTTCATCGACCTGTACGTCACCCACCTCAACCCGCCCACCATCGGTCGTAACCTGCTGGGCGATGCGCAGTACCGCAGGCTGATGAGCGAACTCAAGCCCGGTGAGCAAGCCATTGCCGTGATGGGCAGTGGGCGCTACTCCTTCAAGGGCTCGGGTTATGTGCGTGGCGGCATTTTCGATCGGGTGCTGGTGCGCCAGTTCGGCGACGTCATCAGCTTCCGTGACATGGACTTCCAGCGCCTGGATGACGTGGCCGCCGAGGACATGCCTGAGTTCGACGAAATGGCGGTGTTCATCGTCCGCGCCTCCCACCGTTTCGACCCTGGTTCGCCCTGGAGCCTGGAACTGCTGATACGCCGTCAGACCGGGCCGGTCAGCGGTATTTTCAGCAGCTTCGAGCTGGCCTATCAGTTGCCGGAGCCCTACCTGGAGCGGCCATTGCCGACCGCCGAACAACTGGCGGCGGCCGAAGAAGCCAGCCGGCCGATGTGGCTGACGCTCTGGTACCAGAAAAGTGTCGAAATCAGCGTGCTTGGCGTAGCCCTGCTGGTGCTGACGGCGATCCTGTTTTTTCAGGATTCACTGGCCCGGCGGCCGACGCTGTTGCATTGGCTACGCCGCGGCTACCTGGTGTTCACCGTCGTGTTTCTGGGCGGCTATGCCTTGGCCCAGTTATCGGTGGTCAACGTGCTGACCTTCGTCCATGCCTTGTTCGAAGGCTTTCGCTGGGAGCTGTTCCTCACCGATCCACTGATCTTCATCCTCTGGGTGTTCACCGCCGGCAGCATTCTGCTGTGGGGGCGTGGGGTGTTCTGCGGCTGGCTGTGTCCGTTTGGCGCGTTGCAGGAGTTGATCAACGAACTGGCGCGCAAGCTCAAGGTGCCCCAATACGAGCTGCCGTTCGCCGTCCATGAGCGGCTCTGGGCGATCAAGTACATCATTTTGCTGGTGCTGTTCGGCGTTTCGCTGGAGTCGATGGCCACCGCCGAGCGGCTGGCTGAAGTGGAACCCTTCAAGACCGCCATCACCCTCAGGTTCGACCGCCAGTGGTGGTTCGTGGCCTACGCAGTGGGCCTGCTGGTGATCAACCTGTTTACCCGCAAGGTCTATTGCCGCTACGTCTGCCCGCTGGGCGCGGCCCTGGCGATGCCGACCCGGCTGCGGCTGTTCGACTGGCTCAAGCGCCGCAAGGAATGTGGCAACCCCTGCCAACTGTGCGCCAAGGAATGCGAGATCCAGGCGATTCATCCCGATGGCCGGATCAATGCCAACGAATGCCATTACTGCCTCGACTGCCAGATGACCTGGCACAACGAAAACAAATGCCCGCCGCTGATCAACAAGCGCAAGAAACGCGGCAAGGCGACCGTGACCGATGCGCAACTGATTCCCGTGGTGCAGGTGAACCCGGCGCCTTGAGGCACCCCAATGGCCTGTCCCTTGACCGTTTCATTCTTCATGGAGCACACAGCATGAGCGATAAAAAAAACCAGACCCCAGGCGCGGTGGAAGAACCCAGGGGGGTCAGCCGGCGCAGCTTTCTCGGCACCGGCGCGGTGACGGGGGCCGTACTGGCCGGCGCGACGGCGCTGGGGGCCGGGACGTTCACCCGTGAGTCCTGGGCTGCGGCGACCAAGGAGGCCAAGTCCAAGATCCACGTCGGGCCCGGGGAGCTGGATGAATATTACGGTTTCTGGAGCGGCGGCCACCAGGGCGAGGTGCGGGTGCTGGGCGTGCCATCGATGCGTGAGCTGATGCGCATCCCGGTGTTCAACGTCGACTCGGCCACCGGTTGGGGCCTGACCAACGAAAGCAAGCGCGTCCTGGGCGACAGCGCCAAGTACCAGAACGGCGATTGCCACCACCCGCACATCTCCATGACCGACGGCAAGTACGACGGCAAATACCTGTTCATCAACGACAAGGCCAACTCCCGGGTCGCGCGCATTCGCCTGGACATCATGAAGTGCGACAAGATCCTCACCGTGCCCAACGTGCAAGCCATCCACGGCCTGCGCCTGCAAAAGGTGCCATACACCAAGTACGTGTTCGCCAACGCTGAGTTCGTGATCCCGCACCCCAACGACGGCCATACCTTCGACCTGCAGGACAAAAACAGCTTCACGATGTTCAACGCCATCGACGCCGAGAAAATGGAAATGGCGTTCCAGGTGATCGTCGACGGCAACCTGGACAACTCCGACGCTGACTACACCGGCAAATACGCCGCCAGCACCTGCTACAACTCCGAGAAGGCCTACGACCTGGGCGGCATGATGCGCAACGAGCGCGACTGGGTGGTGGTGTTCAACATCCCGCGTATCGAGGCGGCGATCAAGGCCGGCAAGTTCATCCACCTGGACGGCTCCAAGGTGCCGGTGGTCGATGGCCGCAAGACCGATGGCAAGGACTCCGAATTCACCCGCTACATTCCCGTGCCCAAGAACCCCCACGGGCTCAATACCTCGCCGGACGGCAAATATTTCATCGCCAACGGCAAGCTGTCGCCCACGGTCTCGATGATCGCCATCGACCGTCTGGATGACTTGTTCAACGACCGTTACAAGGATCCACGCGAAGTGATCGTCGCTGAGCCGGAACTGGGGCTCGGGCCACTGCACACCACGTTCGACGGACGCGGCAATGCCTACACGACCCTGTTCATCGACAGCCAGGTGGTGAAGTGGAACATGGAAGATGCCATCCGCGCCTACAAGGGCGAGAAGGTCAATTACATCAAGCAGAAGCTCGACGTCCAGTATCAGCCCGGCCACAACCATGCGTCCCTCACCGAAACCAGCGAGGCGGACGGCAAATGGCTGGTGGTGTTGTGCAAATTCTCCAAGGACCGCTTCCTGCCCACTGGCCCATTGCACCCGGAGAACGATCAACTGATCGACATTTCCGGTGAAGAAATGAAACTGGTGCACGACGGCCCGGCCTTCGCCGAGCCCCATGACTGCATTCTCGCGCGGCGCGACCAGATCAAGACCCAGAAAATCTGGAACCGTAACGATCCATTCTTCGCCGGCACCGTGGAACTGGCAAAGAAGGACGGCATCAACCTGGAAACCGACAACAAGGTCATTCGCGACGGCAACAAGGTGCGGGTGTACATGACCTCGATGGCGCCTGCCTATGGCCTGACGGAGTTCACCGTCAAGCAAGGCAACGAGGTGACGGTGACCATCACCAACATCGACCAGATCGAAGACGTGTCCCACGGCTTTGTCATGACCAACCACGGCGCCAGCATGGAGATCAGCCCGCAACAGACCTCATCCATCACGTTCACCGCCGACAAGGCTGGCTTGCACTGGTACTACTGCAGCTGGTTCTGTCACGCCCTGCACATGGAAATGGTCGGGCGCATGCTGGTTGAAAAAGCCTGAAACGGCTCGTCAAGGAGACAGGTGCAATGACCGGGAAAACGCCGCAACCTGCGGGCCATGCTCGCCAACCGGTCATTGCGCTGGTGCTTTGCCTGTTATCGGGAGGCGCGTTCGGCGCGCCGCAGCCGATCACCGATTTGCCTTTGCAGGCTGAGGGCGACCAGCAATGGCGCCTGCCTGCGGGCCAGTACCGGGGCTCGTTCAGCATCGACCAGCCCATGACCCTCACCTGTGCGCCGCAGGCGATATTCCAGGGCCAGGGCGAGGGCAATGGCGTGATCATTCGCGCCCCGAACGTACGGATCCAGGGGTGTACGTTCCTGGACTGGGGCCACGACCTGACGGCCATGAACGCGGCCGTGTTCATCCAACCGCTCGCCCAAGGGGCCGTGATTCGTGACAACCGGATGCAGGGCCAGGGCTTCGGTATCTGGGTCGATGGCACGCGGGACGTCAGCCTGATCGACAACCGCATCCAGGGCGACCCCAGCCTGCGCTCCCAAGACCGTGGCAATGGCATCCATTTGTATGCCGTACACGGCGCCCGGGTCATCGGTAACCAGGTGCGCGAAACCCGCGATGGCATCTACATCGACACTTCCAATGGCAATCTGCTCCAGGGCAATGTCCTGGAGGACCTGCGCTACGGCGTGCACTACATGTTCGCCAACGATAACCGCCTGCTGGACAACGTCACCCGGCGTACCCGCACCGGCTACGCCTTGATGCAAAGCCGCCAGCTGACGGTCGTCGGCAATCGCTCCGAACAGGATCAGAACTACGGGATCCTGATGAACTACATCACCTATTCCACACTGCGCGACAACTTCGTCACCGATGTGCGCGACGGGTCCACCGGCGACACCATGATCACCGGCGCCGAGGGCAAGGCCCTGTTCATTTACAACTCGTTGTTCAACCGCATCGAAGGCAATCATTTCGAGCGCAGCGCCGTGGGTATCCACCTGACCGCCGGCTCGGAGGATAACCGCATCGCCGGCAATGCCTTCGTCCACAACCAGCGTCAGGTCAAATACGTTGCCACGCGGCTGCAGGAATGGTCGGCGGATGGCCGCGGCAATTACTGGAGCGACTACCTGGGCTGGGATCGCAACGGCGACGGCCTGGGCGATGTGGCCTATGAACCCAACGACAACGTCGATCGCCTGCTGTGGCTGTATCCCCAGGTGCGGTTGTTGATGAACAGCCCGGGGATCGAACTGCTGCGTTGGGTGCAGCGAGCCTTCCCGGTGATGAAATCCCCCGGGGTGATGGACAGTCATCCGCTGATGCAAACGCCTGTCCAACCCCCGCCACGCAACAGTGCCCAGGAGGATGCGTCTTGAACGTCGTCGAGATCGAAGGGGTCAGTCAGTACTATGGTGATGTCGCCGTGCTGCGCGGGCTGGACTTGAACCTGGCCCAGGGCGAAGTGCTCGGCCTGTTCGGGCATAACGGTGCGGGCAAGACCACCACCATGAAGCTGATCCTCGGTTTGCTGCGGGCCAGCGAGGGCCAGGTACGTGTTTTCGGCCGCGCGCCCAGCGACCCGAGCGTGCGGCAGATGCTCGGTTATCTGCCCGAGAACGTGATGTTCTATCCGCAGTTGAGCGGGCTGGAAACCTTGCGCCATTTTGCCCGGCTCAAAGGTGCGGCACCGCAGCAGGTGCAGCGTTTGCTGGATGAGGTCGGGCTGGCGGGGGCCGCGACACGGCGCGTGAAGACGTATTCCAAGGGCATGCGCCAGCGCCTCGGCCTGGCCCAGGCGCTGCTCGGCCAACCGCGTCTGTTATTGCTGGATGAACCGACCGTGGGCCTGGACCCCATCGCCACCCAGGACCTCTATCAGTTGCTCGACCGCCTGCGTTGGCAGGGCACCAGCATCATTCTCTGTTCCCACGTCTTGCCTGGCGTGGAAGCTCACATCAACCGCGCCGCGATTCTCACCCGAGGGCGCCTGTTGGCCCTGGGCAGCCTGGCCCGGCTGCGGGAGGACGCGGGGTTGCCGACGTTGATCCGCGCCTCGGGCCTGTCGCGGGCCGACTGGCTTCGCCAGCATTGGCACAGTGAAGGACACGTCACCCAAGGCTGGGGCGCCGAAGGGGTGCAGGTGTCCGCGCCGGATGGCAGCAAGCTTAGGTTGCTGCGCCAGTTACTGGCCCAGGATGACCCGTCGGATGTCGAGATCAAGCCGCCGTCACTGGAAGATTTGTACCGTCATTACATGGTCCGTGCCGCGGCCGAGGAGACCCGCCTATGAATCCGGTCTGGAACATGGCCCGCAAGGAATTCAGCGATGGCCTGCGCAATCGCTGGTTATTGGCGATCAGCCTGTTGTTCGCGGTGCTGGCGATCGGCATCGCCTGGCTCGGCGCGGCGGCATCCGGTCAACTGGGGTTCACCTCGGTGCCGGCCACGGTGGCGAGCCTGTCCAGCCTGGCGACCTTCCTGATGCCGCTGATTGCCTTGCTGCTGGCCTATGACGCGATTGTCGGCGAGGACGAGAGCGGCACCTTGCTGCTGTTGCTGACCTACCCGTTGGGCCGCGGCCAATTGCTGCTGGGCAAGTTTGTGGGGCATGGCCTGATCCTGGCCCTGGCCACCTTCATCGGTTTTGGCTGCGCGATGCTGGCTATCGCCCTGTGGGTGGACGATGTCCAGTTGAGCCTGCTGCTCTGGGCCTTCGGTCGCTTCATGGTGTCCAGCACGCTGCTGGGCTGGGTGTTCCTCGGGTTGGCGTATGTGCTGAGCAGCCTGTCGGCAGAGAAATCCACCGCCGCCGGATTGGCGCTGGGGGTGTGGTTTTTCTTCGTGCTGGTGTTCGACCTGGCGTTGCTGGCCTTGCTGGTGCTGAGCGAAGGGCGCTTCAGCCCTGAACTGTTGCCATGGCTGTTGCTGTTCAACCCTACGGACGTGTATCGGCTGATCAACCTGTCCGGGTTCGATGCGGCGTCCAGCGGCGCCGCGGTGCTGACCTTGGGCAGCGACCTGCCGGTGTCGGCGCCGTTGCTCTGGCTGTGCCTGGGCCTGTGGATGGCGGTGCCGTTATGGCTGGCCTATCGGTTGTTCAATCGCCGATGCCCGTGAATTTCAATCTTGATAAGGGAGCATGCAACGATGAACAAGGTGTACCTCAAGGGAGGCCGCCTCCTGGCCGGGGTGTTGATGTGCCTGGCGCTGACGGCCTGCGGCAAGGCCGAGCCACCTGCGGCCAGCGAGGCGGCGCTGGCGTTTCATCCCAGTGACGAGTGCCATGTGTGCGGCATGGTCATCACTGACTTCCCCGGGCCCAAGGGCGCGGCGGTCGGGGCAGGGGGCGTGAAGAAATTCTGCTCGCCGGCGGAGATGCTGGGCTGGTGGTTGCAGCCGGAAAACCATCGGGCCGACGTCAAGCTGTATGTCCACGACATGGGCCGCAGCCATTGGGACACGCCGGATGACGCCCACCTGATCGACGCCCGCACTGCCTACTTCGTTATCGGCAGCGGGCTCAAAGGCGCCATGGGCGTGGTACTGGCCTCGTTCTCCGATCCCCAGGCGGCACAAAAACTCGCCAGCGATACCGGCGGCCGGGTGCTGCGTCTGGATGACATCGACCAGAAACAGCTGGGGCAGGCGAGCGCCATGTCGTCGATGAGTCACTGATATAGCCTGGGCACTGAACCGCTCTTTGTGGCGAAAGAACTTGCTCCTGCTGAGGTCTGTAGGAGCTGTGAGCTGTCGAGTGCAACGAGGCTGCGATCTTTCCCCAGCCACTTGAGTCTCAAGCGAAAGATCAAAAGATCGCAGGCTTCGCCAGCTCCTACAGACTCCGGCGGGAACAAGTTCCCTCGCTGCGTTGTGCATCAATCTCATCCCATGGAAGCGTCCACCCGCTACCCAAGTAGCATTCGTCGACTCGACGCGGCTTCGTACACTCAGGGCTCCTATCACGCACCCGTCGGAGGCGAAGATGCAGCAGGCCCAGAGCGAAGGTGTGGTGAGCGCCATGTCCCAGGCGACGGACGTCCAGCAGGTGGCCCAGGCGTTGGCGCGGCAGTTGCTGCACCCGCACCTGGGCTTCGTGCTGTTTTTCTGTTCCGCCGAATATGATTTGCCGGCCCTGGGCCAGGCGCTGTCCCGGAGTTTCGGCGGGATTCGCCTGGTGGGCTGTACCAGCGCCGGTGAAATCACCACCCAAGGTTATGGTCGCAACTGCGTGACGGCGGTGGGGTTCGATCATCGGCATTTTTCCATTGCCGCCGAGCTGATCGGTGAAATGGAGCACTTCAGCCTGATCGACGCCCAGCAAATGGTCGAGCGCCTGGCCAGCGGCTGTCGCAGCAACGCCCTGGCACCGATCAAGGGCCACAGTTTCGCCTTGACCCTGCTCGATGGCCTGTCCAGTCGCGAGGAAATGGTACTGGCGGCCTTGAGCGCCGCGCTGGGGGACATCCCGCATTTCGGCGGCTCGGCCGGCGATGACAACTACCTGACCCACACCCATGTGTACTTCGAAGGCCAGTTCCACAGTGGCGCGGCGGTGGTGGTGCTGATCAATACCTGGCTGGAATTCGAAGTCTTCACCACCCATCACATCCTGCCCCGACAGGAAAAACTGGTGGTGACCGGCGCCGACAGCGCCTCGCGACGGGTCTACGAGCTCAACGCCGAACCGGCCGCCGAAGAATACGCCCGGCACATCGGCGTGCCGGTGAGCGCCCTCGACTACCGGGTCTTCGCCGCCCATCCCTTGGCGGTGCGCATCAATGACCAGTACTACGTGCGAGCCATCCAGCAGGTGCACCCGGACCTGAGCCTGAGTTTCTACTGTGCGGTGGAGAACGGCATCGTCCTCACTGCGATGACCCCCGGTCCTTTGCTGCAGAACCTGCAAACGCTGTTCGACGGTTTGCAGGCGCGCCTCGGCGACTTGCTGCTGACTATCGGTTGCGATTGCTTCCTCCGGCGCCTGGAGCTGGAAGACCGCGGCGGGCTGGAGCAGATCGGCCAGTTCTTGCGCGAACAACGGGTGATGGGGTTCAACACCTATGGAGAACAGTTCAATGGCATGCACATCAACCAGACGTTCACCGGAGTTGCCATTGCCCGACATCGCGTCCCTGGCCATCGCTGAGCTGCAGGCCCAGCTCGCTGCCCTGCAGCATGAGAATCGCAAGTTGCGGCGCATCAACGAGGCGCTGATCGAACGGGTGGAGTCCGGCGTAACCCGGGGCAATGACCCGTATGCGGCGTTCCAGCACTCGGTGGTGCTCGCCGAGCAGGTTCGCGAGCGCACCGATGCGCTGAACCAGGCCATGGCTGAACTCAAGGCCGGCAATCACTTGCTGGGCGAGGCGCGGCTGCGGGCAGAAACGGCCCACCGGCACCTGATCGATGCCATCGAAAGCATCTCCGATGCGTTTGTGCTGTTCGACGAGCAGCAACGCATCGTCCTGTTCAACAGCCGCTTCAAGGCATTCTGGGCCAACAGCCGGGTGCGCATCATCGCCGGCATGCGCCTTTCCGAGGTCAAGCGCTTGATGACCGCCAACGGGCTGTTCAGCGAAGAACCCCGGGGCCAGGCCGACGAGCACGTGCTGTATCGCTTGCAGAACGGGCGTTGGCTGCAAGTCAGTGAGCGGCCGACCCAGGAGGGCGGGCGGGTCATCCTGTTTACCGACATCACCGACGTCAAGCTCAGCGAAACCGTGCGCCGCGAGCAAGCCATCGCGCAGAAATCCCACCTGTTGCAGCGGGCGGTGGACAACCTGTCCCAGGGCGTGGCGATGGTCAACGCCCAGGGCGTGCTGGAGCTGTGGAACCGGCGCTTCCTCGAACTCAGCGGCCTGGCACCGGTAGCGGCCCACCGGCCGTTCAACGAAGTGATTGCCGACAGTGAGTTGCAACTGCTGACCCCGGCCAGTCGCGACAGCAACGGTCGGTTGATCCACGAATCCGAGCAACGCCTGTCCGATGGCCGGGTCCTGGAGATCCGCACGCATCCCTTGCCCACCGGTGGCTACGTCAACACCTTCACCGACATCACCGAACGCTACCAGCACGCCGAGGCGCTGAGCGAAAGCGAGCGTTGGATCCGCCTGATCACCGACCATGTGCCAGCGCTGATCGCCTACCTCAACGCCGACCTGGTCTACGAATTCACCAACAAGGTCTACGAGCAATGGTATTGCTGGCCCCGTGGCGTGATGCTCGGCCAGAGCCTGCGCGAAGCCCACAGCGAGCAGCATTACCAGCGCCTGGAAGCCTACGTGGCGCGGGCGCTGGCGGGTGAGAGCGTGACGTTCGAGTTCGCCGAGACCAACATCAACAACCAGGAGCGCTACATGCTGCGCTCCTATGTACCCAACCGCCTGGCCAACGGCGAAGTGGTGGGGATTTTCGTGCTGATCCGCGACATCACCGAACGCCGGCGCACCGCTGAAGCGCTGCACCAGGCCTACCAGAACCTGGAACAGCGGGTCCAGGAACGCACGGCCGAACTGACCACCCTCAACGACCAGTTGCTGCGCGAAATCGACGAGCGCAGCCGGGTGGAACTGCGCCTGCGGGAGGCCAAGCGCGAGGCCGAGCAGGCGAACCTGTCGAAGACCAAGTTTCTCGCGGCGGTCAGCCATGACCTGCTGCAACCGCTCAACGCCGCCCGGCTGTTCACCAGCGCCTTGCTTGAGCGCCGCGAGCCGGTCGCCAACGCGCAACTGGTGCGCAACGTCAGCAATTCGTTGCAGGACGTCGAGAACCTGTTGGGCACCCTGGTGGACATCTCCAAGCTGGACGCCGGGGTGATCAAGGCCGATGTCGCGCCGTTCGGCCTCAGTGAGCTGCTCGACAACCTGGCTGCCGAATACGCCCAGATCGCCCGCAGCGAAGGGCTGGAGTTGCATTTTGTCGGCTGTTCGGTGCTGGTGCGCAGCGACATGCAATTGCTGGCGCGGATCCTGCGCAATCTGCTGAGCAACGCCATTCGCTACACCCCCAGCGGTCGGGTGGTACTGGGTTGCCGGCGCCACCGTCAGTGCGTGTCGATCCAGGTCTGGGACAGCGGCATCGGCATTGCCGATAACCGCTTGGAGGAAATATTCCAGGAGTTCAAGCGCGGCGACGTGCAGCGCCCGAACCAGGACCGAGGCTTGGGCCTGGGCCTGGCGATTGTCGAGAAAATTGCAGGGATCCTCGGGCACCGGATCCAGGTGCGCTCCTGGCCGGGCAAGGGCTCGATGTTCTCTATCGACGTGCCGCTGAGTGCCACCGCACCCAAGCCGCTGCCGTGCCTGGACATGAGCGAGCCGATGCTCGAACGCCTGCGTGGGGCTCGGGTCTGGGTGTTGGATAACGACGCGGCGATCTGTGCCGGCATGCGGACTTTGCTGGAGGGTTGGGGTTGCCAGGTAGTGACCGCGTTGTCGGAACAGGACCTGGCCCGCCAGGTGGACAACTACCACGCCGAGGTCGATTTACTGATCGCCGATTATCACCTGGACCACGATCAGAACGGCGTCGATGCCGTGGCCCGGATCAACGCCCGCCGGGCCTCACCGATCCCGGCCATGATGATCACCGCCAACTACAGCAACGAACTCAAGCAGCAGATCCGCGAGCAGGGGCACACCCTGATGCACAAACCGGTGCGGCCGATGAAGCTCAAGATTGCGATGAGTCATCTGTTGGGCCAGACCCAGAGCCATTAAGTCGAACGCTGTTGCGGCAAGGAGCTTGCTCCCGCCGTTCCTGTAGGCGCTGCGCAGGCGCTGCGTAGGAACTGTATTGGAGCTGTGTAGGAGCTGTGTAGGAGCTGTCGAGTGCAACGAGGCTGCGATCTTTCCAAAGACACTTGAATCTCAAGCGAAAGATCAAAAGATCAAAAGATCAAAAGATCAAAAGATCAAAAGATCAAAAGATCGCAGGCTTCGCCAGCTCCTACAGGCCCAGCGGGAGCAAGCTCCTTGCCACAGGGATGTGTGTCAACGCCGCAAATAAGCCCCGAAATCAATATCCCCGGCACTGAGGATCGCCTGCACCCGGTTGTGCACATTGAGCTTGCGCAGGATCGCCGAGACGTGGGCCTTGACCGTGGTTTCGGCGATGTCCAGGGTGTAGGCGATCTGTTTGTTCGATTCGCCCTTGGTCATGCGTTCGAGCACCAGCAATTGCTTGCGGGTCAGGGCCTGGAGCAGTTCCGGCGGGAACGCCGGGGTTTCGTTCAGGCGCCGGCCCATCGGGCTTTTTTGCGTGCGAATGATGTCGGGCGGCAGGTACACGTTGCCGTTGAGGATCTGCTCGATGGCGTCGGTCATCTGCGAGCGTGGCGAGGATTTGGTGATGAAACCCACCGCACCATACGTGATGGCCTGCAGCACCACTTGCTTGTCCTGCTCGGCGGAGACAATCACCACGGGGATGGTCGGGGCCTCGTTGCGCAGGTTGATCAGGCCATTGAGCCCGTGCATGCCGGGCATGTTCAGGTCCAGCAGGATCAGGTCCAGGTCGTCGTGCTCGGCAGTCAAGGCCAGGGCACTGTCCAGGTCGGCGGTCTCCATGACCTCGCTGCCCGGAAAACCGTCACTGATGACGTTGTGGATGGCTTCGCGAAACAGTGGGTGATCGTCGGCTATCAGGATTTTATACATGGCCATTCACCTCGTTATTGTCGTGTGGGGCAGGGCAGTTGCACGCACTTCTTGCAAGATCAGGGAAAGGGTTCGGGCCGGGCGGCTTGCAGGGGCAGGTTGGCCGCCTCCCACGCATCGAGGCCATCGCGATACCAGTACACATGGTTATAGCCCATGGCAGCGGCGCGTTTTACCGCGTTCCAGCTCAGCCAGCAATCGGCGCGGCAATAAAAGACCAACGGCGAATCCAACCGCCCGCCGGTGGCCGTGCGCAGGTGATGGCTGAAGTAGTCCTGCCAGGTCGGATCGAGGTCGCCGTCGCCGGTATTGGCCAGCCACAGGCTGCCGGGAAGGTTGGCGTGGGGTTCGTTGTCGATGAAGCGCCCTTGGAGCCACGGCCGACGATAAACGTCGATCAGCACCGGAGGCTGGGCTTGACTGAGCAGGCGTTGCAGGGCCTGGGTGTCGAGGGTCTGGGCGCCGTCGACGGTGGCGGGCGTCGGGCTGCGGTATTGGGCGATGCGATAGCCCTGCGCTGAAAACAACGCGGTATCGGCCTGCGCGACATTCAGCACCAGGCCCAGCAGGAGGATCGCCAGCAAACGGGGCATAGGATTTATCCTTTTTGTTATGCGCCCATTACATGCCAGGGTCGAGGTCTTGTGAATGCGACCATAGACAGGAAAACCGGTACTAAAGTAGTAATTTTAGTGCTAAAGACCGGCGCGACATGGAGAACATGCACCGAACCCTGTGGGAGCAAAGCTTGCTCGCGATAACGGTGTGCCAGTCAGCATCAATTCTGGATGAGCCGCCGCCATCGCGAGCAAGCTTTGCCCCCACAGGGTTCGGTGCAATGAGGCGTTAGCTGCCGGCCTTGCGCAACGCCGCATGCTGCGGATTGAACGTCCACACCGCCAACAGTGCGAACAGCAGGGTCAACCCCGCGCACACCGCCATCGCCAGCAGGTTGAATTGCTCATACAGCGCAAAACGCACCAACTCCACGCCATGGGTAAACGGGCTGACCGCGCAAAGCCAGTACAGCCAAGGACTGGCTTCCTGCATTTTCCACAGTGGGTACAGCGCTGAAGACAGGAAGAACATCGGGAATATCACGAAATTCATCACCCCGGCGAAGTTCTCCAGTTGCCGGATGGCATTGGACAGCAGCAAGCCCAGGGCGCTGAGCATCAGGGCCACCAGCAACAGGGCCGGGAGGGCCAGTAGCAGGCCCATGGTCGGTGGCTGGATGCCGTACAGCCAGGCGATGGCGAGAAAGGCATAGACCTGCAACAGCGAGATCAGCGAGGTCGCCAACAACTTGCTCGCCAGCAGGAAAGCCCGCGGCAGGGGGCTGGTGAGCAGCACGCGCATGCTGCCCATTTCCCGGTCGTAGACCATCGACAGCGAGCCCTGCATGCCGTTGAACAACAGGCTCATGCAGGCCAGCCCGGGCACGATGTACACCTCATAGGGGATGTAGGTGTCGTAGGGCGCGATGATGGCGATGCCCAGTGCCGCGCGAAAGCCGGCGGCGAACACCAGCAGCCACAGCAGGGGCCGTACCAGGGCGCTGAGCAGCCGGGTGCGTTGCAGCACGAAACGCAGCCATTCGCGCGTTACGATGCCGCTGAAACATTGCCAGTAAGCATTCATGGCCGGACTCCCGAGGCGGTCAAGCGGGTGAAGGCCGAACCGAGGGTGCCGCCGTGTTCCAGGCTCACCGCGTCGGCCTGCCCGCTGGCGACCAGGCGGCCCTGGTGCACGATCAACAGGTCGTCGCTGGGCTGCACTTCGTCCAGCAGGTGAGTGGTCCAGAGCACGCTGATGCCTTGCTCGCTGCACAGTTGCCGGATGTGCAGGCCCAGGGCGAGGCGACTGGCCGGATCAAGGCCGACGCTGGGTTCGTCGAGCAGCAACAGGCGCGGTTCGTGGAGCAGGGCGCGGGCGATTTCCACCCGGCGCCGATGACCACCGTTGAGGTCGCGTACCCGCTCGTGGCGGCGCTCGGTCAGTTGCTGGCGACTCAGTTCAGCGTCGATACGGGCACTGCCCTGGCGCCGCGAAAAACCGTGCAGCGCCAGGTGATAACGCAGGTTCTGTTCAATGCTCAAGTCCAGGTCCAGGGTGCTCTGTTGGAACACCACGCCCAACTGGCGCAAGGCCGGACGCGGAGATTTTTGCAGGGAATGACCTGCGACGCGGATGTCGCCGCGTTGCAGGTCGTACAGGCGCGTGAGCAGGGCGATCAGCGTCGACTTGCCGGCGCCATTGGGCCCCAGCAGCGCGGCGAAGTGTCCGGCGGGCAGGCAGAAATTCATCTGCTTGAGGGCTTCGCGCGCGCCATAGGCAAAGCTCAGGTCGCTGACCTCCAGGGCGTTCATGGCGTGACCACCACGCCCCAAGGGTAACGCCCGACTTTCACTGACTTCAGGACTTTGCGGCTCTCCACGTCGATCACCGAGACATCGCCGCTCACGCCATTGGTCGCCAGCAGTTGCTTCTGGTCCGGGGTAAATGCCAGTTGCCAGACGCGCCGACCGACCAGCAGGTAATCCAGCACTTCGAAGGTCTTGGCGTCGATCACCGCCACATGGTTGGCTGGGCCCAGGGCGACGAACGCCAGCTTGCCGTCGGCACTGAGCTTGACGCCCACCGGCTGGACCTTGTCCGGGTGCACGCCCTTGATCTGGAACGTCAGCGTCTTGAGCACCTGGCGCGTGGCAACGTCGAGGATGGTCAACGTCCCGCCGATCTCCGCCGAGGCCCAGAGCTGCGTACCGTCGCGATTGAATTCGACGAAACGTGGCCGCTGGTCCACCAGGGTGTTATCGGCCAGGGTCTGGGTGCTGGTGTCGATCCAGTGCAGCATGTTCGTGGTTTCACTGGTGTTGACCGCCCACTTGCCGTCAGGGCTGACGGCCATGCCTTCGGGCTCGACACCCACGCCGATCTGGCCGAGCACTTCGGAGGTCTGGGTGTCGATCACGGTGACCAGGGCATCGTCTTCGTTGGAGACATACAGCCAGCGGTCGTTGGGGTGCAGGGCGAACTGCTCCGGGTCCTTGCCGGAGGGCAGTTCCTTGATGATCTTGCGGGTGGCGACGTCCATCACCTGGACCCGGTCCGAGTCGCTGGCGCAGATGTACAGCAGGCGACTGTCGTGGGACAGCAATAGGCCTCGGGGGCGTTGGCCCACCGGCAGGGTCTCGATGACCTCCAGGCTCTGCATGTCGATCAGGCTCAGGCTGTTGTCTTTCTCGTTGGAGACCCAGGCGATGCTGGCGGCGGCGCTCGGGCCGGCGGCAAGCAACGCTGCGCCCAGGGCGAGGGCTTTGCACAGTCGGGTCGGGCAGAGCCGGGCCGGGTAAATCAGGGAGCGGCGCATGGCGGTTTCCTTATTGTTGTTATCGATCAGGGGTAACGGCAGCTCACTTCGGGCTGGTCGTAACCCAGGCTGTCCATTTCATTGGAGGGGTGCAGAAAACCGTCCTGGGGCGAGGTGCTGACCAATGCCCGGGGTTGGACCAAGGGAATCGGTTGGCGCAACTGGCCGTTCCAGGGCCGGTAGCTGAGCTTGCGACCCTTGAAACCGTCCAGCGGTAACTGGTCGCTTAAGGCCAGTTGGCGGATGGCGAGGGGGGCATCCTGACGCAACTTGCTCACGGCGCTGGCGATGCTGCGCACGGCGATCCAAGCGGCGAAATCGCGGTCGTTCATCCAGCGTCCGGCCAGGGCTTCGAAGCGTTTTTGCAACTGTGCCGCGCCGTAGGTTTCCACGGTCTTGTGCCAACCGGTGGGCTTCAGCCCTTGGGTGCCGGCCACCGGGCGTGGGTACCAGGTCTGGTAGGGCAGGTATTCGCCGAAGTCGCCGCGCTCATCGGCCACCAGCACCACGTCGTACTCGGCAGTCTGGGTGAACAGCGGCATGTCGGCCTGGGCGCTGCGGCGCTGGTCGTTGTCGAACTGCCAGGCCTTCTCGGCGACGACCTTCATGCCGAAGCGTTTCATGGCTCGACGCAATGCGGCGGCATAGGCCTGGTCCTCGGGCGTCTGGCCGACGATCAGCAAGGCCCGCTGCCATTTGCGCACGACGCTGAACTGCACCAGGGCGTCGGCGAGCATGGCGCGGTCGGGCAGGCTGTGCAGCACGTTGCCCAGGCAGTCGGTGGTGCGCAGGCTGTCGTCGGGGCTGCCGGCGTTGAACAGCAGGCTGTCGGGCAGGGCGGCGCTGAGCTGGCGCAGGCTGGCGGACGGCGCGTTGACCACGAACAGCCGCAGGCCCTGGTCGTGTTGGGCTCGGGCGGCTTGGAGCAGCGCTTCGGGATTGTCGACGCTGGCGCTTTCCAGGCGGTAGTCGTGCTTGAGAAAACGCCCGGTGCTGTTGCTGTCGACGATCGCCAGTTCAGCACCACGCAACCCGGCATCGGTCGGTTCGGCAATGACGTTGGACAGCAACGGGCCTGGGTCGGGGCGATAACCCAGGTAGCCGATGCGCACTTGCAGCGGCGTGGCATCGCCCGCGTGAGCGGTTGCCGCTGCCAGCAGAGAAACCAAGGCGTAACTGACGAGCCGGCGCATGACATCCTCCATTGCAGGTAGCGCCAGCATAGGAAGCCTGCGGCCATGGGGAAATATGCAGAAAGTACCGCCGGTGCAGTACCAAGGTAGTAACTCAGCTTGGATGCGGGGGTTTTAGGATGCAAGGCAATCGTCATTGACAGGAGCGGACGGACCATGCGGATTCTCAAAGCGCTGCTGTTGCCGTTTCTGCTGATCTTGAGTTTGATCGGGGTTGATCGGTTGTCTGGCAAGCACAAAACCATCAAGCACCCACAACCCCCTGTGGGAGCGAGCTTGCTCGCGAAGGCGACAGCACTGTCGATACCTATGCCAGCTGACCCACCGCTTTCGCGAGCAAGCCCGCTCCCACAAGGGAACTGTGGTGTGCACATAGATTGCGAGTTCCTTCCGCAAATGGGCCGCTAACCATGTCCGCCCTCTTGCGCATCAACCTCTGGGTTTGCACCTTTTTCGCGCTGGTCACCCTGGCTTGCGCGGTCCTGCTGTTGCACCAGGCCATGGCCGATGTGAAGCGAGAGCTGCAATCGGCCGAGTCGGTGGTGCATTACCTGCGCGAAACCGCCGAGCGCGATCCGGCCAGTCTCCAGCCGCGGTTGACCGGCAGCCTGCGTCATGTACGGGTCCGTTGGCTGGCCCCTGGGGAACTGTTCCCGGCGGATGAAGACGGGATGAAGGCCTGGCTCGGCCGTCGTCTATTGGACGACGGCCCGGCGGCCCAGGTGGTGGACTTGCCTGACGGTCGGCGGGCCTGGATTGCCGTCGATCCGCGCGATGAAATCGACGAGATTTTCGATTCCTTGGTGCAACTGTTGTACGTCTGCGCCCTGGCGCTGTCGCTCAGCCTGTTGGTCATTCGCTGGGCGGTACGCCGGGGCATGCGTCTGCTCGATGAGTTGTTGCACGCATTGCGTCAGGTGTCTGCCGGGAACCTGCAGGTGCGCCTGGGCACGGAAGGTGTCCCGGAGGCGCAGCATCTGGCGGGGCATTTCAACCGCATGACCGCCGCCCTCGCCGAGGCCCAGGCCGATAACGCCCGGCTTACCCAGGCCTTGCTGGCCGTGCAGGAACAGGAGCGCACCCGGTTGGCCCAGACCCTGCACGACGACCTGGGCCAATACGTGGCTGGCATTCGTGCCCGCGCCTGCCTGCTGCGGCTGGTGATGGACCAGCCACCGGCGCTGGAGCAGACCGTCAGCCAACTCGAGGAGCATTGCGAGCATTTGCAACGGGGGTTCCGGTCGCTGGTGCATGACTTGTACCCGGTGGTGTTGCAGCACCTGCCGCTGTGCGAGGCCATCGGGCTGTTGGCCGGGCAATGGCAGGCCAACCAGGGCATCGCCTGTCAGTTGCGGATCGACGAAGCGCTGCCGCCCTTGTCCGGGGCGGACAAGACCCACCTGTATCGCCTGTTGCAGGAAGCGCTGACCAACGTGGCCCGGCATGCCGGCGCCACAGAGGTGCGGATTCGCCTGCAACACCGCGCCGGGCGCCTGCGGTTGCTGGTGCGCGACAACGGTTGCGGAGCGACGCAACCCCCGCGTGCCGGTGTTGGCTTGCACTCGATGTGCGAGCGGGCGCGCAGCCTCGGTGGTGAGCTGCGCATCATCAGCCAGCCTGGCGCCGGTTGGGCGCTGGCCTTGAATATTGCCCTGGAGGCGTGATGAACATTTTGTTGGTGGACGACCATGCGGTGGTTCGGCAGGGCTATGCCAGCCTGTTGCGGGTGTTGATGCCGGACTTGCAAGTGCGCGAAGCAGCCACCGGTGAAGAGGCGTTGAGCCTGGTGCAGGAGCAGGTGCCCCACCTGGTGATCATGGACTTCGGCCTGCCCGGTATCAGTGGCTTGGAAACCACCCGGCGGCTACGCCAGCGCCTGCCCCAACTGCGAGTGTTGTTCTTCAGCATGCACGATGAATTGCCCTTGGTGCGCCAGGCATTGGACGCTGGCGCAGCAGGCTACCTGACCAAGAATTCGGCACCCCAGGTGCTGATGGAAGCGGTACGCCGGGTGCTGGCCGGGCATGCCTACATCGAACAATCCCTGGCCACGCAACTGGCCTGCACCCGCTCGCGCCAGGATGCCGACCCGCGCCTGCAATCCATGACCCAACGGGAGTTGGAGATTTTCGTCATGCTCGCCAAGGGCACACCCGCCCGCACCATCGCCGAACAGCTGTGCATCAGCGCCAAGACCGTGTCCAACCACCTGACGTTGCTCAAAAGCAAGTTGCAGGTCAGTTCCCATGCCGAGCTGGTGCATTTGGGGATCGACATGGGGGTGGTGCGGGTGGCGGGTTGAAACCGCGAGGGAGCTTGCTCCTGGTTGGAGGCACCCGTAGGAGCTGTCGAGCGAAGCGAGGCTGCGATCTTTGCGCTGTCGATTGAGTCTGGAGCGAAAAATCAAAAGATCGCAGGCTTCGCCAGCGCCTACACAGCCCTGCGGTCCCTAGCCACAAATCTTCACTGATCCCACGACATCGGGCACCCCGTACAGCCTTGCATGTTCGCATCCTGGAAATTTCCGTAATGCTGGCGAGAACCGCTCAGGTTGGCCTGTTCCAAGTTGCTTTCGCCGAGCTTGGCTTCCTGCAGGTTGGCGTCGCGCAGGTCGGCGCCCTTGAGGTCGGCCTTGCTCAGCCAGGCCATCTCCAGGTCCGCGGCCTGCAGGTTGGCCTCGTGCAAGCGGGCGCCGGACAAGCGGGCGAATTGCAGGTAGGCCGCTGTCAGGTCGGCACGCTGGAATTGCGCGCCCTGGGCGAACAGGCCCCAACCCTGGATCGCCTTGAGTGTGGCGCCGCTGAAGTCCGCCAGGCGCAGGTTGCTTTGTTGCAGGCTGGCACGGGTCAGGTTGGCGCCCTGTAGCTGGGCTTTCTCAAGGTTGGCCAGGTCCAGCCGCGCGTGCCGCAGGTCGGCGTCGCGCAGGTCGGCACCGCTGAGGTTCATTTTGCGCAGGTCCTGGTTCGCCAGTTTCGCACCGCGCAGGTTGGCGCCGGGGCATTGGCTGGACTCGGCGATGAGGCAGCCGTTGATTGTCAGGGGGGTGTCAGAGTCGTCGGCACTAGCGTTCGCGGCAATCAGTAGCAATACAAGGGGTAGATAGTTCATAGCGAGGGAACCCGGAAGGCTGATGTGGGAGCGAGCTTGCTCGCGATGGCGGTGGTTCAGCCGGCATTCATGTTGACTGACACTGCGCTATCGCGAGCAAGCTCGCTCCCACAGGGGATGGGGTACAGGTCTGGGTTATTTCTGCGCCGTCGCCTTATCCCAACTCGGAATCTTGAACACCCAGAACGACCCACCCTGGGCCACGGGCTTGGTCAGCTCGGCCATGTCGCCGCCCCACAATGGCACGGCGCCGCCGTAGCCAACGGTCACGCCGATGTACTGTTCGCCGTCCTGCTCCCAGGTGATGGGCGGGGAGACGATGCCGCTGCCGGTCTGGAATTTCCACAGCTCCTTGCCGGTCTTGGCGTCGAAGGCCTTGAAGAAGCCGTCGCCGGTGCCGGTGAACACCAGGTTGCCCTTGGTCGCCAGCACGCCGGCCCACAGCGGCAGCGGTTCCTTGTGCTCCCAGACCACCTTGCCGGTGGTGGGGTTCATCGCCCGCAGGCTGCCGACGTGATCGTCATACATGCGCTTGATGCGAAAGCCCATGCCCAGGTAGGCCGAGCCCTTCTTGTAGTTCACTTGCTCGGTCCAGTATTCCTCTTTCCACTGGTTGCCGGGGACGTAGAACAGGCCGGTGTCCTGGCTGTAGGCCATGGGGTTCCAGTTCTTGCCCCCGAGGAAGGGCGGCGAGACCTCCACCGGCTTGCCCTTGGTTTCACCGGGCAATGGCTTGGCCGGCCGCTGGCCGGGGTTCTCCACCGGGCGACCGGTCTTGAGGTCGATGTGGCTGGCCCAGGTGATGTTGTCGACAAAGGGGAATGCGTTCTGCAGCTTGCCGTTGTTGCGGTCCACCACGTAGAAGAAACCGTTGCGGTCGGCGTGGGCGGTGGCCTTGACCACCTTGCCGTCCTTGTCCTTGTAGTCGAACAGCACCAGCTCGTTGTTGCCGGAGAAGTCCCAGGCGTCGTTGGGCGTGTGTTGGTAGAACCATTTCACTTCGCCAGTGCTTGGGTCGACCCCGACCTGGCCGGAGGTGTAGAGGCTGTCGTAGTCGTGTGGGTTGCCATCCTTGGACGTGCGCGCCCAAGTGTTCCACGGGCCGGGGTTGCCCGCGCCAACGATGATGGTGTTGGTCTCGGCGTCGAAACTGGCGCTCTGCCAAGGTGCGCCGCCGCCGTGGCTCCAGGCTTCGACCTTGCCGGTTTCAGTAGTCTTGTCGTCGGGCCAGGAGGGCGCCTTGACGTCGCCGGTCGGTGTGCTGTCCTTGCCGTTGAGGCGGCCCATGTGGCCTTCGACGAACGGGCGCATCCAGACTTCTTCGCCGGTGTCCGGATCGCGAGCGAACAGTTGCCCGACCACACCGAACTCGTCGCCGGAACTGCCATGGATCAGCAGGACCTTGCCACTGGTCTTGTCCTTGATCAGCACCGGGGCACCGGTCATGGTGTAGCCGCCGGCGTGGTCGCCGAACTTTTTGTTCCACACCACTTTGCCGGTGTTTTTGTTCAGGGCGACGACGCGGGCGTCCAGGGTGCCGAAGTAGATCTTGTCGCCATAGATGGCCGCGCCGCGGTTGACCACGTCGCAGCACGGGCGAATGTTGTCCGGCAGCCGGTGGTTGTAGGTCCACAGGCGCTTGCCGGTCTTGGCGTCGAGGGCGAACACCCGCGAGTACGAGCCGGTGACGTACACCACGCCGTCGCTGACGATGGCCTGGGATTCCTGGCCGCGCTGCTTCTCGTCGCCGAATGAGTAGGACCAGGCCGGGCTCAGCTTGAACACGTTCTTGTCGTTGACCTGGGCCAGCGGGCTCCAGCGCTGGGCGTTGGTGCCCATGCCGTACTGCAGCACGTCCTTGGTGGTCAGGTGGTCGTTGGCGATGTCTTCCCAGGTGACGGCAGCGCTCGCCGAAGGACTCGACGACAGACTGCCGGCCAGCAGCAAGGCAACGGTCAGGGAGGAAAGGGCGGGTAGCGTTTTTATTCTCATGGTGGCAGTTCCCAGTGAAAGGTTTTGGCCTGACTAGGGTGTGTCGCACCACGACTTTGCCGATACGGAAAAAGTCCCGCCCTTGCCGGGAAGACTTCCCGAGCCGCCTGTCTTTACGACCTGCGTCGGATGGCCTGCTACCAAGGAACTAGACCCCGACCACTAAAGCAGCATTCGGCTGGCGGCAGGGGGTTCCTAAGATGACGGCACGGCTTCTTCACAGAGGTCTTGCGTGCAATCTAGAGGGCATAACAATGACAACAAAACGCAACGCCATCATCGCTACCGCACTGCTGATGGGGCTGGCCGGCGCAGGCTCCGTATGGGCCCATGGCAACGTAGTGCCCCAGGCAGTGGAAACCAAGGGCCTGACCCCGATCAAGGACACCGGTGTCGCACTGGACGGTGACGGCTGGGCCACGGTGAACCCTTATCGCGCCTCACCCGAACACGACCGGGCGCTGGAGATCGGCTCATCGGCCTATAACCAGAACTGCGCGGCCTGCCACGGCCTGGAAGCCAAGTCGGGCGGGATCGCCCCGGACTTGCGCCTGCTCGACGCCGCCGACGCCGGCGATGAGTGGTTTGTCGAGCGCGTACGTCACGGTGCGGTGCGCGACGGCCGGGTCTACATGCCGAAAATGGCCGACTACCTGAGCCAGGAAGCCTTGTGGGCGGTGCGCACCTATCTCGACAGCGTGCACGTCGAGGAGTGATCGCCATGCGCCTGTTCGCGTGGGTAATGTGCTGCCTGCTGCTGTGTGGCCAGGCGGTACAGGCGCAGGTGCGCAGCTACGACCAGATGATCGCCGCCGGTGAGTTGAAGGTCGCGGTCTACAAGGACTTCGCGCCCTACAGTTTCGAAGATCACGGCCAACCCAGGGGCGTGGACGTTGAGCTGGCCCAGGCATTGGCCAAGGCCATGGGCGTGCGTCTGAAACTGATGTGGGCGCCGCCCGGCGAGAAGCTCGATGACGACCTGCGCGACTACATCTGGCGCAGCAGTCCGTTGCACGAGCGGCAATTGGCCGACCTGATGATGCGCGTGCCCTACGATCACGACTATGCGCAAAGGCGCAACGACATCGGCGAACTGGCAAACGCCCAGGTGGTGATGTTCGGCCCTTATCAGCAGGAGTGCTGGCAGGTGGCGTATGACCGGCGACGTTTGGATTCGGTGGGCAGTGTCGCGGTGTTCCAGCAGCACCCCATTGGCGTCGAAGTCGACAGCGTTCCATCGTTCTACCTGACGTCGGTGTTCAACGGCATGCTCAGAGCCAAGACTCACCACTATCCCGGTGTCAGCCAGGCCTTCAAGGCCATGCAGGCCGGGGAGGTGGACGCCGTCATGGCCATGCGTGGGGAAGTCGATTGGCAAGTGCACGAGGCCGCCGATCCGCAACTGGCGCTGGCGGAAAATGCCTACCCGAACATGGGTAAGCAACGCTGGGAAATCGGCATGGCGGTGCATGAAAGCAACCGTCAGTTGGCCTATGCGGTGGAAGAGGCACTGGAAGGTTTGATCCGCGACGGCAGCCTCAAAGCGGTGTATGCCCGCTATGGCCTGCGCTACGAAGTACCCGAAATGTACCAATAGGAGCGCAGGGATGAACTGGCGAGCGTATGGCCTGCTGTTGTGGTGCCTGCCGTGGCTGGCGATGGCAGTCGAACCAGGAAAGGACCCGGTGCCGTCGGTGATGTGGGCCTTTTATCACAAGCAATTGCTGGGGGACGCGCCGTTCGTGTTCGACGATCGGGTGCGGCTGCTGGCGCCCCCCTTTGCCGAAGACGCACGCCAGGTGCCACTGGAAATCGACGCCCGGGCCTTCACCGGTGACGTCGTGCGGGTGCTGGCCTGGGCCGAACTGAACCCGTTGCCGAAAATCGTCGACTTCCAACCGGGGGAGCGAGTGCTGCCCTGGCTGTCGATCCGCATTCGCATCGAACAAGCCACGCCGTTGCGCGCCGCCGTGCAGACCCGCGATGGCCTGTGGCACGTCGGCTCGACCCTGATCGACGCGGCCGGTGGTGGCTGCACCGCGCCCAGCGTGGTGCGCACCCAGCCGGGTTGGGAGGAACACCTGGGCGAGGTGTTGGGGGCCCGCTATCCCCGAGGCGAGTCGAGCCGCCTGCGCCTGCAGGTGGCTCATCCGATGGATAACGGCCTGGTGAGCGGCATCCCGGAGTTTTTCCTCAACCAGGCGCAACTGCTGGACGCCGACGGCCAGGTGCTGGCGCGCCTGGAGCTGTTCCCGGCGGTCAGCGAAAACCCCAACCTGGGCTTCGACATCCGAGGCTCGGGCCAGACCCGCCTGGTGCTGCGCGACAACAGTGGCAACGAGTTCGAGGCGGCCATTCCCTGACCACAAAAGGAGCGCATCATGCGCTGGCTGTTACTGATCTGTCTTGGCCTCTGCCTGCCGGCATGGTCCGCCACCGATTACTCACTCAAGCCCCGGCAGATCGCCGAAGGCACCTGGCTGCTGGAAGGCAGCACCGAGAATTTTGCCAAGTCCAACGGTGGCAACATCGTCAACACCGCGTTCATCGTCACCGATGCCGGCGTGGTGGTGATCGACACCGGGCCGTCGAAGCGCTACGGCGAGGCGTTGCGCCAGGCCATTGCCGCGACCACCGATAAACCGGTGATCCAGGTCCTGCTGACCCATCATCACCCCGACCACGTATTGGGCAACCAGGCCTTCAGCGACGTGCCCATTTCCGCCTTGGCGGGCACCACCGACCTGCTGCGGCAACAGGGCGATGCATTGGCGGAGAACATGTACCGGCTGGTGGGCGACTGGATGCGCGGCACCGAGGTGGTGTTGCCGACCCAGGTGCTGAGCCCCGGTACGTTGAAGGTGGGCGATCACTCGCTGCGCCTGTTGCAACTGGCCGGGCACACCGGGGCTGACCTGGCGATCCTCGACGAAACCACCGGCGTCCTGTTCGCCGGCGACCTGGTCTTTTACGAACGCGCCCTGACCACTCCCAACAGCCCAGGCCTGGAGGTCTGGCTCAGGGACTTGGACACCTTGCAGGCCTTGCCCTGGAAGCAGGTCGTGCCTGGCCACGGCCCGGTCGCGAGCGACGCCCGGCCCTTTGCGCAGATGCGCGACTACCTGGGCTGGCTCGACCAACTGATGCGCGACGGCGCGGCCCGGGGCGACGACATGGCCGAGATGATCCGCAGCCCCATCCCCGAGCGCTTCGCCGGGATCAGCCTGAGCCGCTATGAGTTGATTCGCAGCGTCAGTCATCTCTATCCGCGTTACGAGCGGGCGGGGATGAAACGGGTGGAGACCCACTGATCCTGTAGGAGCTGCCGAAGGCTGCGAGCTTTTGATCTTTTGATCTTTCGCTTGAGATTCAAGTGTATTGGGAAAGATCGCAGCCTCGCTGCGCTCGACAGCTCCTACACAGCTCCTACACAGCTCCTTGCTGCTTTATTCCAGCGGGAATAGATATCCTCGCCACAATGAGCCCTGTCTCGTCTCTCGTATGTACCAAGGAACTAGAAAACTCAACACTGCGGGCAATTGTTGGCAACGGCTCCGAGCCCAAGAATCTGTGGCAGACCGGGAAAAATTCCCGGGTATAACAATAACCGCAGAGGTAGCCGTCATGAGTCATCCCGCACGTCGCCAACCCTTCGCCGTGAGCCTGCTGCTCAGTGCCATGCTGCTGTCCGGTTCGGCCCTTGCAGCCGTGACCGATCAGGAAATTCTCCAGGACCCGAAAAACCCGCAACAGATCGTGACCAACGGCCTGGGGGTCCAGGGCCAGCGCTACAGCCCGCTCGATACCCTCAATGTCAATAACGTGAAGGACCTGCGACCGGTCTGGGCGTTCTCCTTCGGCGGCGAAAAGCAGCGCGGCCAGCAGGCCCAGCCGATGATCAAGGACGGGGTGATGTACCTCACCGGTTCCTATTCGCGGGTATTCGCAGTGGATGCGCGCACCGGCAAGAAGCTGTGGCAATACGATGCGCGCCTGCCCGATGACATCCGTCCTTGCTGCGACGTGATCAACCGCGGCGTGGCGTTGTATGGCGACCTGGTGTTCTTCGGCACCCTCGACGCCAAGCTCGTGGCCCTGAACAAGGACACCGGCAAAGTGGTGTGGAGCAAGAAGGTGGCTGACCACAAGGCAGGTTATTCCATCAGTGCCGCGCCGCTGGTCATCAACGGCAAGCTGATCACCGGTGTGGCCGGAGGCGAGTTCGGCGTGGTGGGCCAGATCAGTGCCTACGACCCGAAGAACGGTGACCTGCTGTGGACTCGCCCAACCGTCGAAGGCCACATGGGCTACGTCTACAAGGACGGTAAAGCCATCGAGAATGGGATTTCCGGCGGCGAGGCCGGCAAGACCTGGCCGGGCGACCTCTGGAAAACCGGCGGCGCCGCGCCTTGGCTGGGTGGCTACTACGATCCGGAAACCAACCTGTTGCTGTTCGGGACCGGCAACCCGGCCCCCTGGAACTCCCACCTGCGTCCTGGCGACAACCTCTATTCGTCGTCGCGCCTGGCCCTGAACCCGGACGACGGCACCATCAAGTGGCACTTCCAGAGCACGCCTCACGACGGCTGGGACTATGACGGCGTCAATGAACTGATCTCGTTCAACTACAAGGAAGGCGGCAAGGACATCAAGGCGGCGGCGACCGCTGACCGTAACGGCTTCTTCTACGTGCTCGACCGCACCAACGGCAAGTTCATCCGCGGCTTCCCGTTTGTCGACAAGATCACCTGGGCCACTGGCCTGGACAAGGACGGGCGGCCGATCTACAACGAGGCCAGCCGTCCGGGCGCGCCGGGCAGCGAAGCCAAGGGCAGTTCGGTGTTCGTCGCACCGGCTTTCCTCGGCGCGAAAAACTGGATGCCGATGGCCTACAACCAGGACACCGGGTTGTTCTACGTACCGTCCAACGAGTGGGGCATGGACATCTGGAACGAAGGCATCGCCTACAAGAAAGGCGCCGCGTTCCTCGGGGCCGGTTTCACCATCAAGCCGCTGAACGAGGATTACATCGGCGTGCTGCGGGCCATCGACCCCAAGACCGGCAAGGAAGTCTGGCGCCACAAGAACTACGCGCCGCTGTGGGGCGGGGTCCTGACCACCAAGGGCAACCTGGTGTTCACCGGCACGCCTGAAGGGTTCCTGCAGGCGTTCAACGCCAAGACCGGGGAAAAGGTCTGGGAATTCCAGACGGGCTCCGGCGTGCTCGGCTCACCCATCACCTGGGAAATGGACGGCGAGCAATACGTCTCCGTGGTCTCCGGCTGGGGCGGCGCGGTGCCGCTGTGGGGCGGCGAGGTGGCCAAGCGCGTGAAGGACTTCAACCAGGGCGGCATGCTCTGGACCTTCAAGTTGCCGAAAGACTTGGTGGCCAAGCGCTGAGTAAATATTGAGCCGGGCGTTGCCCTTGTGGCGACTGCCCTGTGGGAGCAAAGCTTACTCGCGATGCAGCCGCCTCGGTTCCTTGGAAGACCGCGTCGCCTTCATCGCGGGCAAGCCTTGCTCCCACAGACGTTTCGCCAAATATCCTCGCCCCAGTGCTTGAAATCTACGACCAAATAACGAGAGCCCCCCTGCCAACGACGCATTCGTCCGGCAGGCGGGGCTCTCTACCATCGGCCTATCGCCTGTCCTGTGACAGGCATCGACCAGGCAGAGGCCCCATCATGATCTATGCACAACCCGGAACCCCAGGCGCCGTCGTTTCCTTCAAACCGCGCTATGGCAATTTCATCGGCGGCGAATTCGTCGCGCCGGTCAACGGCGAATACTTCACCAACACGTCCCCGGTCAATGGCGAAGTCATTGCCGAATTCCCGCGTTCCAACGCCGCCGACATCGACAAGGCACTGGATGCCGCCCACGCCGCGGCCGATGCCTGGGGCAAGACCTCGGTGCAGGACCGTTCCCTGGTACTGTTGAAAATTGCCGACCGCATCGAGCAGAACCTGGAAATCCTCGCCGTCAGCGAAACCTGGGACAACGGCAAGGCCGTACGCGAAACCCTCAATGCCGACGTGCCGCTGGCGGCCGACCATTTTCGTTATTTCGCTGGCTGCATCCGCGCCCAAGAGGGTGGGGCGGCCGAGATCAACGAGCTGACCACGGCCTATCATTTCCACGAGCCGCTGGGCGTGGTCGGGCAGATCATCCCGTGGAACTTCCCGTTGCTGATGGCCGCCTGGAAACTCGCCCCGGCCCTGGCTGCCGGTAACTGCATCGTGCTCAAGCCGGCCGAACAGACGCCGCTGTCGATCATGGTCTTCATCGAGCTGGTTGCCGACCTGCTGCCGCCTGGAGTGTTGAACATCGTCCATGGTTTCGGTCGCGAAGCCGGTGAAGCCCTGGCCACCAGCAAGCGCATCGCCAAGATCGCCTTCACCGGTTCTACCCCGGTGGGCTCGCACATCATGAAATGCGCCGCCGAGAACATCATCCCGTCTACCGTGGAACTGGGCGGCAAGTCGCCGAACATCTTCTTCGAAGACATCATGCAGGCCGAGCCGGCCTTCATCGAGAAAGCCGCCGAAGGCCTGGTGCTGGCGTTCTTCAACCAGGGTGAAGTCTGCACCTGCCCATCCCGCGCCCTGGTGCAGGAGTCGATCTACGCGCCGTTCATGGCCGAGGTGATGAAAAAGATCGCCAAGATCAAGCGTGGCAACCCGCTGGACACCGAGACCATGGTCGGCGCACAGGCGTCCGAGCAGCAATTCGACAAGATCCTGTCGTACCTTGAAATTGCCCAGCAAGAGGGCGCCGAATTGCTCACCGGCGGTGCGGCCGAGCGACTCGAGGGGGATTTGTCGAGCGGCTATTACATCCAGCCAACCCTGCTCAAGGGCCACAACAAAATGCGTGTGTTCCAGGAAGAGATCTTCGGCCCGGTAGTGGGTGTGACCACCTTCAAGGACGAAGCCGAAGCCCTGGCGATCGCCAACGACACCGAGTTCGGCCTCGGCGCCGGCCTGTGGACCCGCGACATCAACCGTGCCTACCGCATGGGCCGGGCGATCAAGGCCGGTCGTGTGTGGACCAACTGCTACCACCTGTACCCGGCCCACGCCGCGTTCGGTGGCTACAAGAAGTCCGGCGTGGGGCGTGAAACCCACAAGATGATGCTCGACCACTACCAGCAGACCAAGAACCTGCTGGTGAGCTACGACATCAATCCGTTGGGGTTCTTCTAACCCAGGGCCCTGTAGGAGCTGGCGAAGCCTGCGATCTTTTGATCTTGATCTTGATCTTTCGCTTGAGATTCAAGTGTCTGGGGAAAGATCGCAGCCTCGTTGCACTCGACAGCTCCTACACGGCTCCTACACAGCTACAGAGCTCGGCGCGAGCAAGTTTCCCTCGCCATAGGTGCTCGCTTCTCCAGTAGTACCAACGCACCCCACCCACCGCTTCGAAAGTAGCATTCGAGCCCCAGTCGTGGCGTGCATTAATGACCTTGCCGGAATCGCCCGGTACAAGAAGAGGAAAGACCCATGTGGACTAAACCCGCGTACACCGACCTGCGTATTGGCTTTGAAGTGACGATGTACTTCGCTAACCGATGAGAGCCGGCCCGGCCTGACGCGTTCAGGCCGGGCTACCCAATGGTCTGATTGCAATCACGGTGGGATGCTTTAGGCTCAAGGTATCCCAAGACAATAACAACAGGCTTACCGATGAGCCACGTACCTGAAAAGATGAGCCTCAGCCCGCTGCGCAAGTTCGTTTCCCCTGAAATCATGTTCGGTGCCGGTTGTCGGCACAATGTCGGCAATTACGCCAAGACCTTCGGTGCACGCAAGGTGCTGATCGTCACCGATCCCGGGGTCATCGCCGCCGGTTGGGTGGCTGACGTCGAAGCCAGCCTGCAGGCCCAAGGCATCGAATACTGTGTCTATAGTGCGGTCTCGCCCAATCCTCGGGTCGAGGAAGTGATGCTCGGTGCCGACCTTTACCGGGAAAACCATTGCGATGTCATCGTCGCGGTGGGCGGTGGCAGCCCCATGGATTGCGGCAAAGGCATCGGCATTGTCGTGGCCCACGGCCGCAACATCCTCGAGTTCGAAGGCGTCGACACCCTGCACGTACCCAGCCCGCCGCTGATCCTGATTCCCACCACGGCGGGGACGTCGGCTGACGTGTCGCAATTCGTGATCATTTCCAACCAGCAAGAGCGGATGAAATTTTCCATTGTCAGCAAGGCGGCGGTGCCGGACGTATCGTTGATCGATCCGGAAACCACCCTGAGCATGGACCCGTTCCTGTCCGCCTGTACCGGCATCGACGCCCTGGTGCATGCCATCGAGGCATTCGTGTCCACCGGCCATGGCCCGTTGACCGACCCTCATGCGCTGGAAGCGATGCGCCTGATCAACGGCAACCTGGTGCAGATGATCGCCAACCCGGCGGACGTCGCCCTGCGGGAAAAAATCATGCTGGGCAGCATGCAGGCCGGGCTGGCGTTCTCCAACGCAATCCTGGGTGCCGTGCATGCGATGTCCCACAGCCTGGGCGGTTTCCTCGATTTGCCCCATGGCTTGTGCAACGCGGTATTGGTGGAGCACGTGGTGGCGTTCAACTACAACTCGGCGCCGGACCGTTTCAAAGTGATTGCCGAGACACTGGGCATCGACTGTCGGGGGCTCAACCACCGGCAGATCCGCACCCGGCTGGTGGAACACCTGATTGCCCTCAAGCGCACCATCGGTTTCCACGAGACCCTGGGCCTGCATGGCGTGAGCACCTCGGACATTCCGTTCCTGTCGCAGCATGCGATGCACGACCCGTGCATCCTTACCAATCCTCGGGAGTCGAGCCAGCGGGATGTCGAGGTTGTCTATGGCGAAGCCCTCTGACGAGCAGCAAAAGGCCTTGGCCGGGCTGCTGGGGCTGGGCAATCACTCGACGCGCAAGAGTCACTACCCGGAACTGGCGGCGCGCCTCGATGAGCTGGAACAGGCCCGGCAGCACCTGCAACAGCTCAATGATCGACTGGAGCAGCGAGTGGCCGAGCGCACCGACGCATTACTGGAGGCCAACCACAACCTGCAGCAGCAGATTGTCCAGCGCGAACTGATCGAGCAACAGTTGCGCGATGCCCGGGACGCCGCCCAAGCCGCCAACCGCAGCAAGGACAAATACCTGGCCGCCGCGAGCCATGACCTGTTGCAGCCGCTCAACGCCGCCCGCCTGCTGATCGCCACGTTGCGTGAGCGCCAGTTGCCTACCGCCGAGCATGTGCTGGTCGAACGGACCCACCAGGCACTCGAGGGGGCCGAAGACCTGCTCACCGACCTGCTGGATATTTCCCGGCTGGACCAGGCCGCCGTCAAGCCCGACCTGGCGCCGTATCGGCTGGATGAGTTGTTGGGGCCGCTGGTTTCAGAGTTTCAATCGGTGGCCGGCGCCGCAGGGTTGGAGCTGCGGGTGCGGTTTGGCGACGAAGCCGTGCTGACCGACCTGCGATTGATCAGCCGTATCCTGCGCAACCTGCTGAGCAATGCCTGTCGCTACACCGATCAGGGCGGCATTCTCCTGGTGGCCCGGCGCCGGGGTGGACACTTGAGCGTTGAGGTCTGGGACACGGGGCGTGGCATTGCGGCCGATTGCCTGGAGTCGATTTTCCTGGAATTCAACCAGCTCGACGTCGGTCGGGCGGCGGATCGCAAAGGCGTGGGCCTGGGGTTGGCGATTGTCGAACGCATCGCCCACATCCTCGGTTATCGGGTGCAGGTGCGTTCTCGGCCGGGACGGGGCTCGGTGTTCAGCATCGAGGTGCCGCTGTCCAGCGAAAAACCCCTGCCGGTGTCGCAGGTTCCGGCACAGGCGGTCGCCGGCAACCCACTGCCAGGGCGGCGTTTGTTGGTGATCGACAATGAGTTGAGCATCTTGCAAAGCATGGCGGCGCTGTTGGGGCAGTGGGGCTGCGAAGTCCTGGCCGCCACCGACGAAGCGGGCGCCCTTGATGTGCTGCAAGGGCGGGCGCCGGAGTTGATCCTGGCGGATTTCCACCTGGATCACGGGGTCGTGGGGTGTGAAGTGGTCAAGCATCTGCGCGAGCATTTCCACCAGGCGATCCCGGCGGTGATCATCACCGCCGACCGCAGCGATCAGTGCCGCCGCGCCTTGCGCAAGCTGGATGCGCCACTGCTCAACAAGCCGGTCAAGCCTGGCAAGTTGCGGGCGGTGTTGAGCCAGATGCTTGGGTAGGTCAATCGGCCCCGAGAGCCAGCAAAATGCCGTCATTTGGTCGGCGTTTTCGCCCGTCGTGTAAAAAGACGCTTCGGTCTGTTTATTTCCTTATGTAAACTCCCCCCGCTGCGACAATCGGGCACGGCCATGCCAGGCCCGATGAATACGTTTGCAGCATCCCTCACCCAGCTGAAGCCAAGACCTACAAGAAGTCAGCGCCGGAGAGATATAAACGAGAGGCCGACGTATTGCTCGGCCCTGTAGGTCCATCCTCCTGTCCGTCTCGATACCCCTCCTGCTGGCGTTGCCGGCTGTGGATGTGGTCCATCCTTGACCAGGACAGGTGGACGGAATGGCGTTCATCCTAGGGATACACACATGTTGAAGAAAACACACACGGCGCTACTGGGCCTGGCGATGGCGATGGGTCTTGCGACCACGCACGCCGCCGAGCCGAAAAAAGTTGATGTCTTGCTCATTGGTGGGGGCATCATGAGCTCGACACTCGGCGTCTGGCTCAACGAGCTGGAGCCGGGCTGGACCATGGAAATGGTCGAGCGTCTGGACGGTGTTGCCCAAGAGAGTTCCAACGGTTGGAACAATGCCGGTACCGGTCACTCTGCGCTGGCCGAGCTGAACTACACGCCGGAAGACAAGAACGGCAAGGTCGAGATCGCCAAGGCCATCGAAATCAACGAAGCCTTCCAGATCTCCCGTCAGTTCTGGTCCTGGCAGGTCAAGAGCGGTGTGCTGAAGGATCCGCGTTCGTTCATCAACTCCACACCGCACATGAGCTTCGTATGGGGTGATGACAACATCGCGTTCCTGAAGAAGCGCTACGAAGCCCTCCAGGCCAGCCCGTTGTTCGCCGGCATGCAGTATTCCGAAGATCGCGAGCAGATCAGCAAGTGGGTCCCACTGATGATGCAAGGGCGTGACCCGAGCCAGAAAGTCGCGGCCACCTGGAGTCCACTGGGCACCGACGTGAACTTCGGCGAAATCACGCGCCAATTTGCGGCTTACCTGCAGACCAAGCCGAATTTCTCCCTCAAGCTGTCCAGCGAAGTGGAAGAGATCACCCGCAACGAAGACGGCACCTGGCGCGTTTCGTACAAGAACCTGAAAGACGGTACCGAAACCGAGACCGACGCCAAGTTTGTGTTCATCGGCGCCGGCGGTGGTGCCTTGCACCTGCTGCAGAAGTCTGACATCCCGCAGGCACGTGAATACGCAGGTTTCCCGGTGGGTGGTTCGTTCCTGGTCACTGAAAACCCGACTGTCGCCCAGATGCACCTGGCCAAGGCCTACGGCAAGGCTTCGGTGGGCGCACCGCCAATGTCGGTTCCGCACCTGGACACCCGTGTGCTCGATGGCAAGCGCGTGATCCTGTTTGGCCCGTTCGCAACCTTCTCCACCAAGTTCCTGAAGAACGGTTCGTACTTCGACTTGCTGACCAGCACCACGACCCACAACGTGTGGCCGATGACCAAGGTCGGTATCGAACAGTACCCACTGGTCGAGTACCTGGCCGGTCAACTGATGCTGTCGGATGAAGATCGCTTCAACGCCCTGAAAGAGTACTTCCCGGACGCCAAGCAGGAAGACTGGCGCCTGTGGCAGGCTGGTCAGCGCGTGCAGATCATCAAGCGTGATGAAGAGAAGGGCGGCGTGCTCAAACTCGGCACCGAAGTGGTCGCGTCCGAGGACGGCAGCATCGCCGGCCTGCTGGGTGCCTCGCCAGGCGCCTCGACCGCTGCACCGATCATGTTGAGCGTGCTTGAGAAGGTCTTCAAGGACAAGGTCGCCAGTCCAGCCTGGCAGGAAAAACTGCACCAGATCGTGCCGAGCTATGGCACCAAGCTCAACGAAAGCCCTGAGCGCGTTGCGCAAGAGTGGGCTTACACCAGCGAAGTCCTGCAACTGGCACCGCCACCGGCAATCGGCAAGCCAGGCGCCACCGCGGCGCCGGCCACGCCTGCCGCTGCCCCTGAGGCCAACCCAGCGGCTGACATGGCGCTGTAAACCGGACGCTGTCTGGTGAGGTACAAGAACGCTGCGCATTGAGCGTAATGCTGTTCACTTAAGGATACGGCGCTTTTTCCGAGGGAGGGGAAGGCGCCGTTTTCTTTGGTGTTGGGGTTGGATTGGATTGGATTGGGTACATATCCTTTGCTGCGGTAACGGCCACTTAGGACCCCAAACGTTTGAGGCAGCAATGCCTGGGCCTCATCAAACGCATCCATCAGCACCGCATTCACCGCGCGCTCACACCTGTACCGCTCCAGTCATCACGGCAAAGGCGAGCATCGCCAGGCTGACACCCCAGGCCCAGAAGAACGTATAGGCGATGTGCTTGCGCAGCTCTACGCCGGACAACGCCAGCGCCAGGTACACGCTGGGCACCACCGGGCTGATGGAGAATCCGGCGTTTTCACCGATCAACATGGCCCGGGCCACGGCTTCGAGGGGGACTCCCGCGGCGGCGGCCACGTCCCTGATCACCGGCAGCAGGGCGAAATAGTAGGCGTCGGGTGAGAAGATCATTCCCAGGGGGACGCCGAAGAAGCCGACGATCACATGCAGATATTGGGCAGAACCGGCGGGCATGATATCGATCAGTGCCAATGCCATGCCGTCGGACATCTTCGCGCCGGAGAGCACGCCCAGCAGGACGGCGGCGGCCATCATCACCAGGACCATTTGCAGCGCATCGGCCGCATGGGCCTTGAGGCGTTCGGCCTGGGCGTCCAGGGACGGGAAGTTCAAGGGCAGGGCGATGCCCAGTCCCACCATGAAACAGGCATACAAGGGAAAAATGCCGGTGAACAGGCACACCAGGATCCCACCGGTCAGCGCCACGTTCAGCCAGTAGCGCAGCTCCCGGGGCGAGAGGGCGAATTCACGGTCTTGGGGGTGCAGGCTGTCCAGTTCAACCGTTGCAGCCGCCCCCAGCGACATCGGTTGGCGACGCTGGGCGCGCAAGCCCAACACTGTCGCGACAACGAGCATGCACGCCAGGCCCACCATCTGCACCGGCAGCAAGCCTAGCCACAGTTGGGTGGCATCCAGCCCCGACACCGCGGCGGCGCGTGCGGTCGTTCCGCCCCAAGGGACCATATTGATCACGCCGGCCGTGGTGCCAACCAGGCACAACAGCATCGCCGGGCTCATGTTCAGGCGTTTATACAAGGGCAGCAGTGCCGGGATGGTCAGTAGGAACGTGGCGGCGCCGACACCGTCGAGATGAACCGCCGATGTCACCAACACTGTTACCCACGCCACGGCCAGCGGCCTGCCGCCCGTGCTGCGGATCAGCAGGTTGACCAAAGGATCGAACAACCCCCGGTCACGCATGATGCCGAAGAACAGGATGGCAAACAGAAACAGGGCTGCGGTCGGGGCCACGGTAATCAGGCCAGCCTTGATGAATTCGCCGATCTGTCCGGGATTGAATCCGGCCATCAGGCAAGCGACCACGGGAAGGGTGGTGAACGCCACCACCGGGCTGATCCTGCGCAGCAATATCAATCCGATGATGGCGAGCATCATCAGTAAACCCAGGGTTGTAATCATGTTGCAGCCTCTCTTTTTTATTGTTGTCGAAGGTTCGCGGGCGGTGAGTCGATCAGCCTTGCGGGCCGGGCAGGCGCAAGGCCAGAAGCAGGTAACTCAGGCTCTTGCCGTGGCGATCAAGACCACAGCTGCGGTTCACGCCACCCTCCAGGGCGTCCTCGAGCACGAAATTCAGCGCATTGAGGTTCGGCAGTTCATAGCGATGCACCTTGGAGGGCTGTCGCGTTGCGAATTGCTCGGCCACTCGGGCGCAGGTCAATTCCCGAAGCAGCCACCGATAGTGGGCCGGATCGCGGGGAAACAGGGCGATGCTGAGAATGTTGCCTTTATCGCCCGCACGGGCATGGGCGTAGTCGGCGAGGGTGACCAGGTTCATCAGTACCACTCCAGGGTTGTATGGATTTCATCTCGCGGCAGCAGGAAACTGCGGGTGGTGACGGTCTCGACGAGGTGTCGCCGCACGCCACCGCCGCCCGCCGGTCCGTTGGTGTAGAGCGACTCGACCTCCGACAGCAGCGCCTCCACCAACAGTCGGTCGGTGTGGGTCAGGCCGATCCGCACACGTACATCCTCCAGGGCGGGCGCCTGGCCCAGTTGTTGTTGCAGATAACGACCGCCCTGGTCGTTGAAAAGACTGGCGACCCCCGACAGATCGATCCAGGGCTGTACCCCAGGTGCCAACTGGTCAAAACGTTGCAGCAGGATCTCCCGCGCCAGCGCGGCACGCGCCACGGCGCCGGGGCCTGCGTAGGATATCTCTGCCTCGCCGAACCAGAGGCCGCGTACACCCGTCAAGCCCTTGAGCGTACCGGGACGCGGATGACCCAGCAGGCCACTGATTTCAACACGGTCATCGCCCAAGTCCCGTACATGGGCCTGGCCCAGGTCCAGCACCACGTCCGGCGTCAGATAGCGTCGGGGGTCGTGTACTTCGTAAAGGAGTTGTTCCTTGACGGTCTGTTCGCTGACCCGTCCGCCGCAGTGACGGGTTTTGCCGATGATCAGGCGGCCATCCTGATGGATCTCCGCAATGGGACAGCCGAGATTGGCCGGGTCTGGAATGTCTTTCATCCCAGGATGGGCAAAATAGCCGCCGGTGACTTGGGTGCAGCACTCCAGCAGATGGCCGGCCGTGGTGGCGATGGCCATTTTCTGCCAATCGTCAGCCGGCCAACCCAACCCATGGCGGATTGCCCCCACGGCCAACGACGGATCCGCGACCCGGCCACACAGCACGATGCCAGCGCCCTCGGCCAACGCCTGGGTGATACCGTCAGCCCCGGTGTAGACGTTCACCGACACGGGGTGCTCCGAGGGATCCGAGGACAACCATTGTTCGTAACGGGGCGGCGTTTCTTCCAACAGGTCATCACCCAGCACGCAGGCGATTTTCAGTGCAGGGAAGCGGCCCGCCAGCGTCTGGCGCAGCCGTTGCGCGGCCGCCCTGGGATTGGCGGCACCGCCGTTGGTGATAATCGCAATGCCGGCCCCGATGCACAGGTCCAGCATGGGTTCGAGGAAATCAAACAGGCGGGGGGAATATCCCGCTTGTGGATCCAGGCGCTTGCGTAGTTGCGCCTCGGCCAGGGTCCGTTCAGCCAGCAGTTCGAGCATGATGTAGCGCTGGCCTTCGCGCTGCGCCAGGTCCTGGGCCAGGCGCAGCGCGGCGTCGGGCCGATCATTGGCGAAACCGGCGCCGCAGCCGACGAGGATTTTTTTTGTCATGTCCGTTTCCACTGTGGGGATGGCCCATAGTGGCTGGCGTGGATTGTTCTGTGAATTTTAAAGGTAGAATCAATTGATTCATTAATTTTATAAGTGCGGCCATGAACGTTTCTTTCAGACAGCTTCGTGCCTTTATCCTTATCGCCGAGACGTCGAGCTTTACCCGTACGGCAGAACAATTGCACCTGTCCCAGCCGGCGCTGAGCTATAGCATCCGCAAACTGGAAGAAAGCATGGGGTTGCAGTTGCTCGCGCGTAATACCCGCAGCGTCGAGCTGACCCCGGCCGGTGAGCATTTTCTGCCTCAGGCCCGGCGCATGCTCCGGGACATGAACGACGCTGTGCGCGATGCCCGCGACACCCTGAGCCTGAGCCGCGGCACGCTCCGGCTGGCCGCCCTGCCCACCGCTGCGGCGTCATTCCTGCCGATCGCCATTGCTTCTTTCCAGCATGAAAACCCTGGCGTGACGGTGAGCTTGTTGGACGGCCGCGCCGGGGAAATCATGGGCTGGGTGCAGCGGGCAGAGGTGGACGCCGGCATCAGTTCGTTGCCTGACGATCTGTCTGGACTGAGCTTCGTGCGTCTACTGGATGACAATCTGGTGTTGCTGAGCCACAAGGCCCCGCAGCATGACGACCAGGACGACTGGAAGCGGCAACCCTACATTGCCCTCACGCCTGACACCAGCATCCGGCCCCTGGCTGACGCTGCGTTGCGCTATTTGAACGTCGATCCTGTGCCGGCCTGGGAAGTGGCGCATATGAGCACGGCCACAGCCCTGGTGCGCGAAGGATTGGGTTTTTCCCTGTTGCCGGCCAGCTGCACGGCGGTGTTCAACATCGGTGAGCAGTGTGCTGTTACCGCCATCGACCAGCCGGCGAAACGTTCGATCGGCCTGCTGCAACGCAAGCCGGTGGCCCAATCGCCTTCGTTGAGCCAGTTCATGCGGCATGTACGGCAGGTGCTGCGCAAGGACGATGTCAGGTACGGACACTGAGGTTGATCGAGCAATGGCTATCGCGAGCAAGCTCGTTCCCACATAGGCTGGTGGTGGAACTTGATTGCATGTCCGCCACAAATCCCCTGTGGGAGCGGGCTTGCTCGCGATAGCGGTGGCCCGGCCACCGCGCTATTGGGTGCCAAACATCGCCGTCCAATAGATCCCTGCATCGCTTTTCGGATCGGTCGCGTACCCGGCGCCCAATTCGCGGAACTGCGGGTTCATCAGGTTGGCGCAGTGCCCCGGGCTGGCCAGCCAGCCGTCCACCACCTTGAGCGCGGTGTCCTGTCCGGCGGCGATGTTCTCGCCGATCAACTGACCCAGGTAACCGGCCAGTTCGGCGCGGTCGCCCGGCATGCGGTTGTCGCGGTCCTTGTGGTCGAAGAAATTGTTGTTGGCCATGGCCCGGGTGTGGGTCACGGCGGCCAGGGCCAAGGTGGCGTTCCAGGCCAGCGGTGTGGTGGCGGCGAAGGTTTCGGTGCCACAGCGACGCGGCTGGGTGCGGGCACTGTTGATCAGCTTCAGCAGTTTCTGGCCTTCGGCTTGCCAGTCACCCAGGCGCGCCGACAACAGTGGGCGCGCCAGTACGATGCGCCATTCGCGATCCAGGCGGCTGACGCCGATGTCTACGAACTGCGGGTCGAGTATGACCTGGCAGAAGCTTTCCTGGACAGCTTTCATGGCCGATTGCGCATCCCGCGGCCCGGACAGGCTGATGGCCTGCACGTTGACCATCGGGTAGGCCGCCCGCGCCAGCGCCTGCTGCAGGTCGCCGATGCCATTGGCCGAAAGGATCAGCCGGGAATCCATCGCCAGCGGTGGCAACTCCAGCGAGGCCTCGCCGGCGCAGCTTTGGGACTGGCTGCGGAAAAGGTTGATGGACTCGACCAGTTGCGTCTCTTCGGTGGCCGTAGCGCTGGTGGCGAACACCAGGCCCAGCGACAGCACGACAAGACCCATGACGGATGAAATGGCACGCATGTAAATCTCCCTTGAGCGGACGGCGCCTATGATGCGCAATTTTTGCCCCGCTGGGGCAACGGTATTCACGCTCTCTTGAAATCCCTTGGAACGGCACCGTTGGGTACCGTTCGGGACAATCCTCAAGTAGTGGGATCAGTTTTTGGGCGAATAAGTCCATTTCCGTCGTTACAAGGCCATGAAATCGCAGATTTTCAGCTCATCCAGTTCCCGCCATCGACGTTGTAAGTCTGCGCCACCACGTACTCGCTCTCCGCCGAGGCGAGGAAAATCGCCATCCCGGTGAGGTCCTGCGCAGTGCCCATCCGGCCATAGGGCACCTGTTGCCCGACCTGGCGCTTCTTTTCCCCCAATGGCAGATTTTCGTGGCGGGCGAACAGCGCATCCACGCCATCCCAATGCTCGCCCTCCACCACACCAGGGGCGATGGCGTTGACGTTGATCCGATGCTTGATCAAATCCAGCCCGGCGGACTGGGTCAGGCTGATCACCGCTGCCTTGGTGGCGCAATAGACGCCGACCAGCGCTTCGCCACGCCGACCGGCCTGGCTGGCCATGTTGATGATCCGGCCGCCGTGACCCTGGCGAATCATCTGCCGCGCCGCCGCCTGCAGGGTGAACAGCGTGCCGGCGACGTTGATGGAAAACAGCCGCTCGTAGCTCTGGCGCGTGATCTCCACGATGGGCGCCAGGTCGAACAGCGCGGCGTTGTTGATCAGGATATCCAGCTTGCCCACCCGGGCCACCACGGCCTCGATGGCCTGGTCGATCGAAGCCTGGTCCGTCACGTCCATTTTGACCGCGTAGGCGCTGTCGCCCAGTTCGGCGGCAGTGGCCTGGGCCCGTTCCAGGTCGATATCGGCAATCGCTACCGTGGCGCCTTCGTTGATATAGGCCTGGGCGAACGTCCTGCCGATACCTCGGGCGGCACCGGTCACCAGGGCGCTTTTTCCTTGCAGTCGTTTCATGGGGTTGTCCTTTCTGAAGTCAAAAAAATCAATAACGGGTAGCGCAGGTATCCCTCTGTGGGAGCAAGGCTTGCCCGCGATGAAGCTGATGCGGTCTCTCAGAAATCGAGGTGCCAGCACCGCGAGCAAGCTTTGCTCCCACAGAGGTCGTTACTTCTTGGGATACCCAGCCCGCTTCATCTCCCGCGCGGTACTCGATTGCGCCGAGGCCAGTGCCTGCTCCACCGTGATCTGTCCGGTGAGGGCGGCGGTGAACAGCTTGCCGACGGAGGTGCCGATGGCTTGGAACTCTGGAATCGTCACGTACTGGATACCCACGTACGGCACCGGTTCGACGGTGGGGTGGGCCGGGTCGGCGTTCTGCATCATTTGCAGGGTGATCCGGGCGAATGGTGCGGCTTTCAGGTAGGCGTCGCTGTAGGTGGACATGCGCGTGCCGGGTGGGACGTTGCTGATGCCGTCCTGCTTGGCGACCAACTGGATGTAGTCCTTGGACGTGGCCCAGGCAACGAACGACTTGGCGGCGTCCTTGTGCCGGGAGCTGGTGGGAATCGCCAATGACCAGGCATAGAGCCAGGAAGCACCTCTGTGGGTCACTTCGATGGGGGCGGCAGCGAAGCCCACACGGTCGGCGACCTTGCTTTGGCTGGTGTCGGTGATGAAGGAGCCGGCGACGCTGGCATCGACCCAGATCGCACATTTACCACTGTTGAACAGCGCCAGGGTTTCATTGAACCCGTTGCTGGTCAGGCCCGGCGGGCCATATTTTTTCAATGTGTCGACGTAGAACTGCGCGGCGGCCTTCCATTGCGGGCTGTCCAATTGCGGTTTCCATTGTTCATCGAACCAACGGGCGCCGAAGGTGTTGGCCAGGGTGCTGAGCAGCGCCATGTTCTCGCCCCAACCGGCCTTGCCCCGCAGGCACAGGCCGTACTGGCCCTGGTCAGGCTGGTGCAACTTGGCCGCGAATTCACCGAGCTGGCTCCAGGTCGGTTGCTCGGGCATGCTCAGGCCGGCCTGTTTGAACAGGTCCGTGCGGTAATAGGTGACGGTGCTTTCGCCGTAAAAGGGCAGGGCGTAGAGCGTGTCGTTGACCGAAAGGCCTTGGCGAACGGCAGGGAAAATGTCCTCCAGGTCATACCCGGCGGGCAGGTCGGTCATCGGTTCGAGCCAGTGCTTGGCTCCCCACAGCGGGGTTTCGTAGGTGCCGATGGTCAGCACGTCGAACTGCCCGCCCTGGGTTGCGATGTCGGTGGTCAGGCGCTGGCGCAGGACATTTTCTTCGAGTACCACCCAGTTCAACTTGATGTCCGGGTGCTCGCTCTCGAAGGTTCTCGAGAGTTTTTGCATGCGGATCATGTCGGCGTTGTTCACCGTGGCGATGGTGAGGGTCTCGGCGGCCTGTGCGGCCAGGGCAAAAGACAATCCCGCGAACATGACAAGCGCCTTGGGCACCGTTTTCATGAGCTTCTCCAGAGCTGCGCCTGGGCGCAGAATTATTATTGTTGTGGGGGGCGTGGCGTCGGGCAGAGCTGTCCATCGCCAATGGCAAGCCGATTACAGCAGCGCCCGTGGAGGCCGACAAACGCAGGGAGGATCGTGTGCCGATACTTTTTTAACGCCCTTGAGTGCGGCAGGCCTGGGTTAAAAAAGTATCAGTGAGCGGTCAGGCCGAGGCTGGCGAAGCGCTACGCACTCGGCGTAAGGTGCCCGCTATAACGATAAAAGAGGCGCGACATGCCTGATCACCGAACGCCCCTGTTCGAGCAGCGACCCGCCGAACTGGAAGTCATCCTGCCTGAGCCCGAACACAGTTTTCGCTGGTACGAGCATGACTACCCGTACCCGATGGCGCGCTGGAACCATCACCCTGAATTTGAAATCCACCTGATCCGCCAGGGCAGCGGCAAACTGCTGGCGGGCGACTACATCGGCCCGTTTGGCCCTGGCCATGTGGCGATGATTGGCCCCGACTTGCCCCACGACTGGATGGGCGACCTGGCACCGGGCGAGCACCTGCCCGGGCGCGACGTGGTCTTGCAATTCGATGGCGCCACGCTGCTGACCTTGCGCCGAACCCTGCCCGAACTGGGGGATCTGCAGGGCCTGTTCGAACGTGCCCGCCGTGGCCTGGCCTTCGACGGCAACACCGCGCGGCAGGCCGCGCACCTGCTGGAGGCCATCGGCCCGGCCCAGGGGCTGGTGCGATTGGCGCTGTTCCTGGAACTGCTTCACACCCTCAACCAAGCCCCTGACGACGAGGCCTTGAGCCTGGCGAGCCCTTGCTACGCGCCGGCCCTCGATGCGCGCAGTTCCGAGCGCATCCATAAAGCCTTCGAGTACCTGCAAGCCGAACTCACCGGCGACCTGCGCCTGTCGGTGATCGCCCGCCAATTGGACATGAGCGAGCCGGGCTTTTCGCGGTTCTTCAAGCGCATCACCGGACACGGCTTCATTGACCTGATGCGCAAGCTGCGGGTCCAGCGTGCCTGTCGCTTGCTGTTGCAGAGCGAAATGCCGGTGACCGATATCTGTTTTGAAGTGGGCTACAACAACTTGTCCAACTTCAACCGGCATTTTCGGATAGAGATGAACCAGACCCCCAGCGAGTACCGGCGGGGTGCTTTTCCCCCAGCTTGACACAGACCTTGCAGTCACCCAGAAACCAATGTGCGAGCTTGCTCGCGATGACGTCAGCCCAACCGACATCAATGCCAGCTGACCCACCGCCATCGCGAGCAAGCTCGCTCCCACAGGGGATTTATGGTGGATACAGATTTTGCAGTATTCCCCCAGATTCGGGGGTTAGTCCGGGACACCCCGTTGATGCTTCTTCAACCGATACGCGAACTGTGCCCGGCTCAGTCCTAATGAGCGTGCGGCCGCTGCCAGGTTGCCGCTGCTCAGTTGCAGGGCTTCGTTGATCAGCCGTGACTCCAGGCCGTCAATGGAGAAGTCCGAGTCCAGTTGGCTGAGGGACTGGAGCAGCGCCGGCTTTTGCGCGGCGTCGTTGGCGGCCAGGCCCATCGGCGAGAGACCGCCGTGCAGGTCGACGGAGTACGCATCCACCGGCAGTTGCTCATTGCGAAACAGGTGGACCAGGTCAATCGCCTGGCCTTCTTCGCTGGCGATCAGGCCGCGTTCGATAAGGTTCTGCAATTCCCGCACGTTGCCCGGAAAGTCATAGCGCAACAGCACCTTCAAGGCGCGCATGGTCAGGCCCATGGGGGTGCGGCCGTATTCCTGGCAAAAGCGCTTGAGGAAGGCATTGATCAGCAACGGGATGTCATCACGACGCTCGCGCAAGGGCGGCAGGGCGATGGGGTAGACGTTGAGGCGGTAGAACAGGTCTTCACGGAATGCGCCGTCCGCCACGGCCTTGCGCAGGTCGATGTTGGTGGCCGCCACGACCCGCACATCGACCTTGATGCCGTGGCCACCACCGACCCGCTCGATTTCCCGCTCCTGCAAGGCGCGCAGCAACTTGCTTTGCCCGGCCAGGCTCAGGCACGTGATCTCATCCAGAAACAACGTGCCGCCATGGGCCCGCTCGAAACGACCGGGGCGTGAATGGGTCGCCCCGGTATAGGCACCGCGTTCGACGCCAAACAGTTCGGCCTCGATCAGGTTGTCGGGGATGGCCGCGCAGTTGAGAGCGATGAACGGCCCCTCGCGTCGGCGACTCAATTGGTGCAACTGGCGGGCGAACATCTCCTTGCCGACGCCGGATTCGCCGCTGACCAGCACGGTGGCGGGGGTCAAGGCCACCCGTTGCAAGGCCTGGGTCGCGGCGTTGAAGGCGGCGCTGGCACCGATCAGCGGCTGTTCGCTGTCCGGCAGCGGGGCGGCTCCGGCAACAATGTCCGACTGACTGTCGGTGCGCGCGACGACCGTCGGCGGTGAGGCGTTGAGGTAATTGAGGTCCTGCTCGACATCACCCCATTGTTCGGCGGTCTTGCCGACGACTCGGCAGCGTTCGTGCCCCATGCCTCGGCATTCCACTTCGCGGAAGATCACCAGTTGCCCGAACAGCCCGCTGACGAAACCGATGGCATAGCCCAGTTCGGTCCAGCACACCGGGTCCTGCCCGGTGCCATAGGCGGCGACATGCTCGTCGGCCTCGCAGGAGTGATGCCAGAGAAACTCCCCCTCATAGAACCCCGAGTCGGCATCGAACTTGAAATGCAGTGGCTCGACCTTGGTCATGCCTTCAAGGGTGTGCAAATGCGTGCCGGCGCGAAACACCGCCGCGGCATCGGCGTGGGGCCAGCGTTCGCGAATCAGCCGGGCGTCCCGGGCGCCAGAGCAATAGCCGGTGCGAGTGAGCATGCCACGGGCCTGTTCCAGGCCCTGGCGTTCGATGATTTCCCGGCGCAAGGCACCGAAGGATGAACTGTGCAGCAGCAACATGCGCTGGTCGTTGAGCCAGATTCGGCCGTCATCGGGGGAGAAAAACAGGCATGCGGTGAGCTCTGCCGGCGTGGGCGAACTGCTGTCGGTCAGCTCGGTGCTGTCACCCCGTGGACGGAAGTGCTCGGTGGCGATCCGGTGATCCGGCAACTGGCAGTGGGGATTATTCATTGTTATGCCCCTGATGGCGGGTGATCGAAATGATCATCTGGCGAGATAGTTATTAAACATAACTTTATCAAATGAACAAGTGGCGGCTGGCCAGCGGCCACGTCGGTGAGGGCCCCATGAACCTTGCACTCGGTGCAGAGCATTGATCCAGAGCCCTGCGCCAGGTTTATCAAGGTCTGCTGGCAAAACCGGCACAGCGCTTGCTCAAGCACTTGCACAGCGTTTGCGTCGATACCTTCCAGGTGCGGCAAACGATGACAACAACAAAGAGCCGGGAGTGTTAAATGTCTGCATCCAAAAGCCACCTGTTGTCCCAGGTGATCGAGTCGGAATGTGTCTTCAACGGTGACTGGGTGCCTGCGTCGGGTCCGCTGCAATCGATCATCGAGCCGGCCACCGGTGAGCGGCTGATGCGCTGTGCCACGGCCGACTCCGCTGACATCGCCAAGGCCAGCCGCGACGCCGCCCTGGCGCAGCCGGGATGGGCGGCCCTGGGCCCGCGGCAACGGGCGACGATCTTGCGCAAGGCCGCCGACGTGGCCGAGCAGTCTTTCGACGAGCTGGCGCTGTACGTGGCCCGGGAGACCGGCGCCGCGTTGTTCAAGGGCCAACACGAAGTGCGCGAAGCCATCGTGCTGTTGCATCAGGCCGCCGGCCTGCTGTCCCAGGCCCATGGGGTGGTCCTGCCCAGCGAGGCGGGGCGCCTGTCCTATGCGCGGCGCCAGCCCCATGGCGTAGTCGGGGTGATATCGCCCTTCAACTTTCCCCTGGTGCTGTCCATGCGCTCCGTTGCGCCAGCCCTGGCGGCGGGAAATGCCGTGGTGCTCAAGCCGGATCCGCAGACCCCGGTGAGCGGTGGTTTGCTCATCGCCCGGTTGTTCGAGGTAGCGGGGCTGCCCAAGGGCTTGCTGCAAGTGTTGCCCGGTGCGGCGGATGCCGGTGAGGCGCTGTGCCGCGACCCTAACGTGCGCATGATCGCCTTCACCGGGTCCACCGGCGCCGGTCGCAAGGTCGCGGAAGTGGCTGGGCGCAACCTGAAAAAGGTCGCGCTGGAGTTGGGTGGCAAGAACCCGTTGATCATTCTTGAAGACGCCGACCTCGATCTCGCCGCCCGCAACGCGGCCTGGGGCGCCTGGCTGCATCAAGGGCAGATTTGCATGGCCACCGGCTTGATCCTCGCCCATGAATCCATCGCCGAAGAACTGACCCGCAAACTGGTGGAAAAGGCCCGGGCCTTGACCGTAGGCAACGCCGCCCAGGGCGAAGCCGCGTTGGGGCCGCTGATCAACCAGCGACAGCTGAAACGGGTGCACGACATCGTCAGCGACTCCGTACGCGCCGGTGCCCGGCTGGAGGCAGGTGGCGAGCACGATCGGTTGTTCTATCAGGCCACCGTGCTCAGCGGCGTGAAACCGGGCATGCGGGCTTTCGACGAGGAGATCTTCGGTCCCGTGGCAACGGTGGTCAGCTTCGCCACCGATGATCAAGCCGTCGAGTTGGCCAACCGCACCGAATACGGTTTGGCGGCAGCGATCATTTCGCCGTCGGTGGGCCGGGCCATGGCCATTGGTGAGCGGTTGCAGTGCGGCATGTTGCACATCAATGACCAGACCGTCGCCGATGAATGCGTCAACCCGTTCGGCGGGCGCGGCGCCTCGGGCAATGGCGGCAGCGTCGGCGGCCCGGCGGACTGGGACGAATACACCCAATGGCAGTGGGTGACGGTCAAGGACAAGGCGCCGGTCTACCCCTTCTGACAGGCAGGTTTACAGGGCCCGATGAGCTGAAGGCCTTGCGAGTGCACAAAAATAATAAGAGGACTCAACATGAAACTCGACAACAAGATTGTATTGGTGACCGGTGTCTCGTCGGGCATTGGTGCCGCCACGGCGAGCCTGCTGCGCGCCCATGGCGCCCAGGTGATTGGCGTGGACCTCAAGGCGCCGCACATGACCCTGGACGGTTTTGTGCAGGGCGATCTGAGCAGTGCCGAAACCATCGAACGGTTGCTGCCGCAGCTGCCCGCACGGTTCGACAGCCTGTGCAACATTGCCGGGGTGCCGGGCACCGCAAACCCGCAACTGCTGGCGCGGGTCAACTACCTCGGGTTGCGCCACTTGAGCCGTGCGCTGCTGCCGCGCATCAACGCGGGCGGCAGCATCGTCAATATCGCCTCGATCCTCGGCGCCGAATGGCCGTTACGCCTGGAACAGCACAAGGCGCTGGCGCGCATCGAAGCTTTTGCCGCCGCGCAAGCCTGGCTGGCCGAGCACCCGGTGCCCGACCAGACCTGCTACCAGTACTTCAAGGAAGCCTTGATCGTCTGGACCTATCTGCAGGCCCAACCCTGGTTTCTTGAGCATTCGGTGCGCATGAACAGTGTCGCGCCTGGCCCGGTCTTCACGCCCATCCTCGACGACTTCGTGAGCATGCTCGGTGAAGCCCGGACCCAGGCCGATGCCCATCGCATGAAACGTCCCGCTTATGCCGACGAGGTGGCGGCGGTGATCGCTTTCCTGTGTGCCGACGAGTCGCGCTGGATCAACGGCGTCAACCTGCCCGTCGACGGGGGATTGGCCTCCACCTACATCTGAATGTGCATCCGAAGAAAGCGGTGCAAGCCGCTACCCGAGCGTGTTGGCTGCAAAGCCATGCCCGAAAATAACAATAATGAGAAACGTCCATGGATAACCTCAAAGATTGCCTTGGTTTCAAGCATTGCGCCCTGTTCCTGGCGTTATGCAGCAGCGGTGTGATGGTCGAAAGGGTCCAGGCCATGCAAATGGACCTGGGTGACTCCGACTGGAAACTGCGTTGGGACAACACCCTCAAGTACAGCCAGGCCTGGCGCCTGCAAGGGCAGGACAGCCGTTTGGTCAACGCGCCAACCGCCAACGGCCTGTACCCCTCGATCCAGAGCCAGGGCGATAAGAACTTCAGCAGCGGCCTGGTCTCCAACCGCCTGGACCTGTTTTCCGAAATGGACCTGAGCCGGCAAAACTATGGGCTGCGCGTGAGCGGCGCAGCCTGGTACGACGATATCTACAACCAGGACACCGACAGCAGCGAGCAAACACATTTCCTCAGTGAAACCCGCAAGCTCCATGGGCGCGACGCGGAAATTCTCGATGCCTTCGTGTTCTTGCGCGGTGACATCGGCGAAGACTCCCAGGGCGTGGTGCGCCTGGGCCGACACAGCCTGATCTATGGGGAAAGCCTGTTCTACGGCGGCAACGGCATTGCCAATGCCCAGGGCCCGACCGATGTCGTCAAGTTGCTCAGCGTGCCGGGGACTCAGTTCAAGGAGATCCTGCGCCCGGTCAATCAGATATCTGGGCAGTTGCAGATCAACCCGCAGCTGTCGGTGGGTGCTTACTATCAGTTTGAGTGGGAACGTTCCAATCTGCCCGGCGCCGGCAGCTACCTGAGCGATGTCGATGCCATCGGTTACGGCAGTGGCCCTCTGCGCGAAGTGTTCGGCAACGACACGGTCAATGGCGGCGATTTGAAACCGCGCAATTCGGGGCAGGGCGGCATGCAGATCCGTTTCAAACCGACCGGCACTGAGCTGGAACTGGGGTTCTACGCGGCCCAGTACCACGATAAAGCGCCGATCGGGTTGTACGCCTACCTGGACGGTGCGGCGTCTGCGGCCACCGGGTTGCCGATCCTGGGTTCCTATCGTCAGGTCTACGCCGAAGACATCAAGACCGCCGGCGTCAGCTTCTCCACAGCCTACGGTCCGTTCAACTTTGCCGGTGAGACGTCGGTGCGCTGGAACGCGCCGCTGGTGAGTAATCTGCAAGTAGTGACCCCCGGCATGGCGGCCGATGGTGGCGACAATGAGTTGTTCGCCAGGGGCAAGACCGCCCACGCCAACCTGTCGGCGATCTACCTGTTGTCCCCCACCGCGTTCTGGGACGGCGGATCGGCCCTGGCCGAACTGGCCTGGAACCGCACCTTGAGCGTGACCAAGAACGCTGCCGCGCTGGACTCCAACACCACCCGCGATGCCACGGCGCTGCGGGTATTGATCGAGCCGGCGTACTTCCAGATCGTCGACGGAATCGACCTCACCGTGCCGATCGGTATGGGAATAGTGCTCGATGGACGCTCATCGGCGGTCAACAAATCCGGTTTCGGCAATACCCATTCCGGCGACTGGAGCGTCGGGCTCAAAGCCACCTACCTGCAGCGCTGGGATGTCGGCCTCAACTACGTGAACTTCTTCGGCGCACCGAAAGCCGGGCTGCGCGAGGACGGCAATTTCAGTTACGGACAGTCGTTGGCCGATCGCGACTTCGTCTCGCTCTACGTGAAAACCTCATTCTAATAAGGTGGATTCGCCATGCAGAACACAGCATTCCTGAACACGTGCGTCCTGACCCTGGCCCTTGCCGGCATGGGGTTGGCGCAGGCGGCCGTGTCGCCTGAACAGGCCGCGCGCTTGAAAACCGATCTGACCCCCCTGGGCGGCGAGCGGGCCGCCAATGCCGATGGCAGTATTCCGGCGTGGCAGGGCGGTTTTACCCAGGTCGCGCCCGGCTATAAGCCGGGTGACAAGCGTCCCGACCCGTTCGCCGGCGAGAAGCCGCTGTACTCGATCAAAGCCGCGAACATGGAGCAGTACGCCAGCGAATTGGCCGAAGGCACCAAGCTGTTGCTCAAGAAGTACCCGGACTATCGCCTGGACGTGTACCCGACCCATCGTTCGGCCGCCGCGCCGCAATGGGTCTATGACAACACCAGCAAGAATGCCATCCGCGCCGCATTGGACGTCGACAGCGAAAAAGTCTCCAACGCTTATGGCGGCATCCCATTTCCGATCCCGGAAAACGGTGCGCAAGTGCTGTGGAACTATCGGTTGTCCTGGCAAGGCGGCGACACCATCAGCTCGCCTTTTGACACTTGGCTGATGACCGCCGGCGGCAAGAAAGTCCAGGCGACCCGAGCCCAGTACACCTATCAGTTTCCCTACTACGTCGAAGGCGGCAGCCTGGAAAACTATTCGGGCAAGTACCTGCTGGGCAAGCTGTTCACCGAGCTGCCATCGTCCAAGGCTGGCGAAGGCCTGATGACCCATTGGGACCTGGACCCGGCCAAGCGTGCGGCCTGGCAATATCTGGTTGGTCAGCGTCGGGTTCGCCGGGCGCCGAACATCGCCTATGACACGCCGGACTTCGTGACCTCCGGTGTCGGCCTGTTCGACGAAGCGTTCATGCTGTTCGGGCCGACCGATCGTTATGACCTCAAGCTGATGGGCAAGAAAGAGCTGATCGTTGCCTACAACAATAACCGCGCCGCGCTGGCCAAGAGCGACGACCTGGTCAAGGCGAACTTTCTCAATCCTGACCTGGTGCGTTGGGAGAAGCATCGGGTCTGGGTGGTCGAGGCCACGCTCAAACCCGGTAAACGTCATGTCGTGCCGCGTCGGACCTACTACGTCGACGAAGACTCCTGGCAGATCCTGATGGCCGACGGTTATGACGCCCAGGGCAAACTCGGCCGGCAAATGTATTCGCTGACGCTGCTGGCGCCAGATCTTCCGGTCCTCACCGCGCAGGTCATGTGGGGCAGCTACAACCTCGACACCGGGGCCTACTTCCTCAACTCATCGAGCAACGACCTGGCGGTTCAGTACCAGAAAGTTGCGAAACCTTCGGCGTCTTATTTCACGCCGGATGCCATGGCCAACGAAAACATGCGTTGAACCTGTGGCGGCCGTGGCGAGGAGGAGGTTCGCCGCGGTCGCTTACGATTTTCCAGGCGGAATAACGATATGAACGTTGAAAAAAACTTTGCGCAGCGCAGTCCGCTATGGGGTGTTTTCGCCTTGGTGGCGAGCCTGTTGATGAGCGTGCCCTTGGTTGCACAGGCCACGACATTGGCCGTGCTGCAACAGCCGGCATTGCCGACCGCCAAGGCCCAGCGTGCGGTATTGCTCGGGCTGGCCCGGGCCGGCGAACGCCTGGTGGCGGTCGGTGAGCGCGGGATCGTGCTGCTCTCCGATGACGCTGGAATGAGTTGGCGCCAGGCCAAGGTGCCGGTCAGCGTCAGCCTGACGGCGGTGCAATTCGTCGATGCCGAGCAGGGCTGGGCGGTCGGTCATCTGGGCGTGGTGCTGCACACCCAGGACGGCGGGCAAACCTGGCAAAAGCAACTCGACGGTGAGCGTGCCATCGCATTGGCGGTGCAGGTTGCTGAGCGCGATGCCGATCAACCGGGCGGTGCCAGCCACTTGGCACAGGCACGGCGCCTGCTCGAGGACGGACCGGATAAACCGTTTCTCGACCTGTACTTCAGTGACCGCCTGCACGGCTACGTCGTGGGCGCCTACAACCAGATCTACCGTACCGACGACGGCGGGCGAAGCTGGCAGCCGTGGATGCGGCATGTGGACAATCCACAGGGCTTGAACCTGTATGGCATCCGCGCCTTGGGCAACGATCTGTGGCTGGTGGGCGAGCGCGGACTGCTGTTGCGTTCGACCGATGCCGGGCAGTCATTCCAGGCTTTGAAGTCACCGTATGAGGGCAGCTTCTTCGGTCTGCTCGGCACCCGCGATGGCGCCTTGGTGGTCTATGGCTTGCGTGGAAACGCCTGGTGGTCCGGTGATCGTGGCAACAGTTGGCGACGCCTTGACACCGGTATCGAATCGACACTGGCAAGCGCCCTCGAACTGCGCGACGGCGGCCTGTTATTGGCCAGCCATAGTGGTGAACTTTTATTCAGTCACGACCAGGGGCGCAGCTTTGACAAGCGACAAAGCCGTAGCGGCGGGACGGTCGCTGCCGTGCAACAGGCAGTCGACGGCAGCCTGGCCAGCGTCGGTTTGACCGGCGTGGCCGCTGACCAGGATCCGCGGGCCGCAGGTCAACCTTGAAACTTCACGGTGTAGCGCTATCGGGCCACGGCTCGTGCAACAGGAGTCAAACTTGAAAGACGACAGAACCCAAACCGTGATCGGCCGCCAGGAAGACTTTGACCGGACGTCAGGCAACTTCGCTGAGCGGGCGATCTTCAACCATCGACCGCTGGTGATCCTGCTGTGCCTGTTGGTGACGTTGGTGCTCGGTTGGCAAGCCACGCGCATCGGCATCAATGCCAGCTACGAGAAGACCATCCCCACGGGGCATCCCTACGTCGCCAATTTCCTGGAGAATCGCAAGGAGCTGAGTGGCCTGGGCAACTCGCTGCGCATCGCCGTGGAGGTCAAGCAGGGAAGTATCTTCACCAAGGACTACCTCGACACCCTGGCCAGGCTCAACGACGAGCTCTATCTGCTGCCGGGTGTCGACCGCCCCTACATGAAATCCTTATGGACCCCGACCACACGCTGGACCGCGGTGACCGAAGACGGGCTCGACGGCGGCACGGTGATCCCCGATGACTACGACGGCTCGGCCACCAGCCTCGAGCAGGTGCGGACCAATGTGGCCCGCTCCGGGGAAGTCGGTCAATTGGTCGCCGGCAACTTCAAGTCCAGCGTGATCTTCGTGCCACTGCTGGAAATCAATCCGCAGACGGGCAAGGCGCTGGACTATGGCGAGTTTTCCCGGCAACTGGAGGCGTTGCGAGACAAGTACCAGACCGACGACCTGCGGATCCATATCACCGGCTTTACCAAGATCGTCGGCGACCTGATCGAGGGGATGACCCAGGTACTGCTGTTCTTCGTGGTGGCGGTACTGGTGACGGTACTGGTGCTGTTTGGCTACACCCGTTGTGCGCGAAGCACCTTGGTGGTGGTGATCTGTTCATTGGCGGCGGTGCTTTGGCAACTGGGGCTGCTGGCCCTGCTCGGTTATGAGCTGGACCCGTACTCGGCATTGGTGCCGTTCCTGGTGTTCGCCATCGGCATGAGCCATGGCGCGCAGAAGATGAATGGCATCATGCAGGACATCGGCCGTGGCACTCACCGGGTGGTTGCCGCGCGCTATACCTTCCGCCGATTGTTCGCCGCCGGCATCACCGCTTTGCTCTGTGATGCGGTGGGCTTCGCCGTGTTGCTGTTGATCAACATTCGGGTCATCCAGGACCTGGCGATCACCGCAAGCCTCGGGGTGGCGGTGTTGATCTTCACCAACCTGATCCTGTTGCCGATCCTGCTCAGCTATATCGGCGTCAGCCCGGCGGCGGCGCAACGCAGCCTGAGCTCGGAAACCACCGAGCAACAAGCGCAGATCAAGCATCCCTTGTGGCGTATGCTCGATTTGTTCACCCAACGGCGCTGGGCCATTGGCGGCATGTTGGCGGGCCTGCTGTTGGCCGCGTTTGGGTTTGCCGTGAGCCTGCACCTGAAAATCGGCGACCTGGACCCAGGTGCCCCGGAGTTGCGTGCCGACTCGCGCTACAACCGCGATGCGTTGTTCATGACCCAGAACTATGCGGCCAGCTCGGATATTTTCGTGGTCATGATCAAGACCCCGGAAGATCAATGCACCCGTTACGCCAGCCTGTCGGCGGTGGATGCGCTGGCCTGGCAACTGGAGCAATTGCCCGGCGTGGAATCGACCACCTCGATGGCTGCGCTGAGCAAGATCGCCACGGCCGGTTATAACGAAGGCAACTTCAAATGGTATGAACTGATCCCCAATGACGGCGCACTGGGTGCCGTGCAAACCCGCGCCCCGCGAGAACTGTTCAATCAGGGCTGTTCGATGCTGTCGCTGTACGTCTACCTGGCCGACCACAAGGCTGACACCCTGAACCGGGTAGTGGAAGCCAGTGAGCACTTCATTGCCGGGCATCCGATGCCGGAGGTCAAGTTCATGCTCGCGGCCGGCAGTGCGGGGATCGAAGCGGCGACCAATATCGTGGTGAAGAAATCCATGCGCGAGATGCTGTTCTGGGTCTACGGCGCGGTCAGCCTGTTATGTTTGCTGACCTTCCGCAGCTGGCGCGCAACCCTGTGCGCGATGTTGCCGCTGATGCTCACCTCGATCCTGTGCGAGGCGCTGATGGTGGGGCTGGGCATGGGGGTGAAAGTCGCGACACTGCCGGTCATTGCACTGGGGGTGGGCATCGGGGTCGATTATGCACTCTATGTGTTGAGCGTGATCCTGGCGCGAATGCGTGCCGGCGACACCCTGGCCCAGGCGTATTACCAGGCGCTGCTGTTCACCGGCAAAGTGGTGTTGCTGACGGGCATGACTTTGGCTGTGGCGGTGTCGACCTGGGCTTTTTCGCCGATCAAGTTCCAGGCGGATATGGGAATTTTGCTGGCCTTCATGTTTTTGGTGAACATGCTGGGCGCCTTGATCCTGCTGCCGGCGTTGGCCTGGTTGCTGTTGCCGCAGAAGGTGTTTTTAAAAAAGCCTGAACTGAGCCGGCAGCAACGGTGGGTTCGGGGCTGAATTGGCCTGGCGTTTTTGGGCGTGTATACCCATGGCAGAACAAGGGGGATTTTGCTGGGCAGGGCTCTGGGTGTTGTCCCAGAGCCTTTGAACCTCAGTAGCGGATCATCACCGATTTCAGCTCGGTGTAGTCGTCAATGAATGCACTGCCGAATTCACGGCCTATCCCAGAAGATTTGCTGCCGCCAAAAGGCACGGCCGGGTCGAGCAGGGTGTGCATGTTCACCCAGACCGTACCGGCTTCGATGGCGGGGACCATGCGCAGGGCTTTGCCCAGGTCGTTGGTCCAGAGGCTGGCGCTCAGGCCGTAGGGGGTGTCGTTCATCAGCTCCAGCAGTTCCTCTTCACTGTCGTAAGGGAAGAACGTGGCGATCGGGCCGAAGGTTTCTTCGTTGAGCAGGCTGTCATCGCGGCGATGGGCGAGGATGATGGTCGGCTCCACATAGCAACCCGGCCCATCGATCAGCTTGCCGCCGTGGACGATGGTGTTGTTCTGTGCACGGGCCTTGGCGAAGAATTCTGCGAGTTTGTGCTGGTGCTGGCGGTTGGTCACCGGACCGAATTCAGTGCGTTCGTCCAGGGGCGAGCCGATGGTGAGTTTGCTCAGGCGCTGGGCCAGTTTGTCCATGATCGACTCGATCTGCGAGCGATGGACAAAGAACCGTTCCGCTGCAGCGCAGATCTGCCCCGAATGCAGAAAGCCCGCCTCGATGATGCCGTTGACCGCCACCTCGGGGTCGATATCACGCAGGAACCCCGCCGCATTCTTCCCGCCCAGCTCCAAGGTCGCACGAGTCAACCCGGCACCCATGGCCGCCTGGCCCACCGCCAGGCCAGTGGGCACGGAACCGGTGAACGAGATCTTGTTGGTGCCTGGGTGTTCGATCAGCCCTTTGCCCACCTGGCCGCCGCCGGTCAGCACGTTCAGGGCACCGGCTGGAAGGCCGGCCTCGATGGCCAGTTCAGCGATGCGCAGGATGGTCAGTGGGGTGAACTCGCTGGGCTTGATGATGATGCTGCAACCGGTCACCAGGGCTGAGGCCAGTTTCCAGATGGCGATCATGGTGGAGAAATTCCACGGCACGATACCGACCACCACACCGACCGGTTCGCGCAAGGTGAACGCGGTGTAGCGTTCGCCCGCGAAGGACGGCAATGAGGGGGTGATCGTCTCGCCGTTGATCTTGGTCGCCCAGCCGGCGTAGTAGCGCAGGAAATGTGCGGCCTGGTCGACTTCGAAGGCCCGGGAGATGTGGATGATCTTCCCCGACTGGCAGGTTTCGATCTGCGCCAGCTCTTCGCGGTTGCGTTCCAGCAAGTCAGCCAACTTGAGCAGCACATGGCCGCGGACCGCAGGCGCCGTTTGGGACCACTGCTTGAAGCCGCGGCGGGACGACGCCACTGCCACATCAATGTCGGCGGGAGCGGCGTCGCTGACCTGGGCGATGACTTGGCCGGTGGCAGGGTTGACGACGTCCAGCGTCTGGCTGCTCTGGCTTTGGACATAACCACCGTCGATGAACAGGGCGTGATGTCTGGCGAGAAAGGCTTCGACCTGAGGCAGCAGGGCAATATCGCTCATGAGGGTTTCCTGATCGCGAATAGGGAAAGCTGCGAGGGTAATCCCGACAGGAGCGTCCGGCTTGACTGTGCCTGCCGCGCCGTATGTCTGAGGCTGCCAGCCTGCGTGGTTGGCAGCCAGGTGCAAGGCGGCGTGCAGGCAGGAACAAGCCAGCCCGGCCGGTTTGCGATCAGATCCGGGTTTCGACTTGATGGCATAGGGGCGGGCGATGTTTCTCCAGACCAACAAACAGAAACTGGCGTTGATTGCACAGGTGCAGCGTGTGCTGACCGGCGAACTGGAGGACACGCCAATGCTCGACGCGTATCCGCAACTGCGCACCGTCCTTGAGCGGCATGCGCAGCAGATGGCGAGCACGACGGCACACTTGCATCAGGTCGAAGCACAGCTGCAGGCACAAACCCTGCAATGGCAGCACAGCGAGCGTGAGTTGCACAGGGCTCGCCAGCAACTGGAGCCAGCCCGCGAGCGCGAGCAGCTGCTTGAAACTCGTCTGGACGAACACCGCCAGCAGCTGCTGCAACATCGCCAGGATGCGCAGATCTGGGAGTTGCTGCAATCGACCCTGACTGAAGGCTGCTGGGATATCACGGTCGTCAACGGTGATTTGCAACACCCGGCCAGTGGCATGCGCTTTTCCAGTCAATTCCGTTCGCTGCTGGGTTATGGGCCGGATGACTTGCCCGATGGCTGGGATGCCCAGGTCGGCATAACCCACCCGGACGACCTGCCCAAGATCATGGCCATTTTCGACCGGGAAATCCTTGGCCCCCAGGGCAGCGGTGAATACGTCTTTGAATACCGGATGCGCCACAAGACCCGGGATTACATCTGGTGTCGTGAACGCGGTCGGGCGGTGCGCGACTCGCATGGGCAACTGGTGCGGGTCATTGGGGCGGTGCGCGATATCAGCGATGAGCGCTCGGCCCAGTCCACCCACCAGCGCATGCTCGAACAGAACCAGGTGACCTACGCCCAGATTGCCACGGTGGTGGGGGTGATCAAGGGCATCGCCGACCAGACCAATCTGCTCGCCTTGAACGCCGCGATTGAGGCGGCCAGGGCCGGCGATGTCGGGCGCGGTTTCTCGGTGGTCGCCGATGAGGTGCGCAAGCTGGCGCAAAGCACCCGGCAGGCGACCCATCAGATCCAGACCATGTTGCATCAGCACAAATAAGCACGGCAACCGTACCCCGGAGCTGTGTAGCTGTGTAGGAGCTGTCGAGTGCAACGAGGCTGCGATCTTTCCCCAGACACTTGAGTCCCAAGCGAAAGATCAAAAGATCGCAGCCTCCGGCAGCTCCTACGGTCGGCCGTCTAGAACGGAACCGCCACCACCAACTGGCTGTAGACGTTGGTGCCGTTGCCGCCGACCTGATTGCCACCGCTGTCCGCATCCTTCTCAGGCTTGTACAGGCCCACCAGCGGCGTGACGATCAGGTGCTCATTGACCGCCCATTCCACGTAAAGGTCCAGCTCCTGCGCGTCGAGGTTCAGCGCTTCACGGGTGTGCAAGGTCTGGTAGTCGAAGAACAGCGCCCCAATGGTCACGGTCTCTGCCGGCTTGAGCTTGAGGCCCACGTGCTGGATGGCGGTGTTGCTGTTGAACGGGCCGGCATAGTTGCCCGCCACTTCACCCTGGAACCAAGTGCCATAGCCGCGGCTCTGGCCGTTGAACATCGAGTCCCAATCCTTGGAGTAGCGGCTGTAGCGATAGGTCAGGTCCGGCGTCCAGGGCAGGTCGGCGAAGGTGTAGCCGGCTTCGGTGTACCAGGCTTTCTCCGGGCCCGCGTCCTTGTCCTGCCAGGCATACTCGAAGGAGAAGTGGGCATTCTCGATGCCGGCATTCCCGGCGCCGCGCAGGCTGTAGATGTCCATGCCTTCGCGCTGTTTCTGGAAATCGCTGGCGTAGCGGTCATCGACATCGATGCCGTGGATGTAGGTCAGCCCCAGGGTGCCAGGCGCGGCGGTGTATTCCAGGGTGCTGGCGGCCATTTCGGTGTTGGCCTGGGCGCGGTTGTCGGACTTGATCCACATCAGGCTGCCATGCACGCCTTCCTTGCCGCCCAGGCGCACCACAGCGGTTTTGTCGAAGGCATGCCGGGCCGCCAGGTAATAGGCGCCGCCGCGGTTGAGCTCGCCATCGGCCACGCCTTTGCCCAGGTTCAGGCCATCATCGTTGATGATGAAACCGTCGCCCAGGGTGATCACCTGGCGGCCGTAGGACAGGTCGACACCGTCCTTGCCCAGCGCCGGGAACAGCTCCCCCGAACGCCAGCCGGCAAAGGCTTCATCGAACTTGGTGGTGCGCTCGGAACCATCGCTCAAGCCGCCTGCGTCGCCGTCGCCCCAGGTGCCGGAGCTGACCAGGTTGGCCGTGCCGTAGACACTGCCCAGGCCGCCGAGTGTCTGGTCGATACTCAGGCCATACTTGATGAAACCTTCGCGCCAGCTCGAACCGCCGGCTGTGCCGTCGTAGTTCTTGCGGCTGTTGAACAGTCCGTAGACCGCCAGGAAGTTGCCGGTGACGGTGGTGTCTTCGTCGGTGTAAAGCTCATAAGCCTGGACCGACGAGTTGGCACTCAGCAGGGCGATGCCCAGGCCGATGGCGTTGCGCAAAGATGAACGGCGTGTGTGCTCCATGGTGGATTCCCCGGTGTAATAGGACAGTAGAGGGCGCATTAAGAGGAGTGGCAGCGGGGGAAGTCTTTCACTTGCCTGCCATGGAATTGACTCAGGCCGCCAGTGTGGCGGTGTTGGCAGGCAGCAACAAAAGCGGCGGCAGACATGGGCAAGACGCCCGGGGCGGGGGCGGCGCAGAGTAATGCTGCACGCAACGCCGTTTCGATCAGGAACCGGTTGGGGAAGGCATGATCGCCGGCTCCTGGACGGCTGTGGCATCCATACTAAAAATCCGCTTTCGAGGACCTTGCACCATGTCGATCAATGACAGGCTCACCGAGCACTTGAACCGAGGTTCGGTGGGTTTTCCCACCGCGTTGGCCAGCACCATTGGCCTGATCATGGCAAGCCCCGTGATTCTCACCGCGACCATGGGCTTTGGCATCGGCGGCAGCGCCTTTGCCGTGGCAATGCTGATCGCCGTGGTAATGATGCTGGCCCAGGCGACGACGTTTGCCGAGGCAGCATCGATTCTCCCGACCACCGGCTCGGTCTATGACTACATCAACTGTGGCATGGGCCGTTTCTTCGCGATTACCGGGACATTGTCGGCCTACCTGATTGTCCATGTGTTTGCCGGCACCGCCGAGACCATCCTGGCCGGTGTCATGGCCCTGGTGAACTTCGAACACCTCAACACCCTGGCCGAATCGGCAGGCGGTTCCTGGTTGCTGGGCGTGGGGTTCGTGGTGGTCTTTGGTGTGCTCAATGCCTTCGGCGTCAGTGCTTTTGGCCGGGCCGAAATCATCCTGACGTTCGGCATGTGGACGACCCTGATGGTGTTCGGCGTGTTGGGCTTGATCGCCGCACCGGCGGTGGAGCTGGAGGGCTGGTTTGGTGCGTCCGTGGTGGGCACCGATATGGTCACGGTGCTGTCGCTGGTGGGCATGGCCATGTTCATGTTTGTCGGCTGTGAATTCGTCACGCCGCTGGCGCCGGACCTGCGCCAGTCCGCCCGCACCATGCCCCGGGCCATGATGCTGGGCTTGTTCAGCGTCGCCACCTGCATGTTCATCTACGGTGCAGCCATGAAGCGCCAGGTGGAAAACGTGCTGCTCGATGCCGCCACTGGCGTGCATCTGCTGGACACGCCCATGGCCATTCCACGGTTCGCCGAACAGGTCATGGGCGATATCGGCCCGATGTGGCTGGGCATCGGCTTTCTGTTTGCCGGTGCGGCGACCATCAACACCCTGATGGCCGGTGTACCGCGGATTCTCTACGGCATGGCGGTGGACGGCGCGTTGCCGAAGGCTTTCACTTATCTGCATCCACGCTTCAAGACGCCGCTGCTGTGCATCCTGGTGGCGATGCTGATTCCTTGCCTGCATGCGTTGTGGCTGGGCGGCAATACCGACAACATCATGCACCTGGTGTTGGCCGCGGTGTGCGCCTGGAGTTTTGCCTACCTGCTGGTGACCGTGTCGGTGGTCAGCCTGCGGATTCGTCGTCCTGATCTGCCGCGGGCCTATCGCTCGCCGTGGTTCCCGTTGCCACAGATCCTGTCCAGTGTCGGCATTGTGCTGGGCATGTGGTTCATCACACCGCCCGGCATGAATCCGGCGGACATCTATGTGCCCTTTGCGGTGATGCTCGGTGGCACCGCAGCGTACGCCTTGTTCTGGACCCTGGTGGTACAGAAAGTCAATCCATTCAAGCCGGCGTCTGTGGAAGACGTGCTGGCCAAGGAGTTCTCCCATGAGCCAGGGCAACATGCGAGCGAGTTTGTCGACCCTGCTGCAAAAATTGTCTGAGTTGTTCAGCGCCCGGCGCGCCCCGGCCGGTTATCGGCCTGGGGTGACCCTGGAGCATCTGCGGCGCAACCTGGCGCTGGCGCGATTCGAGGTGGCGGGCCCGGCTATGGCGACGGCAGCCACCGACGACGGCAGCTTGCAGTTGGAGATTGTCGAACGCACCGAGTCGCAGCTGTTGATGCACCTGGTGATGACCGAGTTCGTCCTGCGCGTGCCTGCTTCCCGAGAGGGCACGGCGCGCCTGGAACTGCACCACGGTGGGGCTGTTCGGCGTAGCGGCATTCGTTGCCGACAGCGGGACGGGCGCAGTGATCTGGCGACCCGGTTGCAGGCGGCGGTGGAGAAGGATCCTGCGCTGTACCAGGCGCTCATGCCGCTGGATTTCAAACGTCTGCGCATCGATCTGCAGGGACACCAGTGGTGCGTGCGCCTGGAACACATGGGCGGTAGCGAAGTGGTCAATCGCATGCCGGCCTTTCGTCGCTATATCCCGTTGAGCCGGGAGCAGCGCGCCGTCTTGCTGACGACCTTGAGCGGCCTGCAGAGGGTGTTGGCAACGCTCTGATTTCTTCGTTCTACCCTGGCATCATTCCTGCTACTGCTCTGGCGATCAGGTACTTGTTGCGCGCATATAGATAACATGTTAACTATCGCCGTACAAAAACAATAAGCCATTGCGGAGAATGCCATGAGCATGCAACAGGTTGGGCAGGATGGTCTGGACACCTGGAACCGGGATCTGCGGGCGACTTGCGGTCACTTCGTTACCGAGCTGGCCTTCAATCGCTCGCTGTTTATTGGTGAAGTGTCGAATTTCCAGCGTGGGGGCCTTGCCCTCGCGAACCTGCGCACCAACGCCGGTAACATCAAGCGTCAATCGCCCAACGCCGATCACGATGATGACCAGGATTGCCTCCTGGTCAGCCAGCGCAGTGGCTACTGCCGCATTACCCAGAACGGTCAGAGCATCCAGTTGGCGCCCGGTGAATTGTTGTTGATGGATTCAGTGGGGGCGCTTGAAATCACCCCATTCGGCCTGATCGAGCACGCGGTGCTGTCCTTGTCTCGCCAGGACGTGTCGAGGCAACTGGGCGGTGAAACCAAGACCTTTGGCAAGGTTTCGTCCAGCAAGGCGTGTGGGCGAATGCTGCATGTGTTGATGGACCAGCTGTGCAAGGACACACCGGACGGCGAGGGCGCGGCGGGTGAGGGGGAGGCCTTGCAGAGTGCCTTCGTTTCGCTGTTGGGCTCGGCCCTGGAACACGGCAGCGATGCCCGTGACGAGGGGGCTGCCTTGCAGGGCAGCCACTTGCGCAGCTATGTGCAGAAGGTCATCGACGAGTCCCTGACCCAGCCCGGCCTCAGCCCGGTGGGCCTGGCCAACCGGCTGAATATTTCGGTGCGCCATCTGTATCGTTTGTTCGAAGAGCAGGATGACAGCGTTTGCCGCTACATCCAGCGTGCCCGGCTCAAGCGCAGCGCCGATGACCTGACCAACCCGTTCCTGCGGGACGAGTCCATTACCTCGATCGCTTACAAATGGGGCTTTACCGATTCGGCGCATTTCAGCCGTTCGTTCAAGAAGCAGTTCGAGCTGTCGCCCAAGGAGTTTCGTTCCAGCCGTTTGCAGGTGGGGCAGGGGGTGGCTTGAGTGGACATATCCAATAGCTTTGCAGTCTGAACCACCGCTTTCGCGAGCAAGCCCGCTCCCACAAAGGGATTTGTGATGAGCATGATTTTTTTGGATGACATTGGAAAGTGTGGGAGCGGGCTTGCTCGCGAAGGCGGCGTAGCATTCACCACCATCGTCAGCGAGGCACCGCTCCCGTAGGTTCAAACCTCCGGCAAAGTCGAACCCCCATCGACCACCAAAGTCTGCCCGGTCACATAACCGGCCAGGCCCGATGCCAGGAACAGCATGGCACCGGCGATATCGCTCGGCTTGCCCAGTCGACCCAGCGGTACCCGGCGGGCGATGTCCCGGTTGACCTCATCGTCGCCAAGATTCGCCATGGCCGGTGTTGCAATCATGCCCGGCTCGACGCCATTGACGCGGACATTCTCGGCCGCCAGTTCCAGCGCGGCGTTGCGAATGAAGCCATTGACCCCGGCCTTGGAGGCCGCGTAGTGACTGAGCCCTGGATAAGCCACCCGCGGGCCGGTGACCGAAGAGGTCACCAGCACGCAGCCTTGGCCCTGGCGCCGGAACATCGGCAGCGCCGCCTGGGTCAGCCAGAACAGCGCAGAGAGGTTCACTGCCAGCGTTCGCTCAAGCATCGATGGGGTGATCTCGGCGAACGGTGTCAGCGGAAAATACCCGGCGTTGTGCACCAGGATATCCAGCCTCCCCACGCGTTGTTCCAGCTCGGCCATCATCGCGCAGATCGCCGTGGCGTCGGCCAGGTCAATCCCTACCGCTTGCACCTGACAGCCCCCGGTGGTCAATTCGTCGGCCACCGCCTCGGCGCGCGCCAGGCCCAGGTCGGCGATGACCACGCGGGCCCCGCGCAGGGCGAACGCTTCGACGATGGCCCGGCCAATGCCCTGGGCACCTCCGGTGACCAGCACGGTCTGGCCGCTGAAATCCAGATCCTCAGGCATCGCTGGCCTCCATCCGGCTGAAAGCCAGTGTCGGTACGTCGACAATGCTGGAGCCGCCATCGGCCACCAGCATCGCCCCGGTGATGATCGACGCCTCGGGCGAGGCCAGGAAACGGCAGGCATTGGCGATTTCCTCGGCGCTGGCAGGCCTGCGCAACGGCACGTCGGCGCAGACCCGGTCATAGGCCTGCTGCAACGTTTCGCCATGGAACTGCATCAATACCTGCATTTCTTCATCGGCCATTGGCGTGCGGACCCAGCCAGGGCAGAGCGCGTTGACCCGTACGCCGTGAGGCCCGTAATCCCTTGCCAGGGAGCGGTTGAGGCCCAACAGCGCATGCTTGGCGGTGGTGTAGCCGCACACGTGCGGGCCTGCCGCCAAGGAAGCAATGGAGGCGATCAGCACGATGTTGCCGGCACTTTCCTGTAGCAGCGGCAGGCACGCCCGGGCGCTGTAGAAGGCGCTGTCGAGATTACTGCGCATGGCCGCTTCCCAGGCCGATGGCGGGGTCTCGGTGGCGCTGCCCATGCCCAAGCCACCGGCACAGGCCAGCAGCACGTCGAGTCGGCCATAACGCGTGCGAATCCGCTCGATGAAGCTGTCCCAGGTGCTCGGGCAGGCCGCATCGCCCACCAGCACCAGGCCGCCGATTTCCTCGGCGAGAGTTTCCAGGGGCTCGCGGCGTCGGCCGATCAATACCAGGCTGGCACCTTCGGCGGCATACAGGCGGGCGCAGGCCGCACCAATGCCGGTTCCGGCGCCGGTGATTACGATGGTGCGTCGTTCAGGCATCGGGATACTCCGTCTGGTTGAGCACCTGGCAGTAGGAGCTGACCGGGAAGTTGGAGAACTCATCGAACGAGGCACCGGCGTAGCCGAAGATCTTGCCGTCGCTGCGGTGCTGTTGCAGGTCGATCAGCACCAGGCCCAGGGTCGGGATGATTTTTTCCCGCCACACGAACAGGTAAAGCTGATCGGCGATCTTGTAGGTGTCGCAGCGATCGGTGTCGCACAGGCCTTGTTCAACGCCCTTGAGGCACTGCCACGAGTAGAACTGGTCGTTGAGGTAGATGTGCTCGTAGACTTCGCTCGGGCTGTAGCGATACAGGTTGCGCAGCCCCACCAGTTCGGTGGTCGGTGCATGCGGGCACAGGCCAGGCTGCCAGGGACGATCGAGGCTGCCGTGCAGGAACTGGGCTTGAACCGAGGTCAGGGGCTTGCCGGCCAGCGCCCGGCTATAGAGGCCTTCGCCGGTTTCTTGCTGGCTCGGCATGCGGCCGATCACGGCGGTGAAGGCGGCGCTGGCGGTATCGAGCACCAGGCTTACCGACGACGTCAGCTCGCCTTCGCGCTTGATGAAGTCCACCAGGTACAGGCCCGGGCGCACCGAAGTGGCCCGGTAGGTTGCGGTGCCGCTGGAGTGTCCATCGGCGGCGTTCCAGGTCAGGGTATCCTGCTCGAAGCGATGCTCGATCTGCCAGCCATTGGCGAAGTGCAGGGTGAAGGTCTTGCCGTCCAGGTCGGCCAGGTTTGGCAGGATGAAGGCTTCGGGGGCAAAGCCATCGGCCAGGGCGCCGACGGTGATCCAGTCTGAAGATGTGCTCATTGCAAGGCTCCGGTGGTTGAATTAGCCACTCGGATCATGCGGTGCCTGGCAACGGCGGCCTATCAACCAAATGGTTGACTAGAGGAACAGTGCGCTGACCAACTCGGTACGGCTGCTCACGCCAACCTTGCGGAACAGGTGGATCAAGTGAGTCTTGATGGTCGGCAAGCCCACCCCCAGCTCCCGGGCCAATTGTTTGTTACTGACGCCTTGGCGCAGCAGCCAGGCGATCTGGCGCTCCTTGGGCGTCAAGTCGCCCAAGGGGTCCTCATGGCTGGGCAAATGGGCCACGGCCAGTTGCAGCAAGGTCTGCAACGCGCTGAGTTGGCTCAACTGCTGGCTGGTGAAGGCGCCTTGCTCGGCGGTGCGCAACAGCGAAATCGCGGCTTGGGGCTGACCGTCCCGATGGGCGAAGACTTCCACGACGTCGACCACGCCGTAGCGCTGCAGGAAGTCGCGATAACGATGGTTGTCACGCAGCGGTTGGCGGGCCATCGCCAGGCCCAACGGCACCACGGCCAGCTCGCTGGACACGCAGTGACGCGGGTGCAGCGGGTCGAACTGGCGGTAGTTGTCCAGGTAGTCGCGGTGCATCTCGCCGCTCATCCCATGCAGGCTGAAGTCATGGACTTGCAGCTGCCGATCAACACAGTAGAACGCCGCCCGACTGACGGGAACGAGCTGGGTGAACGCGTGCAAGCATTGGCCGGCGATGGCCTGGGTGGGGATGACGTTCATGGTCGCACCTTCGCCAAGAGGGCTGCCGGTGGGTTCGGCAGCCGGTTCCGATCAGGCTACCGCGAAATAGTGTTTGACGAAACTCTCGCTGACCACTTCCCACAGCACCGGCGTACCCTTGGTCACGAACCAGCTGTCGCCGGCCTTGTAGCGGGTGCTCTGGCCGGTGGCCTCGTCGGTGAGCACCACTTCACCGGTGACCACGATGGCTTGTTCGGCGAAGGGATAGACCATCCGGAACTTGCCTTGGGTGGTGCCGAAGTAGGCGCTGCTGACGGGATCGGTCGGTGCGCCGAAGGTCATCTTGCCGAAGGCTTTGACTTCGCCTTCGAGAATCTGCGAACCGAGGTCGGCGACAGTGCCCCAGGCGTCCAGGTCGGACAGCTGGATGTTTTTTTCGAGGGTGATAAGGGGCATGGCAGTGACTCCTGATGAGTGAAAGAAACAGTGAAATTGGGTGGGGCTTTTGTGACGTGGGGGTTGATGAACCATCACATCGCACCGCTGGACCTGTAGGAGCTGGCGAAGGCTCGGGCCGCGTTCGGACGATCTATTGATTTTGATCGTTCGCTTTCGACTCAATGGTCAAGGGAAAGATCGCAGCCTCGTTTCACTCGACAGCTCCTACGGTCCGGTTCGGCGGTGGTGTTGGGGCGTTCCCTCGCCACAGGGTTCGTGTTCAGCCGCTCACCTCAGCGACGGCCATTCCAGTAGCCCGACAGCTGATGCCAGGACTTGCCGGCGGTCAGCAGCAATGGGCGAATGGCGTCTTTGCCGATGATGGTCGGGCGGTGGATCGAGCTGACCAGGTCGTAGCGCGCTGAGCCTTCGCTCATGCCTTCGGCCAGCACCTTGCAGATGATGTGGCTCGGGGTGACGCCAAAGCCTGAGTAACCCTGGACAAAAAACGCATTGCTGCGGCCGGGCAGGGTGCCGATCTGCGGGAACAGGTTCGGGCTGCACGCCATCGGGCCACCCCAGGCCAGGTCGATCTTCACGTCCTTGAGGTACGGGAATATCTTGAGCATCAGGCGCCGGTTCCAGGCCTTGAGATCCTGGGGGATGTGCTCCACCAACGGCGTCGCGGCGCCGAACAGCAGGCGGTTTTCGTTGGTGACGCGGTAGTAGTCGATCACCGGGCGAATGTCACTGTAGGCACCGCGAATCGGGCTGATGCGCTGGATCAGTTCGTCCGACAACGGCTCGGTCATCATCTGGAAAGCGTAGGTGTTGATGGTCGAGCGATGCAGTTCCGGTTCCAGCTTGTTGAGGAAACTGTCGCAGGCCCACAGCAGCTTGCTGGCCCTGACCGAACCACGCCCGGTACGCACGGTGATGCGTTCGCCATAGCTGACTTCCAGGGCCGGGCTGTTCTCGAAAATCCGCACGCCGTGGCTGACCAAGGCCTTGGCCTCACCCAGCAACAGGTTCAGCGAGTGCACATGCCCGCCGCCCATGTGCAGCAAGGCGCTGCCGTAGGCCTTGGAACCGATGATCTGCTGCACGTCGGAGCCACCGAGAAAACGGATCTCGTGTTTGCTGTTGATCGACTTGAAGTCTTTTTCCCAGGCCCGCAGGGTTTTTTCCTGGCGCGCGTTGAAGCCCATGTAGCCGTAGCCATGGCAGAAGTCGGCATCGATGTCGTACTTGGCGATACGGTCCTTGATGATGTCGGCGCCCAGGTCGCTGATCTCGAAGACTTGGCGCAGGCCGTCTTCACCCACGTCCTTCTTGATCTTTTCCAGGTCATGACCGATGCCGGCCATGATCTGTCCGCCATTGCGCCCGGTGCCGCCGAACCCCAGGTAACGCGCCTCCAGCACCACGATGTTGGTGATGCCTTTTTCGGCGAGCTCCAGCGCGGTATTGATGCCGGAGAAACCGCCGCCAATGACCACGACATCGGCGTCCACGTCCTGTTCCAGCGTGGGGAAGCTGAGGTTGTATTTCTTGGTGGCCGTGTAATAGGTGGGCGTTTCGATATTGATCATGACGCAACCTGACAAAGTGAAAGGAAACTCCGTTGCAACGCCTATGCAAGGCATTGCAGGGGATGGCCCTATTAAGAGCCCTGGCGGGGGCGCCTGTCTTGATCATCCGTGCCGGGGTATTTGACCGAGCGCGCCATCGGGCTGAAACCTGCCCATGAAAAGTACAATCTTGGATCTGGAAGGTGCATTTTTCACCTGCCCGTGATTGCCCATACTGGACCGGCCTTAATCACTGATCCCGCTGTTTGTGCAACCTCAGGTTGCCGGGCAAAGGCGGGATTGGCAGATGCCAATAATAAAAGAGCCTGTCCATGAAAAAGCCAAACCCGCTGCTCGAAGACCTCAAGCCCATCCTGCCGGTCATTGCCGCCAACGCTTTCCAGGCGGAAAAGGACCGTAGCGTCCCTGCCGAGAATATAGCCCTGCTCAAAGGCATCGGCATGCACAAGGCCTTCCAGCCGAAAAAGTACGGGGGCATGGAAATTTCCCTGCCACAGTTCGCCGATTGCATCGCGCTGCTGGCCGGTGCCTGTGCCAGCACGGCCTGGGCCATGAGCCTGTTGTGCACCCACAGCCACCAGTTGGCAATGTTCCCGGCCAAGGCCCAGCAGGAAATCTGGGGCGATGATCCCGATGCCACCGCCAGCAGCAGCATCGCGCCGTTTGGCCGCACCGAGGAAGTCGAGGGCGGTGTGATGTTCAGCGGTGAAATGGGCTGGAGCAGCGGCTGCGATCATGCCGAATGGGCGATCGTGGGGTTTCGCCGTAAAAACGCCGAAGGCACCCAGGATTACTGCTTTGCGGTATTGCCGCGCAGCGACTATGCGATTCGCGATGACTGGTTCGCGGTGGGCATGCGCGGCAGTGGCAGCAAGACCTTGATCATCGACAGCGCTTTCGTGCCGGAACACCGGATCCAGAAAGCCAAGGACATGATGGAGGGCAAGTCCGGCGGATTCGGCCTGTATCCCGACAGCAAGATTTTCTACTCGCCATACCGACCCTACTTCGCCAGTGGTTTCTCCACGGTCAGCCTGGGCGTGGCCGAACGTATGCTGGAGGTTTTCCGCGAGAAAACCCGCAACCGCGTGCGGGCCTACACCGGTGCGGCAGTCGGCGCCGCCACCCCGGCGTTGATGCGCCTGGCCGAGTCGACCCATCAGGTGGCCGCGGCCCGTGCCTTCCTGGAGAAAACCTGGCAGGAGCACGCCGAATACGGTGAGCGCCACGAATACCCCAGCCGGGAAACCCTGGCGTTCTGGCGGACCAACCAGGGCTACGCCACCAAGATGTGCATCCAGGCCGTCGACCGCTTGATGGAGGCAGCCGGCGGCGGTGCCTGGTTCGAAAACAACGAGTTGCAACGGCTGTTTCGCGACGCCCATCTGACCGGCGCCCATGCCTACACCGACTACGACGTCTGCGCGCAGATTCTCGGTCGTGAGCTGATGGGCCTTGAGCCTGATCCTTCCATGGTTTGACCGCTTGTTGGCTGAACCCTAGAACAATAATCGAGGCCGTCGCTCGAGGCGGCCGGGAGTCTTGCATGTCCAGTCTTTGTGATACCGCTTTCGATACCCGCGCGTTCCGCCGGGCCCTGGGTAACTTTGCCACCGGGGTGACCGTGGTCACCGCTGCCACTGAAGATGGCCGCAAGGTCGGTGTGACGGCCAACAGTTTCAACTCCGTGTCCCTGGACCCGCCATTGATCCTGTGGAGCATCGACAAGCGCTCGAGCAGCCACGGCGTGTTCGAGGCGGCCAGCCACTTTGCGGTGAACGTGCTGGCCGCCGACCAGATCGACCTGTCGAACAACTTCGCACGGCCCAAGGAGGACCGCTTCGCGCAAATCCAATACGAAACCGGCGAAGGCGGCGCTCCGGTGTTTGTGGACTGCTCGGCGCGTTTCCACTGTGAGAAATACCAGCAGGTCGATGGCGGCGATCACTGGATCATGATCGGCAAGGTCGTGGCGTTTGACGATTTCGGACGCTCGCCGTTGCTCTATCACCAGGGCGCCTACTCGATGGTGCTGCCCCACACCCGCATGACCAAGCGGGAAGAGGGCCAGTCCCCCAGCAGTCACTTCCAGGGGCGCTTGAGCCACAACCTGTATTATCTGATGACCCAGGCGCTGCGGGCCTACCAGGCCAGCTACCAGCCGCGTCAGTTGTCCACCGGCTTGCGCACCAGTGAGGCGCGGATGTTGATGGTGCTGGAGAACGACGCCGGGCTGAACCTGTGCGACTTGCAGCGGGAAGTGGCGATGCCGGCGCGCGAGATCGAAGAAGCCGTGGCCAACCTCAAGCGCAAGGGCCTGGTGAGCGATGAAGGCGAGCGGGTACGCCTGACTGCCAAGGGTATCGATGAGACCGAAGGACTCTGGGCGATTGCCAAGGAGCAGCAGGACAAGGTGTTCGACCAGTTCAGCGAGGAACAGGTCGAGCATTTCAAGCAAGTGCTCAAGGGCGTGATCAAGGGCGCTTGAGAGCGCATCGATACCTTCCCTTGCTCCCGCTGGGCTCCGTAGGAGCTGGCGAAGCCTGCGATCTTTTGATTTTTCGCTCTCGACTCAATTGTCTGGGACAAGATCGCAGCCTCGTTGCACTCGACAGCTCCTACACCGCCCATACAATCTCGTCACAGGGCAATTGCTTGTTCCAGATTCTGTGAACGGATAGGCCAGCATGAGTTGGAAGCTGTTAAGATTTAGTTAACTCATTAACTAAATCTATTTCGCGAACATTACTCATGCCCAAGCTGCGCCAATCCTTGACCCTGACCCTGCTCCAGGCCCGTGAAGCGGCCATGGGGTTTTTCCGGCCTTCCCTCAATCAACATGGCTTGACCGAGCAGCAATGGCGAGTCATCCGTATTCTCAGCCAGCACGACGAGCTGGAGATCAATCGCCTGGCCGAGCTGGCCTGCATCCTCAAGCCCAGCATGACCGGCGTGTTGGTGCGCATGGAAGCGGCGGGCATGGTGGTGCGGCGCAAGGCCGAACAGGATCAGCGGCGGGTGCTGGTGCGCCTGGCGCCGCAAGGGCAGGCGAGCTTCGATTCGATGAGCCAGAGCATGGAAGAGAATTACCAGCGTCTGCAGGACAAGTTAGGGGAGGAAAAATTGCAGACGTTGCTGAGGTTGCTCAATGACCTGAAGGCGATCAGGCGCTGAGACCTCCAAGCGAGATCGGCTTTTGTGGCGAGGGAGCTTGCTCCCGCTGGGCCTGTAGCTGTGTAGGAGCTGTCGAGCGGAGCGAGGCTGCGATCTTTCCAAAGACGCTTGAATCCCAAGTGCAAGATCAAGATCAAAAGATCGCAGGCTTCGCCAGCTCCTATAGAGACCAGCGGGAGCAAGCTCTCTCGGCACTGAGGTTGTGTTGCTATCAGTACACGCCGCCAGCCGCAGGTTTTGGCGTGTCTTTGAACGCCGCCGCGAGTGTCTGCAAGCCCCGCATCAACACCGTGGTATCCACGCCCACCGCGACAAACGCCGCGCCGAGTTCGATATAGCGCCGGGCCAGTTTTTCATCCGCGCTGAGAATCCCGGCCGCCTTGCCGGCCTGGCGGATGCGGGCGATGGCGTCTTCGATGGCTGCTTGCACATCCGGGTGACCGGGGTTGCCACGAAACCCCATGGACGCGCTCAGGTCCGCCGGGCCGATAAAGACCCCATCCACACCTTCCACGGCCGCAATGGCATCCAGGTTGGCCAGGCCTTCGCGGCTCTCGATCTGGACCAACAGGCACATCTGTTCATCGGCCTTGTCGAGGTAACCGGGGATGCTGTTCCAGCGTGACGCCCGGGCCAGTGCGCTGCCGACGCCGCGTACACCATGGGGCGGGTAGTGCATGGCGCGCACCAGTTCGCGCGCCTGGTCGGCGCTTTCCACCATCGGCACCAGCAGGGTCTGCACGCCGATATCGAGCACTTGCTTGATCAGCGCAGTGTCACCGATCACCGGGCGTATCACCGGCTGGCTGGGGTAGGGCGCCACGGCCTGGAGCTGGCCGAGCAGGGTGCGCAAGTCGTTGGGCGCGTGTTCACCGTCGATCAGCAGCCAGTCGAAGCCGGCGTTGGCCGCCAGTTCCGCACAGTAGGCGTCGGCCAACCCCAGCCACAGGCCGATCTGCGCCTCGCCGCTGCGCAGGCGTTGCTTGAAGGTATTGATGGGCATGTCCATGAAACGGTCTCCGATCAGACGAAACGGCAGGCGATGGAACCGAGCATGTCGTAGTCGACATGAAAGGTGTCGCCGGGGTTGGCTGCCACGGGGCGGGTGAAGGAGCCGCCGAGGATGATCTGTCCCGGTTGCAGGGTGACGTCATAAGCCGCCAGTTTGTTCGCCAGCCAGGCCACGCCTTTGGCCGGGTGATTGAGCACCGCCGCCGAGACGCCGGACTCTTCGATCACGCCGTTGCGGTAGAGCACCGCCGGCACCTTGCGCAGGTCGATCTCGGTCGGACGTACGGCGCGACCGCCCATGACCACGCCGGCATTGGCGGCGTTGTCGGAGATGGTGTCGAACACCTTGCGGGTCGCCTTGGTCTGCGGGTCGACCTGCTGGATGCGCGCATCGATGATTTCCAGCGCCGGGATCACCCATTCGGTGGCGTCGAGCACGTCGAACACCGTCACGTTCGGACCCTTCAACGGCTTGCCGAGTATGAACGCCAGTTCCACTTCCACCCGTGGCACGATGAAACGCTCGAACGGGATGTCGGTGCCTTCGTCAAAGAACATGTCATCCAGCAGCGCACCGAAGTCCGGCTCGGTGATGTTCGACGACACCTGCATGGCCCGGGAGGTCAGGCCGATCTTGTGGCCGACCAGCTTGCGGCCGTCCTTGATTTTCTGCGCGACCCAGGCGCGCTGGATGGCGTAGGCATCCTCAATGGTGATGTCCGGGTGGTCGAGGGAAAACTGCCGCACCTGCTCGCGGGAGCGTTCGGCCTGGTCGAGGCGGGTGGCGGCTTGCTGGATGAAGTTCTGGTCAAGCATGGCAAGGGTCTCTTATTGAGGGTTGACGATGGCGGCCCGGGTGCGCAGCACCAGCAAGCCGCCAAGGGCGATGAGCAGGGCCAGCACATACAAGGCGAGGCTGGCGCTCTGGGTGGTGTCGCGCATCCAGCCGATCAGGTAGGGCGCGAAGAATGAGGCGATGCTGCCGAAGGAGCTGATCAGCGCGATACCGGCGGCCTGGGTGCCGTTGGACAGGAAGGCTGGCGGCAGTTGCCAGAACATCGGCAACGCCGCACTGGCGCCCATGCCGGCGACAATCAGGCCGCTCAGTACCAGGGTCGGATTGCCGGGTGAGAGCCCGGTGACCGCAATGCCCAGCGCCGCCATCAACAGTGGCACGCACAGGTGCCAGCGACGTTCGCGATGGCGGTCGGAGGAACGCCCGCAGCCGATCATGAAAAAACAGCCGGCCAGGTAGGGCACCGCGCTGAGCAGCCCGACCTTGCCGTCGCTGCCGATGCCGGCGCCGTGGATCAGGGTGGGCATCCAGAAGGCCAGGGTGTTCACCGCCAGCATCACGGCGAAGTACACCGCCACCAACAACCACACCTGCCGATTGTTGAGGATCGCCGAAAACGAGGTGATGGATTTGCGCTGTTCTTCAAGGCTCAATTGCTCGCGCAGCTGCTGTTTGGCTTGCGGTGTGAGCCACTTGACCGTCTCGAAATTGTCCGGCAGGCACTTGAGCACGACAAGGCCGAGCAGGATCACCGGCAGCCCTTCGATGACGAACATCCATTGCCAGCCGCGCAGGCCACCAAGATCATGGAAATGCTCGAGAATGCCGCCGGACAACGGCCCGCCAATCACCCCGGCCATGGGCACGGCGATGGCAAACAACGCGGTCACCTGGGCCCGGCGCCGGGCCGGATACCAGCGGTTGAGAAAGACCAGGATGCCAGGAAAGAAACCGGCCTCGGCCACGCCCAGCAGAAAGCGCAATACGTAGAAACCGGCGGCGCTGTCGATGAGGAACATACCGGTGGACAAGGCGCCCCAGACCACCATCAGCGTGGCGATCCAGCGCCGCGGACCGACCCGGTCCAGGGCCATGTTGCTGGGCACCCCGAACAGCGCATAGGCGATGAAGAACAGCCCGGCGCCGAAGCCGTAGACCGTGTCGCTGAACTGCAGGTCGGCGCTCATCTGCATCTTGGCGAAGCCGATGTTGATGCGATCCAGATGGGCAAAGAGGTAACAGACCAGCAGCAGCGGCATCAGCCGCCAGGTGATGGTGGCATGGGTGCGGTCGTGCGCGACGGTGCCGGCAGTGTCGGCGGTATTGGCTGTGCTCATGATCTTGTACTTTTTGTCAGAGGGGCCGATGGGGAGTGCGGGGCAGACGGGTTTAAGTGGCCTGGGCCTTGAGGAAGGCATGCACGTTGTTGGCCTTGAAGTTGAGCTGTTCGTGCAGCTCGGTCATCTCGAAGGACAGGGCCAGCAGGCGTTGGGCCTGGAGCTCGGCGAAGTGCGCGGTGATCACCTCGAAGAGTTTTTCCGCAACTTTCTGGCGGGTGGCCAGGTCACGACCATGGCCGACTTTCAAGGTCATGTGCACGAAGGCGTAATCGTGCTTGCCGTCGGCCATGCGCCAGGTGTCCAGGCGCACGCCGCGGCTGCGGATGCCACCCAGGGGGAACACGCCGCTGTCGCCCAGCAAGGCGTGGACCTTTTCAAACAGGCCGGGCAGGTCGGCTTGTTGTTCGATGTTGTCGGTGTATTCGGCAATGAAATGGGGCATGAACGGCTCCTTCAGGCCGCACGGGGATGCCGTACGGCCGCAGTGTCAAACAGGGAAGACAGCGTTGATCTGTCCAGTGCCGGAGCTGCCGAAAGGCTCGGTGATGATTTCGGCAGGCTTGTCGTAGTCCGGCCCGCCGAGCAACCCCAGCAGCATCGCTGTGTCATGCATCTTGCCTTCGCCGAAGCAGTGTTCGGCGTAGTCCGGGAGCATGGCGCAGAACTCTTTCCAGCGGCCTTGGCGCCACATTTCGACGACGTGCAGGTCGACCTGCTTGTCGAACTCCCGCGTCCAGTTGTGGATGTTGGCTTCAGCGTTGCGATCATCGGAGAAACGGTGCGACAGCGAGCCGGACGCGAGCACCAGCACCTTGCGGTCGCTTTTTTCGATGGCCCGGCGCACGGCGGCACCGAAGGTGAAGCTGTCTTGCAGGCGGTGCCAGGCGCACCAGGCGGCAATCGACACGACGTTGAATTTCTGTTCCTGGGCAACGTCCATGTGCATGTAGCGCATGGGCACCAGCGTGCCGTATTCCAGCTCAAGGCTCGGGATGTTGTGGGCCAGGGTGCGCACATCGGCGGCATTGGCCTCGGCGGCGATCAGTTCACCCAGTTCCGGGGCGCCTGAGTACTCGTACTCCATGTTCTTGATGAAGTGCGGCAGCTCGTTGCTGGTGTAGATGCCCTTGAAGTGCGCGCCGCTGTTGACGTGATAGGCGCTGTTGACCAGCCAGTGCACGTCGAACACCACGGCGGTATCGGCCCCCAGTTCACGGGCGCGGCGACCGATTTCCTTGTGGCCGGCAATCGCGGCGGCACGGCAACCGTGGTGCTTGCCGGGCAGCTCCGACAGGTACATCGAGGGAACGTGGCAGATTTTCGCAGCCAGGACGACTTCGCCCATGATGATTCTCCTGAAAAATTGTTCTTGTTGAATCTTGGTTGTGGGAGCAAAGCTTGCTCCCACAGGAGCGGGGATAAATCCCCTCGCCACAAGGTTAATCACCAGATTTGTCTGTGATCATGCACCCCACCGCGGTATGTGATGGCTGCCCATGGAGATGCAAACGTTCTTGATCTCGGCAAACACTTCAAAGCTGTACTGTCCGCCTTCGCGGCCGGTTCCGGAACCCTTCACGCCGCCGAAAGGCTGGCGCAGGTCGCGCACGTTCTGGCTGTTGATGAACACCATGCCGGCCTCGATGCCATGGGCCAGGCGATGGGCCTTGCCGATGTCCTGGGTCCAGATGTACGAGGCCAGGCCGTATTCGGTGTCGTTGGCCAATTGCAGGGCTTGGGCCTCGTCCTTGAACGGGATCAGGCACACCACCGGGCCGAAGATTTCTTCCTGGGCGATGCGCATGTTGTTGTTCACGTCAGCAAATACCGTTGGCTGGATGAACTGGCCGCGGCTCAAGTGCGCCGGCAAATTCGCCGGACGCTCCAGGCCGCCGGCCAGGAGGGTGGCGCCTTCATCGAGGCCGATCTTGATGTAGCCGGTGACCTTGTCGTAGTGAGCCTGGGTGATCATCGAGCCGACCTGGGTTTTCGGGTCCTGCGGATCACCGACGATCAGGCGTTTGGCGCGGGCGGCGAACTCGGCCACGAACTGCGGGTAGACGCTTTCCTGGATGAAGATCCGGCTGCCGGCGGTGCAGCGCTCGCCATTGAGGGAAAAAATCGTGAACAGCGCGGCGTCGAGGGCGCGTTCGAGGTCGGCGTCTTCGAAAATCAGCACCGGCGACTTGCCGCCCAGTTCCATCGAGTACTTTTTCAACCCGGCGGTCTGCATGATTTTCTTGCCGGTGGCGGTGCCGCCAGTGAAGGAGATCGCCCGCACATCCGGGTGGCGCACCAGCGCATCGCCGGCGGTGGCGCCGTAACCCTGGATCACGTTCAACACGCCATTGGGCAGGCCAGCCTCGACCGCCAGGCGACCCAGCTCGTTGGCGGTCAACGGCGACAGCTCGGACATCTTCAGCACGGCCGTGTTGCCCAGCGCCAGGCACGGCGCGGTCTTCCAGGTCGCGGTCATGAACGGGACGTTCCAGGGCGATACCAGCGCGCAGACACCCACCGGTTGGTACAGGGTGTAGTTGAGCATCTGATCATCGACCGGATAGGTGTGACCGTCCATCCGCGTGCAGACTTCGGCAAAGAAATCGAAGTTGTGCGAGGCACGCGGGATCAGCACGTTCTTGGTCTGGTGGATCGGCAAGCCCGTGTCGAGGGTTTCCAGTTCGGCCAGTTTCGGCACGTTCTGCTCGATCAGTTCACCGAGCTTGCGCATCAGCCGGGCGCGTTCCTTGGCCGGGGTGTTGGCCCATTTCGGAAACGCTTCCTTGGCCGCGGCGACCGCTTGGGCGACTTCCTCGGCACCGCCGCTGGCGACTTCGCCAATGGCTTCGCCAGTGGCCGGGTTGTAGTTGACGAACACGTCTTTGCTTTCGACCTCACGGCCGTTGATCCAGTGTTTGATCATGTTGCTCACGCCTCTTTACGGGATGCGAAGAACTCGGCTTCGCTGACAATTCGATTGACCAGACGGCCGACGCCTTCCACTTCCACGATCACTTCATCGCCAGGCACCACGTCCGCCAGGCCTTCCGGCGTGCCGGTGGCGATCATGTCGCCGGGTTGCAAGGTCATGAAGCTGGACAGGTATTCGATCAGGTACGGGATGTCGAAAATCATGTCGCGGGTCGAGCCTTCCTGGCGCAGTTCGCCATTGATCCAGGTGCGCAGCGTCAGGTTGCTCGGGTCCGGCACATCGGCCACATCGACGATCCATGGGCCGACGGGCGTCGTCGCGTCACGGTTCTTCACTCGCAGGTTGGGTCGGTAGTAGTTTTCCAGGTAATCGCGGCTCGCGTAGTCGTTGCACACGGTGTAGCCGGCCAGGTATTGCAGCGCGTCCTCGCGCTTGACGTTGCGCGCCGCTTTGCCGATGACCGCCACGAGCTCGCACTCGTAATGCATGTAGGCGACGTTGTCAGGGCGCCAGGTCACCTGATGGTGGCCGGTGTAGGTCCCAGGGGATTTGATGAAGGCCAGGGGTTCGGTTGGTGGCTTGAACGCCAGTTCGGCGGCGTGATCGGCATAGTTCAGGCCCAGGGCGAACATGCTGCCGCTGGCCGGTGGCAGCCACTGGACCTGGTCCTCGGCCAGCAAGCGACCGTCAGCCAGGCGTACGGCGTTGTGAGCTTCAACGGTGACGGCGTGATCCTGTCCTTCAAAACGAATGCGCGCGTGTTTCATGAACCTGCTCCTGTTTCGTCGGCCACGACGGTATTGACCAGACGGCCCAGGCCGCTGATGTCCACTTCGACCCGATCGCCGGGCAGTACCTCGACCCGGCCTTCAGGCGTGCCGGTGATCAGCACGTCGCCGGCATGCAGGGTCATGAACTCGCTGATCTCGGCAATCAGTTGGGGAATGTTGCGAACGAAGTTGGCCGTGCTGTTCTGCTGGCGGACCTCGCCGTTGACGTACAGCGTGATCGTCAGGCTGTGGGGGTCGGCCACCTGAGTGGTGGGCACCAGTTCCGGGCCGACGGCGCAGAAGCCGTCCCGGCACTTGGCCTTGACGGCGGGGCGGTAATAGCTGTCTTCCGGGAGGCTGAATTCATTGACGATGGTGTAGCCGGCCACGTAGTCCAAGGCTTCGGCGGCGCTGACGCGACTGGCCGACTTGCCCATGACCACGCCAAGCGCCGGCCCTGGTTGCAGTGTTTCGCCGCGACCTGGGTGAACCACATCGGCGCCGTGCCGGTTGCGGGTATTGGGGGTCTTGATGAACAGCACGGGCTTGAGCGGCGGCTTCTGGTAGGGCGGTTGCTCGAACTCGGCGAGGCGCTGTTTCAGCAGCCCCTGGTAGTTCAGCGCGACCCCGAACAGGGTGCCGGTCGCGACGTCATGCAGGGCACGGCTCATGCTTGTCTCCTGGCGATGCAGAGGGGTGAGGGCTCTGCGGTTATTGTTAATGTATTAACAGTTATAATTAAGATGTTAACTATCGTCAAGCGTGACAGAATGAGCGGGCACTGGTTGCCTTGCCGGATTCGGTGCAGGATGGTGCGGCAGGCGCCTGAACCAGAATAAGAAAACGAGTACTGCGTGATGACTGACCGTCAGCCGATCCCGAACATCAACATTGGTCAGGTGTACGACCAGCGCTACAGCGACGCCGAAGTGCATTACGACCGACTCGCCAACCTGGCGGATTTTTTTGGCCGCAACATGCCGGTTCATCGCCACGACCGGTTCTTCCAGGTGCACTACGTCAAGAGCGGCACCGTGCGCGTGTACCTGGACGATCAGCAGTACGTCGAGTCCGGTCCGATGTTCTTCCTCACACCGCCGACCATTCCCCATTCCTTCGTAACCGAGGCCGACAGTGACGGGCATGTGCTGACGGTGCGCCAGCAATTGGTGTGGCAGTTGATCGACGCTGACCCGAGCCTGGCGCCGGCGGGCGTGCAAATGCCGGCAGCCTGCGTTGCGCTGGCACAATTGGGGCCTGGGCAGGCGGCAGAGGTGCGGCGGTTGGAATACCTGTTCGAGGAATTGAGCGAGGAGGTGACGGCCGGGCGCCCAGGGCGTAGTGCAGCACTGGATGCATTGACGCGGCTGATCATGATCAGCCTGTTGCGGTTGTGTTCCAACTCCCTGGAGGCCAGGCCGGCGCGGCATGAAGACCTGAAGATATTTCACCGCTTCAACGAGTTGATCGAGGCTCACTACCTGCAGCATTGGCCGTTGTCGCGCTACGCCGAAGGCATCGGCGTGACCGAGGCGCGCCTCAATGACGTGTGCCGACGCATCGCCGACCTGCCTTCCAAGCGCCTGATCATGGAGCGGCTGATGCAGGAGGCCAAGCGACTGTTGTTGTTCACCGGCAGCTCGGCCAATGAAATCTGCTACCAGCTCGGGTTCAAGGACCCTGCGTATTTCAGTCGGTTTTTCCAGCGTTACGCCCAGCTCACGCCGGGGGAGTATCGCCAGCGGCAATCGGGGTTGCGCTGAAGGGTGGCGAGAGGGATTTGTGTGGGAGCAAATTCCCTTCCACAGTGACATAGCGCCGCCATGCTTCTTGCAGCAGCCTGGCGGCCCCACTAAGCTGCCGACTCGCCCATCCCACACAGTTCGAACATGGCCAACCCCAGACCTTCATTGACCCTGACGCTGTTGCAAGCCCGCGAAGCCGCCATGGCATTTTTCCGCCCGGCGCTGAACCAGCATGACCTCACGGAACAGCAATGGCGGGTGATCCGCATCCTGCATCAGCAAGGGGAGCTGGAAAGCCATCAACTCGCCCACCAGGCGTGCATCCTCAAGCCCAGCATGACCGGTATGCTCAGTCGCCTGGAGCGCGACGGCTTGGTGCGGCGGCAGAAGTCCAGCCAGGACCAGCGGCGGGTCTTTGTCGGGTTGACCGAGCGCGGCCAGCAGTGCTTCGTGTCCATGAGTGAGGGCATGGAAAGCAACTATCGACGGATCGAAGAGCAGTTCGGCGAGGAAAAAATGCAGCAGCTGCTTGCGTTGCTCAACGAGCTGAAGAACATCAAGCCTTGAGGCTTGTGTGGAGACGGAGCATGCTCCCGCTGGGCTGCGCCCGTAGGAGCTGTCGAGCGAAGCGAGGCTGCGATCTTTGCGCTGCCAATTGAGTCGGGAGTGAAAGATCAAGATCAAAAGATCGCAGGCTTCGCCAGCTCCTACAGAGTCGAGCGGGAGCAGTCTCTGGCCACAAAGTCGCTTCACACCGGGCTGCGTTCACGCAACTCCTGCAACCGATCAGCCCCCCCTTCAGCCACACGATTCTCAAGCAGACGATCGGAGCCGCCCTCGGCCACGCGATTCTCGAGCAAACGATCGGAGCCGCCTTCGGCCACGCGATTTTCGAGCAAACGATCGGAGCCGCCTTCGGCCACGCGATTTTCCAGCAAGCGATCAGCCCCGCCTTCAGCCAGCTGTTGCGCCTGGTTGTGAGTCGATGCACTGGCTGCGGTGGCCGAGGCGATATTGGCCAGGCCGACACCGCCAACCAATGCCAGAGCGATAGCCAGGGACGATACTTTCGAGAAATTGAACATGGTGATTCTCCTTGCGCTTGATTGAGTGGGTCCGTGGCAGCGAATGTGTTGCTGTCCGGTGATCACAGTTAAACGCGCGGATGTATCGACGATGTGTGCCAGGGGAGGGCGAGATCCGTTGTTTCGTATCAGTGCGCATTTCAGATACAGACCGATACAAATCTGTTGAGGCGTGGCGTGGCGGGGGCGCGTGCTGGCTGCTCAACGAAATGAAAAATCGCGAATTGCCTGGTCGATAATCGCACGCTTTGCGGTGGATCCCCGGCTGGGTTATTGACCAAACTAACCGGGTGGTACATTTTATCGACACCTGTCTTGCCCAACGTGTCCAAGACCATAATAAAAAATAGAGGAATACCCATGCCTATCCGTCTGCGAGCCCCCCATTTCCCCTTGATTCGTTGTTCCAGCCCTGGAGCATCTTCCAGCCCTGGAGCATCTTCCAGTCTCTCAGGTTTGATCCGATAGCGGCCCACGCTGTTTACGGTCTTATCGCGCCAGTGGGATGTCGGCGCTCGACAAGCCTCGGAGTTCTTCAAGATGACAAAAGTCGTGGATCTGTATTTCAAGCTGCTCAAGCTGCTGATTGTGTTGTGCATGGTCGCGATGATCGTGCTGGTGTTCGGCAATGTGGTGCTGCGTTACGCCTTCAACTCTGGCATCAGTGTGTCGGAGGAGCTGTCGCGCTGGTTCTTCGTCTGGATGATTTTTCTCGGTGCCCTGGTGGCGCTCAAGGACCGCGCTCACCTGGGCATGAACAGCCTGATCAAGCGCTTGCCGCCGGCCGGCAAGCGTATCTGCCTGGTCATCAGTCATCTTGTGATGTTGTACATCTGCTGGCTGATCTTCAGCGGCAGTTGGCAACAAGCAGTGATCAACCTGGAGGTGGTCGCTCCGGCATCAGGTTTGTCCATGGCGCTGTTTTACGGTGCTGGCCTGGTGTTCGGCGCCAGTGCCGCTGCGATCCTGCTCTACGAGCTCTACCTGGCGCTGTTCGGCAAGCTGGGGGATGACGAGCTGTCGATGGTCAAGGACAACGACGCCGAGGTGATCACGACTAACTCCATCACCGCAGACCCCATCACCCCTAACTCCATCAAGAGCACCCGCCCATGACACTGGTTATTTTCCTCGGGTCCTTGATAGGCAGCATGGCACTGGGCATGCCCATCGCGTTTGCCTTGCTGGTGGTCAGCGTGGCGTTGATGTTCTATCTGGATCTGTTCGACGCGCAAATCATTGCCCAGAACCTGCTCAACGGCGCGGACAGCTTCCCGCTGATGGCCGTGCCGTTCTTCATGCTGGCCGGCGAAATCATGAATGTCGGCGGCTTGTCCAAACGCATCGTCAACATCGCCATGGCACTGGTGGGGCACAAGCGCGGTGGTCTCGGTTACGTGGCTATCATCGCGTCCTGCCTGCTGGCGTCGCTCTCCGGTTCGGCCGTAGCCGATGCGGCGGCACTGGCGGCGTTATTGGTGCCCATGATGGTACTGGCTGGGCACAACCGGGCGCGCTCGGCGGGCTTGATCGCTGCCGGCGGCATCATCGCGCCGGTCATTCCGCCGAGCATTGGCTTCATTGTCTTTGGCGTGGCGTCCGGTGTGTCGATTTCCAAGTTGTTCCTGGCCGGCATCGTGCCAGGGATCATGCTCGGGGTGGCGCTCGCCATTGCCTGGTGGTTCGTCTCCCGCAGCGAGAATGTCCAGACACCACCCAAGCAATCGCGTGCCGAGGTCCTGCGGGCATTGGTTGAGGGCAGCTGGGCCATGGGCTTGCCGATCATCATTATTTTCGGCCTCAAGTTCGGTATTTTCACCCCGACGGAAGCGGCGGTGGTGGCGGCGGTCTATTCGCTATTCGTATCCCTGGTGATCTACCGGGAAATGAAAGTCAGCCAGTTGTACGAGGTGATCCTGTCCTCGGCCAAGACCACTTCGGTGGTGATGCTACTGGTCGCCGCCGCCATGGTTTCTTCCTGGCTGGTGACCATTGCCGACCTGCCGAGCCAATTGGCGGCGGTGCTCGAGCCGTTCATGGACAGCCCGACGCTGTTGTTGGTGGTGATCATGCTGATGATCATCCTGGTCGCCACGGTCATGGACATGACGCCAAGCATCCTCATTCTCACACCCGTGCTGATGCCGGCGGTCACCCAGGCGGGCATCGACCCGGTTTACTTTGGCGTGTTGTTCCTGATCAACACCGCCATCGGCCTGATTACCCCGCCCGTGGGCACAGTGCTCAATGTGGTGAGCGGGGTTTCCAAGCTCAATATCGAGGAAATCGTTCGGGGCGTGTGGCCGTTCCTGCTTGCGCAACTGGTGGTGCTGTTCCTGCTGGTCGCATTCCCGCAGCTGGTCTTGGGGCCCTTGAAGTTCTTCACCGGTTGAGGCCGGTGCAAGCCGTAGTAGCTCAACTTAAAAACAATAACGATCGGAGAGTGACATGGGAAAACTGATGAAAACCCTGATGGCCGGGGCATGTGCGACGGGCTTGCTGTTGACCAGCGTGGCCAGCCACGCAGATGAAATCCGCGAACGCACCCTGCGATTCGCATTCCAGAACGTCAAGGAGCATCCACAAGGGCAGGGCGCGCAGAAGTTCGCCGACCTGCTCAGCGAAAAGAGCGGTGGCAAGATCAAGGTCCGCCTGTTCCCAGGCGGTACGTTGGGCGGCGACGTGCAAACGGTTTCGGCGTTGCAGGGCGGCACGCTGGACATCACCGTGCTCAACTCCGGCATCCTGGCGGCCCAGGCACCGGATTATGCCATGCTCGATTTCCCGTTCCTGTTCAACAACGTCGAGGAAGCCCATGCGGTCATCGACGGTCCGGTGGGGCAGAAACTGGCCGCGCAACTGGACAGCAAAGGGCTGGTAGGGCTGGGTTATTGGGACCTGGGTTTTCGCAACCTGACCAACAGCAAGCACCCGGTGACCAAGCTTGAAGACATGCAAGGCTTGAAGATTCGCGTCATTCAGTCGCCGATCTACCTGGAGACTTTCTCCGCCCTGGGCGCCAACCCGGTACCGATGGCGTTCCCCGAGGTCTACACGGGCCTTGAGCAGCACACCATCGACGGTCAGGAAAACCCTTTCACGGTGATCGAGGGCAACAAGTTCTACGAGGTGCAGAAGTACCTTTCCGTTACGGGCCACATCTTCAACCCACAATCGTTGATCATCAGCCAGAAAACCTGGAACCGCCTCAACGACGACGAAAAGGCGATGATCCGCTCGGCCGCAGCCGAGGCGCAAACATTCCAGCGTGAAATCACGGCCGCGAGCATGGACAAGGCCAAGGCCACGTTGGCCGCTGCCATGACCGTCAATGAAATCAGCCCGGCCGAGAAGGACCGCTTGCGCGAGCGGGTGAAGCCGGTGGTCGACAAGTTCGCCAAATCCCTGGATGGCCAGTTGGTCAAGATGATGTATGACGAAATTGCCAAGGTACGTGCCGCGCAGTGAGTTGAAGCCAACCCCCGATTGACGGGGGCTACGAAGGGTGCCGGTGACTGTCTCGGCGCCCTTCGTTGCGCCTGGGACAAGGCAAGAACCAAGGCCGGTGCAGTGCCTTTCTCGGCTCGGATTGCCGTTTGTAGAACAGTCATGGCCGGTCTCGATGTCCCAATCATCGCGCTAAACTTGTTAGGCTATGGCGCACACATCTCGTTTTCACTTTGAAGCGGCGGGACTCATCAGGCCATAGGCGCGCATGCGCGTGCTGTATATCAAAGGAGGTTCACGTGGGTAAAAATCCTGTAGACGATCTATCAGGAAAACCCCAAACGCCCGGAACGGAGGGGATACCAGCCCCTAGCGGCGAGGCAAATCTCATCGAAACCGACTATGTCATAGGGCAGGACAATATCTGCGGGGAGTTCTCGTTCTCCCTGGATATCCATGGCAAAGTCTTCCTCATCTCTGCCGTCACCATTCTGCTGTTCGTCGTCATCACGTTAGCCCTGCAAAATGAAGTCGAGCCGCTTTTCAGCGCATTGCGCAGTTGGTTGACCGGGCACCTGGCCTGGTTCTTCATGAGCGTCGGCAATATCTTCGTATTGCTGTGCCTGGCGCTGATTGTTTCGCCACTGGGCAAGGTCCGATTGGGCGGTCGCGAAGCCACGCCGGATCATACGTACCTGGGTTGGTTCTCCATGTTGTTCGCCGCCGGGATGGGCATCGGGCTGATGTTCTATGGCGTTGCGGAGCCAATGTCGCATTACGCCGCCGCGATGGGCGGAGTCACGGTCGATGCCAGCGGGGCGCGCACGGACTGGGCCCCCCTTGGCGGTGCCGCGGGCGACATGAAAGGCGCCGCGGAGCTGGCGATGGCGGCGACGATCTTTCATTGGGGGCTACATCCTTGGGCGATCTACGCCATCGTTGCATTGTCCCTGGCACTGTTTTCCTTCAACAAAGGCTTGCCGCTGTCGATACGCTCGATTTTTTACCCGCTGCTGGGTGAGCGCGTCTGGGGATGGCCCGGGCACATCATCGACATCCTGGCGGTCTTTGCCACGCTGTTTGGACTGGCGACCTCGCTGGGTATCGGTGCCGAGCAGGCCGCTGCGGGGATCGAACACCTGTTCGGTATCCCGTCCACCAATGTCAGCAAGGTGGTACTGATCATCGGCATCACCCTGATTGCGCTGTGGTCGGTATTGGCCGGGCTGGAGAAGGGCGTCAAGTTGCTGTCCGAAATCAACATGGGCCTGGCGCTCCTGTTGCTCCTGTTCATCATCGTTGTGGGGCCAACCCTGGCCATCCTCACTGGCTTTTTCAAGAACGTGGTGACCTACGTTGAATACCTGCCGGCCTTGTCCAATCCTTTCGGGCGCACGGACACCGAGTTCACCCAGGGGTGGACTGCGTTCTACTGGGCCTGGTGGATCAGTTGGTCGCCGTTCGTCGGCATGTTCATTGCCAGGGTCAGTCGTGGCCGTACCGTTCGTGAGTTCCTGATTTCGGTATTGCTGGTGCCTTCGCTGGTATCGGTGCTGTGGATGACTACCTTTGGCGGGACGGCCATTGATCAGGCCACCCTGCAAGGCTTCAGCGGCGTGAAGGATGCGGTCCTGGAACTCAAGCTGTTCGCAATGCTCGAAGCGCTTCCCCTCAAGGAAATCTCGTCACTGCTGGGCATTGTGCTGGTGATCGTGTTCTTCATCACCTCCTCGGACTCCGGCTCGCTGGTGATCGATACGATCACGGCAGGCGGAAAGGTTGACGCCCCCGTCCCGCAACGGGTCTTCTGGGCAGTCATTGAAGGCGTGATCGCCATCGCGCTGTTGTTGGGAGGCGGATTGATTGCCCTGCAAGCCATGGCGGTGTCCACCGGATTGCCTTTCGCCATTGTCCTGCTGCTGGGCTGCATTTCGCTGGTCAAGGGATTGATGTCCGAACCGCGATCCTGATTGTCGACCTGCACCGATGATGGAGGTGTTTCATTCTCCATCATCGGGCTCAGTCCCAGAGTTCTCCAATCGCAACGCCAGGGCTGTAGTGAGTGGCTATTTGTGCTTGCAGCAGTTCGGCCGTGGCCAAGGCATCGGTCAAGGCCTGATGGGCGTGATAGGGCGGCAGGTGATAACGCAGGCGGCTGTCTGCCAGCCGGATGGAGACGGGAGGGCGTTGCAACAGTCGGTCTAACCAGCTGCGATGCCCCCGGACCTGCCGCGCTTCGAGTTGCATGGTGTCAATGACTGGAAATTGCAGGCCTTCTCCCAAATGGCGACGAAACGCCTGATCCAGAAAGTCACGTTCGATGGCCCGGTAGTGCACGACCATGATTTTCCCCGCCATTGCTTCGAGCATGTGCTCCATGACGTCCGGCAACCGGGGGGCATGGCGAATATCTGCGTGGGTGATGCGGTGGAACGTCACCGATTCGTGGGACAGGCGCGCGGGCTTGATGATCCAGTACAACGCTTCGCCGCAGCGTATTCGCTTGAGGGTCAACGGCATCAGGGCGATGCTGACAATGCTGTCGCTGCGAGCATTCAAACCGGTGGTTTCCAAGTCCATGGCCAGCAGGTCCACCTGCTCCAGCGGCGTCTGTGCGTGGGCAACGCCGGCCTGATAGAAGCGCTGCAAGAGAGGGTGCCTGGCTTGCTGCGCCAGTTGTTCAAAGCGTGTCGGCCAGTCCGGTGTTGTCTGTCTCTTCGAGTTCTGTGAATCGTTCATCGTGCTGGCCGTACGTGGCCGGGATAGCGAAAGCGCAAGAATTTTTGCGCATTGCTCAACACTTGGAACGCTTCCTTGAGGTTGTGGCGTTCAGTGGTGGAAAAACGCTCCGGCTCGATGTAATTGTCGGGTGTTTTGCCCTGTTCGATGGCATGGGCCTGGTGCCGTATGCGCACCATCGAGAGGAACTCCAATGCGTAGCGTAGATGATCGATGGCTTGTGGTTGCAGCCATTGCGTCGTGCTGATGGCTTCGAGTCGATCAAAGGAGTTCTGTGCGGTGCTCCCGCAAGCCAGTGCATGAATTCGGATCAGGTCGGTGAGAGGCGCTGTGCCACGCCCCTTCAGGTTGATGATCTGCTTTTGCTCGCCGTCTGTTTCCATGACGAACGTGCGGAAGAAACCCAGGGGGGGCGTCCGATTCAGTGCATTACGAGCCATTGCCGTCAGGAAGGCTGGCGTCACCCTTGATTTTTCAGCGCAAAGCGCTTTGAGCGTGTCGACCATTTCCAATCGGCCATAGACCCCGTCCAGGTCAAAGAAAATACAGCAGTTAAGCAGGGTGGCGGCGCTGGGCTTTTCAATCCATTGGGTGAAATAGTCGCGCCAGACTCGCAACGGCTGGCGCCACTGAACGTTGGTCGCCATGATCCCGCCCTTGCAGTAGCTAAAGCCGCACGCGGCGAGCCCATCACTGACGAACGTGGCCAGTTTCCTGAAATACTCATCGTGCAGGGTCGGGTCGAAACGATCGTCCAGCACCAGGGCGTTGTCCTGGTCGGTCACCAGCAGTTGTTCGTCCCGTGCCATCGAGCCCAGCACCATGAAGCAGTATGGAACCGGCGGCGGCCCCAGTTCCTTTTCTGCCAGTTCCAGCAGACGCTGGGTGAAGGCGCGACCAATGCCTGAGATGGCGCTGCCGATCATGTGGGCGGTGGCGCCGTCGCGCACCATGCGAATGTAGGTGCCGCGTAGATCCCGCAGCAATGACCGCAGACCTTCGATGCGGGTCTGGTTGGAGATGCTGTTCACCAGGTACAAGCTGCTCTGGGACTCGTGCCGGATAATGTCCGACAGATTGATCAGGCCCAGGGTGCGCCCCTTGTGCACCACGGGAAGGTGGTGAATGTTGTTTCGAAGCATGCACAGCATCGCCTCGAACAGCGAGTCGTCGGCCTGGATGGCCACAGGATCGTTCGACATCACTTCGCCGATGGTGGTGTCGCCGCTGCGGTTGGCGGCCACCACGCGAGTGCGCAGGTCCCGGTCGGTCACGATGCCGAGCATTTCCCCAGGGTTATTGCCGGCCCGTTCCAGGACGACGACACAAGAAACGCTTTGTTCGGTCATCAGCTGTGCGGCTTCCCGGACGCTGGTTAGTGGCGTGACCCAGACCAAGTGCCGGGAAATCAATGCACGGGATTTAAGCTGGATCAAGTCGCTCGCGCGCCCTTGGGCTTCAACGGCCGATTTGAGCCTGGAATGACCTTCGGCTTCGACAAAGTCGGCGAAGCTGTCATGTCGTTTGCACAATTGGGCGATGATATCTGCCGGGATGAAATAGATCAGGCTATCTTCCAGGGCCTTGGCCGGAAAACGCACCTTGTTGCTGCGCAGCAGGCCGGCCTGACCGAAGATATCGCCTTCCACCAGGCGGTCGTACAACTCGCCGCTGCGCCGATAGATCTCGACTGCGCCGCTGCGCACATAGTGGAGGTCATTGATGACGGCGCCCCCTTCGAGAATAACGCTACCGGCCTTGAAATAGGCAACTTCGACACGCCGGGCAATGTCTTCCAGCGTTGCCTGGGGCAGGGCATCGAATGGGGGAAATCGATGCAGGTGCTCGCTGATTTCCAATAACTCGATTTGCATGGGGCCTCGTGGCTGTTCGCGTGAGAGGCCAACATGCCAGACCATGGCGTCGCGCACAAATCCGATACTGGCGAGCGTGCGCGAGCACCGGTTAAGTCACTGGCCTTCAGGCACCGCCAGCCACTTCCCGATCACCTTCTGGTAGCTGCCATTGGCCTTGCTCAGGTGCAGCCACTGGTCCACGTACATCTTCCAGGTGGCGTCATCGCGAGGCAGCAAATAGGCCTTCTCGCCATATTGCAGGTAGCGGGTCGGGTTGACCGCGCACAGGCCTGGCTTGAGTTTTTGCTGGTAGAGCGCTTCTGACGCGTCGGTAATCATCACGTCGGCTTTCTTGTCCAGCAGTTGCTGGAAGATGGTCACGTTGTCATGGAAGCTGAGTTGGCCGTTGGGCAGGAACGCCCGGACGAAGGCTTCGTTGGTGCCGCCGGCCGGCTCGACAAGACGCACCGAAGGCTGGTTCATCTGTTCGACGGTCTGGTAACGCTCCTTGTCTTCGCAACGCACCAGGGGGATCTTGCCATCCACATCCAGGGTGTTACTGAAATAGGCTTTCTTCTGGCGCTCCAGCGTCACCGAAATCCCGCCCATGCCGATGTCGCATTGACCGGCAACCATGTCCGGCATCAGGGTTTTCCAGGTGGTCTGCACCCATTGCACCTTGACGCCCAGGCTGGCGGCCAGCGAGTGCGCCATGTCGATGTCGATGCCTTCGTATTCGCCGGTTTCGTTCTTGAAGGTATAGGGCTTGTAGTCGCCGGTGGTGCACACCTTCAGTTCGCCGCGTTGCAGGACCTGGTCCAGCAGCGAAGGGGCCGGCTCGGCCAGGGCGCTGCCAGAGAGCGCCAACAGGCCACAGAGCGTCATCGAGCTTGTTATGTTTTTCATAGTGATTGGACGTCTCGCAAGGGAGGGACAAGACGGGCGAGTGTAGTAAAGTGCCAGCAGGCTGTCACTGCGGTACCGAGGTGAGTGGTCAACCTGCCGCGGTCCCGGGACTGCGTTGCTGCTGACTTTCCAGATAAGCCCAAAAACATATCCGCCATGGCACCGGCATGCGTCTGGATTTCTTCGCCGAAGCGGGGCGTTGCCGAATCTCACCGCACCAATGGGGATGAAGCGGCGGGTTACAAGCCTGCGATCGACCTCTGCTGGCGACATCCGGCCTTTTCGGATCGACCCGGGGCGAGAGTGAACTGGAGATATATAGTAGGTTTCGTAAACCTCGCCGAGATTAGAAATAGGGTTGATTGCGAACAAGTCTATAAAGCTGTCAACTTTGACAGTGGAGACTCACAGGTTCTTTGCCCAATGTGGATTTGCAGCAAAGCCTTTTTCATGGCTTTGCAAAGCTGCAATATTCTTCGGAGGTGGGCAATGGACAAATGCGGACAATCAGCAATTCGTACAGTTTTCTTTAGCGTGTTGATGGCGATGACCGCGTCATCAGGTCAGGCGCAGGATGCGTTGCGCACTATTCCGCCTGATGCGGGCAGTCGGCCGACGGAACCGGATGGAAAAATGGGCGTGCCGCGTGAGGTGGATGGAGACGCAAGGCCTTCTTCGCAACCCACCAGCACGTCCGCGGCGCATTCCGGTGTGCCAGACGAGAACCCAAGGGTGCCTCAACCGCTTTCAATGCAAATACGAGAAACCGGCATTCAAGTCACTGCAGTGCCCCCGAATCCTGACGCCTCGGGGCAAGGTGGATGGGGAAACTGGGGAAGCCCTGCGTATTGCCCGTCAGGGACGATGGTCCTCGGATTTCGTACCAGGGCCGAGCCTGCGAACAGCGACAATACCGCACTGAACGCGGTGCAATTGGTGTGTGGGGAAGTGGCTCCCAAAACGTCGCAGCGCGCCTTGACCAGGATTACCAGCCTGGAAGCGAGCTGGGGCAATTGGGAAAGCGAAAAGTTATGCCCGAATCTGAAGCCCGCTATTGGATTTGCTATGTCGATACGACCTTATCAAGGTACAGGCGACGATTGGGCGGCGGCCAGTCTTGTTCTTATTTGCGCAGAAAAGGACGCGCAAGGTAAAAATATTGAGCTCATCAGCGATGCGCCGGCCTGGGGAGCATGGACAGCTAATTTCATGTGTCCGGCGGGCGAAGCGATCACCGGCTTCCGAACAAAAGTGGAGCCTTACCAAGGCTCCGGCAACAGGGATGACGATACAGCCCTGAATGCGATGCAGGTTTACTGCAGTAGATGGTAACCGGACATCACGGAGCAATTGCAAATGCCCTCGCGGTGAAGGTCGGTAAGATCTCGGTCGTAAACGTGACAAACGAAACGTTGAACGCACACGCGTAATTTTAGCGACCCTGTGATCTTTCTATCTTGCCACAGGGCTTGCTGCCGATCCCTAGCGCGAAATGATCCCGTGGTCGATCGCGTACTTCACCAGGGCCGCAGGCTTGTCTATGTTCAGCTTGCGGCGAATGCTCAGGCGATGGGTCTCGACGGTCCGCACGCTGATGTCCAGTTCCCGGGCCATTTCCTTGTTGTTCAGGCCCTGGACCATTTTGTACAACACCTGGCTTTCGCGCGGCGTCAGCTCGTTATCGGTGTTTTGGTCAGTGGCGAGCCGCTGGGCGATCTCGGCGCTGTAGAACGTGCCGCCGCTGATGATGGCTTCGATGGCCGCGATGATTTCCCGCGACGGCGCGTTCTTGAGCACGTAGCCGCTGGCGCCGGAGCGCACGGATTCGCTCACGTACTCGTAATTGTCGTACATGCTGAGGATGAGGATCTTGAGGTGGGGGTATTGCTTGCCCAGCAGCCGGGTCAGCTCGAGCCCGTTCTTATCCTTGAGGCCGATGTCCATCAGCAGCAGGTCTGGCTGGCAGCGACCGACCATTTCGATCGCCTGTGCGCCGTTCTCGGCTTCGCCCACCACGTCCAGTTGCGGCATCACCGACAGCAGGGCCTTGATGCCGTCGCGGACCAGGGAGTGATCATCGACCAGCGCGACGCGAATCACGGGGGGCAGGTTCATCGGCAAGTGCTCTTGTTGGAAGGGGCACGCATCAGCTTTCCGTTACCGAAAGATTCATGGGCAGCAGGATGTCCAGTTCGCTTCGTCCCGGTACCGAGGTCACTTCCAGGCGTCCGCCGAAATGCTCGACCCGTTCGCGGATATTGCGCAGGCCGATGCCGGCATGGCCGCGTTCTACTTGCGGGACGTTGAAGCCCATCCCATCATCGACCACCGTCAGGCGCAAGGATTGGCTGGAGCCGAACAGGGTGATGCCGACGCTTTTCGCCCCGGCATGGCGCTCGATATTGGTCAGGGCTTCCTGGGCAATGCGGAACAGCGAGACAGGGGCGCCATTCTCCAGGCGGCAATCGAATTCGTTGCTTCGGTAGGAGACTTCCAGCCCGCTGCGCTGTTGGAACTCGGTCGCGAGCTGGCCGATGGCGGCGGGCAGGCCCAGGGTGTCGAGCAGGGACGAGCGCAAGTCGTGGGAGATGCTGCGGATCTCGCCGATGGCTTCGCCCAGCCGGTCAGTCGCGTTCTTCAGGATGCCCAGGCCGTTTTCCTGGCCGTTCTCCAGCACGTGGCTGGCCAGTTCGAACTGGAATTTTATCGACACCAGCAACTGGCTGATGCCGTCGTGCAGCTCGCGCGAGACCCGCGAGCGTTCTTCTTCCTGCAAGCTGACGATGCGCTGGTTCAGGCGCTGCAGCTTTTTGTCGGCCAGGCGATGTTCGCTGACGTTGAGGGTCATGCCGCCAGCGAACACCAGCAGGACCGCCACCAGGGCAATGGCGGCGATGGCTTGCATGGTGCTGTGGATGCCACGGGCAACTTCGTCGCGGGCTTGCTGGGTGGCGCGCTCGACATCCTCCAGGTAAATCCCGGTGCCGAGCATCCAGCCCCATTTGTCGAGCATCACGACATAGGCCAACTTGTCGGTGACCTGGCCGGAAGAGGGCTTGTTCCAGGCGTAGCGCTGGAACCCTTCGCCTGACTCGGCGCTCTTGATCAGCGCCTGGATGACCGGCAGGCCGTGGGGATCCTTCATGTCCCACAGGTATTGCCCCACCAGTTCCGACTGACGGGCGTGCATGAGGCTGCGGCCCTGGCGGTCGTACACGAAAAAGTACCCGTTGATGCCGAAGCTGAGTTTGCGCAGTTCTTCCAGTACCTGCTGTTGCGCGCGCTCGTCCCCGCGGCCGTTGTCATACAGCGGGGCGATCAGGCTCTGCGCCATCTCGACATAGTTCTTCAGCTCAGCGCGCTTGCTTGCCAGGATGCTGTCTTCGATCAGTTGAGCCTGTTGGTCGCCCAACTGGCGATTGAGCGAGATCACCAGGGCGCAGATGACCGCGATGGCCAGGACCAGCGGCAGAATCCCAAGGGCGACGATCTTGTGTTTGAGCAGCATCTGTACTCCTGTCGGGCTCGACGGGATGGAGGTGAATGGTGGGCATCATAACTCTGTGGGAGCAAAGCTTGCTCGCGATCACGTCGGATCAGCCAGCATTGTTGCTACCAGACGCACCGCTATCGCGAGCAAGCTTTGCTCCCACAGCAATTGTCCTGCATTTGATTGCATAGGCTTTCATAGAGCAATCCAACAAGTATCTACGTAGAACTACGTAGGTGCCCCGTACGTAGTACTGCGGATTTATTTATTGACGACTTGCAGGGATATTGGGCCGGCTCCGAATAGCCGGGGCACACTATAAAAACAATCGCCGCAATCCACTGGATATCGGCAGGAGACATGCAATGACAACCCGTCTGGTTAAACACCTCGCCTGGTTTGCCGTGGCTGTTCTGGGAGCCTGTGCGTTGA
>NZ_JBWLPW010000017.1:0-130644 GCF_056521845.1 Pseudomonas sp. PF05 | reverse complement strand
CTTGCGTTTCCAGGGCCAATACTTCGACCCCGAAAGCGGCCTGCACTACAACCGCCACCGCTACTACAATCCCGAAACCGGCCGCTATTTGACGCCCGACCCAAGCAAGTTGGCGGGTGGGCTCAATGGGTATAGGTACACCCTGAACCCGACGGGGTGGGTGGATCCGTTGGGGTTGGTGGAATGTCCGGGGAAGGGTGGGTGTAGGCCGGCGGTTGGGGAGCAGGATCCGGCGGCGAAGGTTGGGGTGGATGAGGGGGAGGCCTCCCCACCAAAACCTACATTTCTTTATCGTGGAGACTTGAGGGGGCCAGAAATCATTTTTAAAGAAGGTTTTAGGAGCTTGGGGAAAAGCACCGATTTACTGCTTCATGTTTGGGATAACAGAGATCCACCGAGTAATTTTGTCAGTACAACCACGGATGTTGATGTCGGTATCGATTTTGGAACAAAGTATAGGACTCGCAAAGGGTATCTGTATGTCCTAAAGCGAATTCCTGGACGCGATGTAAATAAGGAGCTCCCGCGCAGTGATGTTCCTTATAGCTATGAGTATGAGATTGCAATCCCTGATCGGGTAAAGGCGGAAGATATTATCGGGGTCACTCCACTTAAGAGAGATGGTTCCTATGTTGGGTACTCTTTACCCAACCCTCAAAGGAAATAAAAAATGACGAAGCAAGTTATTTCAATTGTTAAAGACGGTCAAAAAGAGGAGGTGCTGCTTGATGTTAATTCAGCAAAATCAACCATTTTGCTTACCTTCAAAAGTGGCTGGTCAAAAAAATACTCCGGGGCTGACGTGTATGAGTGTCTTGGAAATATTATAAAAGAACACTCCGATTTAAAATTTTTATGCAAGGGGGCTAAGCGAAGTGTAAGACCTTCCAGTATGTCCTCGCAAATGTCGTCAGGGATAGCTGCATATGAACATGTTTTGGGTAAGCGTGCCTCAAGATCGGATCTTGTTAATATTTTTGATTATGAAGACCAAGATATAGTCAGCGATCCTCAGCTGCAAAAAGATCATTTTTTTCTTTGGCTTGAATCTATAAGAGATGTGGAAGAATAGGCTCGATATTTGATCGTTCCTTGGATATCTGAAAAAACACTGGCCCTGTGGCGAGGGAGCTTGCTCCCGCTGGGCCGTGGTAGGAGCTGCCGAAGGCTGCGATCTTTTGATCTGGATCTTTCGCTTGATACTCAATTGGCTATGGAAAGATCGCAGCCTCGCTTCGCTCGGCAGCTCCTACGGCGCAGCCGAGTGGGAGCAACCCCCTCAGAGAACAAATTACAACCCTATGTTTTTAAAATACTTTTCAACAAGCTGCTATGTGGCTCAGTTGGACTGGTACTCCCATGGGGCGAGGGGATTTATCCCCGTTGGGCTGCGAAGCTGCCCCCAACCAGACAACTCGGTGTGCCAGTAAGAGCAAGGTCGTTGCTTTTGGGGCTGCTGCGCAGCCCAGCGGGGATAAATCCCCTCGCCACAATGATTCACACAGCCTTTAAGTCAACGGTCGCCTGTAGGACAGGCGCTCACGCATTCGTCACCACAATTCCAGTGTGGGAGCGGGCTTGCTCGCGAAGCGATTGCACATTCAACCCCTCAGTGACTGACCCACCGCTTTCGCGAGCAAGCCCGCTCCCACAGGTTTTTGTGTTCGCAGGTCATTCCGGACCTTCATCCAGCCATTAAAAAAACCACCCCTTTGACACCAATAACATCGTTTCTCGGCCGCCCGGCTTTTCCCTATATTGGCCCTCAGATCCGGTGGATGGCTCAACGTCCACCCCCTCAGTGTGAGTAGCCTCAATGAACAATAAACCTGACAGCACAGGGCTTGATAACGCGGGAGCAGGGACCCGGGCGGTTTGGGGTGGGGAGCAAGTCAGGCACCCCTACAACGCCACGCAAACCCCCATCGTGGCCAGCGCCGCGTACGGTTATGACGACATCGACGTCTGGTACGACGTCGCCTTGGGCAAGGCCCCCGGTTTTATCTACAGCCGCATGAGCAACCCGACCGTCGAGACCCTCGAAGCCAAGATTCGCGAGCTGGAAATGGCCGAGTCTGCGGTGGCCTTCAGCAGCGGCATGGCGGCGATCAGCAGTGTGCTCTACACCTTTTTGGCCCATGGCGATCGCGTGGTGTCGACCAAGGACAGTTACGGCGGCACGAACAAGATTTTCGAAGAGTTCCTGCCGCGCACCGGTGTGGCGGTGACCTTGTGCGAGACCTTCGATCACGACGACCTCGAGCGTGAAATCGCCAAGGGTTGCCAGGTGCTTTACCTGGAAACACCCACCAACCCGACCCTGAAGATCCTCGACATCCCGCGCCTGGTGGCGGCGGCCAAGCGTGTCGGCGCCGTGGTGGTGGCGGATAACACCTTCGCTACGCCGCTGAACCAGAGCCCGCTGGCCTTGGGGGTGGACGTGGTGATTCATAGCGCGACCAAGTTCCTCAGCGGCCATGGTGACGTGCTCGGTGGCCTGGTGTGCGGCAGCGAAGCCTTGATGGCCCAAGTGCGGCATTACCGGGAAATCAACGGCGCGAGCCTCGACCCGTTCTCGGCCTACTTGATCATCCGTGGCATGAAGACCCTGGCACTGCGCATGCGCCAGCAACAACACAGCGCCCGGGCCCTGGCCGAATTCCTCTGCACCGAACCGCTGGTGGAAGCGGTCAATTACCCAGGCTTGCCCAGCCACCCGAACCACGCGGTGGCCTGCGCGCAGATGTCCGGCTTCGGCGCCATCGTCAGTTTTGTCCTGGTCGGTGGCATGGACACGGTCAAGCTGCTGCTGCCACGCCTGCGCTTCGCCCATTGCGCGGGCAATTTGGGTGCGGTGGAAACCATCTACGGCCCGGCCCGCACCACCAGTCACGTCGAGAACACCTTGGAAGAACGCCTGGCCCTGGGCATCTCCGAAGGCCTGGTGCGGGTTTCGGTGGGCATCGAAGACACGGACGATCTATTGGACGATCTGAAACAGGCCTTCGCCTTCGTCAAAAAGACCCTCAATCCGCAACTCAATGAAGTCCACATCGAGACCACAAACTGAAGTTTGAAAGTTGGTACCCCACCACAAGGCTGTGAGTGGGGCGTTCATGAATAGGAATAATAATAAAGCTTAGTGGCGATGCTCTTTTACTCTGCCCAATAACTTGTCGCGGACGTTAATGCGCGCCCTAACAACTTTCATGAGAACAACCATGTCCATAAAAGAACAACAACTTAATTCGCGTGCCGGTTTTAAACAGGAAATGCAGACGCGCCATATCGTCATGCTGGCCTTGGGCGGCGTGATCGGTACCGGGCTGTTCCTGACCTCCGGCTACACCGTCAACCAGGCCGGCCCCATGGGCGCGGTGATCGCCTACATCATCGGCGCGCTCATGGTTTATATGGTGATGATGTGCCTCGGTGAGCTGGCGGTGCAGATGCCGGAAACCGGTTCGTTCAGCACCTACGCCACACGCTTCCTCGGCCCCGGCACCGGCTACACCGTGGCCTGGTTGTATTGGCTGACGTGGACGGTGGCGATCGGTTCCGAGTTCACCGCCGCCGGTATCCTCATGACCCGATGGTTTCCCGACACGCCAGTGTGGATCTGGAGTGCGCTGTTCGCCGGCGTGGTGTTCCTCACCAACGTGATTTCGGTGCGTTTGTTCGCCGAGACCGAGTTCTGGCTGTCGTTGATCAAAGTGCTGACCGTGGTGATGTTCCTGCTGATCGGCGGTGGCGCGATCCTCGGCCTGTTGAACATCGACCAGGCCCACAGCATCGGCTTGAGCAACTTCACCCGCGAAGGACTTTTTCCCACCGGCTTCATGCCCATTGCGATGACGCTGCTGGCAGTCTCGTTTGCCTTCTCCGGCACCGAACTGATCGGCATCGCCGCCGGTGAAACCAAAGACCCGCAACGCAATGTGCCGCGCGCCATCCGCACCACCGTGCTGCGCCTGGCGGTGTTTTTCGTCGGGACCATTTTTGTCCTGGCGACCCTGTTGCCCCGCGAGCAAGCCGGTCTGGTGGAAAGCCCGTTCGTCACCGTGTTCACCTACATCGGCATTCCGTACTCCGCCGACATCATGAACTTCGTGATCATCACCGCCCTGTTGTCGGCGGCCAACTCCGGGTTGTACGCCGCCTCGCGGATGCTCTGGACCCTCAGCGACCAAGGCCACCTGCCCAAGCAGTTCTCGGCCCTGACCCGCATGGGCACGCCGCTCAACGCGATCATCGTCAGCATGGCCGGCGGCGCGGCGTCGTTGCTCAGCAGCGTGTTTGCCGCCGATACCATCTACCTTGCACTGGTGTCGATTTCCGGCCTGGCCGTGGTGGTGGTGTGGATGAGCATCGCCGCGAGCCAGATCGCTTTCCGCCGCCACTATGTGGCCAACGGCGGCGACATTCGCCACCTCAAGTTCCGCGTTCGCGGTTATCCATGGGTGCCGCTGGGGGCGCTGGTGTGCTGCAGCCTGGCGTGCATCGGGATCGCCTTCGACCCTGAGCAGCGAGTGGCGCTGTACTTCGGCTTGCCGTTCATCGCCTGGTGTTACTTCGTGTATTACATTACCCGCAAAAGCCGCGAGCGACGCTTGTCGGTTGCCCTCGTGGCACAACCGTCCGACGCGTTCTAAGGCGCGTCGACGGGGCGGGCAAACGTGCCCGGTGCGTGGGGGTCAACGAGGTCCAGATCATGAAGCAAAAAACGTTGCCTCCCTTGAACTGGCTGCGGGCGTTCGAAGTGTCCGCCCGCTGCCTGAACTTCACCCACGCCGCCGAAGAATTGTGTCTGACCCAGGGCGCGGTCAGCCAGCAGATCCGCCAATTGGAAAACCACCTGGGGGTGGCGCTGTTCAAGCGCTTGCCCCGTGGCCTGGGCCTGACCGAGGAGGGCCAGGCGTACCTGCCGGTGGTGCAGGACGCGATCACGCGATTGGCGGTGGGCACCAACGAGATCTTTGGCCAGCACAAGCGCCGGCCAATCAAGGTACGCGGCAGCCTGGCGTTTTTCGTGCACTGGCTGGCGCCGAAACTGGTGGATTTTCGCCAGGCGCATCCCCACGTCGACATCCGCTACATCAGCAACATCTGGGTCAAGGAGCTCGATGGCGAAGACGACATGGAAATCCGCTGGGGCCACGGTCAATGGCCGGGCCTGGTGTCCCAACGGCTGACCTGGGACACCTTGTTCCCGGTGTGCTCGCCCGTCTTGATGGCGACGCTGAAAGTGCCGGCGGACGTGGCCAAGCATCCATTGCTGCATGTGCTGGGCTACGAAGAGGGCTGGGGTTACTGGCTGAAAATGGTCGGTGCCGACTCGGTGGATTCCTCGACCGGCATGCAATTCGACACGCTGGTCTGCACCTTGCGCATGGCTGAACTGGGGCAGGGCATCGCCCTGGCGCGGTCGTCGATGGTGAGTGACATGCTCGGCGACGGACGCCTGGTCGAACCCTTCGCCCAGCGCATCGAAGCCAGCGAATCGTTCTACCTGGTGCGCAGTTCCGGGGCCGAGCAGCACCCGGACGCGGCGCGGTTTTCCACCTGGCTGGTGGAGCAGGCGCATCGTTTCAAATGAGCTGTTTCAAGTGAATATCTGGAGTTGACCATGCGCTATGTGAGTACCCGAAATTCAACCGTGCAGGTCGACTTCGAACGCGTCGTACTGTCGGCCATCGCCGAGGATGGCGGGCTGTTCGTCCCCGTCGAACTGCCGCAGTTCGAACCCCAGGACATCGCCAACTGGTCGACCCTGGCCTATGACGAACTGGCCTATCGAGTGATGCGTCCGTTCGTGGGCGAGGCGATCCCCGAGGCTGACTTCAAGCGGGTGCTCAAGGAAGCCGGTAGCCAGTTCAGCCATCGCTCCCTGGCGCCGTTGCATCAGGTGGATCGCAATGAATGGGTCCTGGAATTGTTCCATGGGCCAACCCGCTCCTCGAAGGACTTTGCCGCGCAATTGCAGGCGCGGCTGGTGCAGTACTTCCTGCGTAAACGCGGGCGTCGCGCCGTGGTGATCGGCGTCACCAACGGCGACACCGGCCTGGCCGCCATCGAGGCCTTCAAGCACTGCGACGAGACCGACGTGGTGGTGATCTATCCCGAGGCCGGCGTACCGCCAGACCAGCTTCAAGACCTGCAAGCGACGGCCCATCCGCGGGTTCATCAAGTGGCCGTCGATGGCAGTTTCGATGAGTGCCAGACCCTGGTTACTCAACTGTTCCGCCAGCATGAGGCGATCAGTTTCAATTCCAGCAACTGGGTCAGCGTCATGGCGCAGTTGGTGTTTTATTTCCACGCCGTGCTGCAACTGGGTGGCGGTCAGCGGCCCATTGGTTTCAGTGTGCCGGCGGCGAGTTTTGCCGAAGTCTATGCCGGCTACATCGCGCAGAAGATGGGCTTGCCGATCACGCAGATGATCGTTGCCACCAACCAGAATGACGCGCTGCATCAGTTCTTCTTGAAGAACCACTACTCGCGATTGCGCGCCAGCAAGACCCTGTCGCCGGCCATGGATTTGTCGATTTTTTCCAACCTGGAACGGTTTCTCTGGGAACTCTATGGGCACGACGACCAGGCCGTCAGCGCACTGATGCACACCTTCGAAACCCAGGGTGAAATGACCATTGCCAACGAGTTCTGGTTGCAGGCGCGGATGATCATCGACTCGTACGCGGTCAGCGATGAACAGACGTTGGAGGAAATCACTTCGCTGCATCGCGACACCGGCTACGTCATCGACCCACACACCGCCACCGGCGTGCTCGCGGCACGCTTGTACCGGCGCAGCCTGGTGGCGCCGATGGTGACCTTGGGCGAGATCTCCCCGGCCAAGTCGGCGGTGTTGCTCGGCGAGTTGGGGATCCACATTGCGGCGCAACAGCGGCCGGTTTCCGAGCAGGGTCCGGCGCAGATTCATCGCCTCCAGCCGGACGACCTCGGTGCCCTCCATCAACTGCTCGGCGCCCTATAAGCGGAGGCCCCATGAAGCGAATTCTCGACCCCCTCGACGAACGCATCATCGCCGAACTGCGCCTCAACGCCCGCGCCGCCCACGCCGAACTGGCGGCCAAGGTCAACCTCTCGCGCAACGCCGTACGCCAACGCATCGAACGCCTCGAACGTGACGGCGCGATCCAGGGCTACACGGTGCGCACCGGGGAGGGCGCGCACGCGTCGTCGAACATCAACGCCGTGATCTTCGTCTACCGCTACGACCGCATGCGCGGCGCCGAGGTATTGCAGGCCCTGCAAGCCATGCCCGAAGTGCTGCAGTGCGACGTGATGAGTGGCGAGTTTGACTTGATGCTGCGTGTCGGCGCGGCGAACCCGGAGCGGGTGCACAGGTGTGGAAAGAGATATCCGCATTGCCGGGGGTGGAAAACACCGTGACGTCGTTTGTGTTGTCGTCGGTGGTCTAGGCACGCTAATCCGTCACAACAGTGAACCCTGTGGCGAGGGAGCTTGCTCCCGCTGGGCTGCGCAGCAGCCCCAACCTAGTCACCCTCAATCAACCTGACCCACCGCGCCGCATGGTTTTGGGTCTGCTTCGCAGCCCAGCGGGGCGGTGCGACGTTTCGCTAAATCCCCTCGCCACAAATGAGCCTCATCAGCCTGAGATGTAAGCCGAACCCTATTGGGTTTTTCCCATCCTTACCGCTTTGCCCACCCCCTGGTCAAAACGCCCAAAAAATAGAGCAAATTGGCCTATTTCACTGCCCTCGCCACCTCCCTAACCTAGATCCCAACAACCCACCCCCGGATCAAGGACATAACAAAAATGACTGAATATAAACTGGCGCTGGTCGGCTTCGGCGGTGTGAACCGGGCATTGGCTCAGCTGATTGCCGAGCGCAACCCACAGTGGAAAACCGAGCTCGGCTTCACCCTGAAAATCGTCGGCGTGACCGACCTGTTCCTCGGTTCGGTGATGGACCGCCACGGCCTCGACGCCGCATTGCTGGCCAAACTGCCCGCCACCCAAGGCGCCATGGCCCAACTGCCCGGCGGCACCGTCGATGCCCTCAACGAAGCCGTGATCAAAGACTGCGGCGCTGACATCATCGCCGAAGCCACCTTCACCAACCCGGTGGACGGCGAGCCTGCCACCTCGTTCTGCCGCTGGGCCCTGGAGCGCGGCAAGCACGTGGTCACCACCAACAAAGGCCCCATCGCCCTGCACGGCGCCGAGCTCAAAGCCCTGGCCCAGCGCAACAACGTCGCCTTCGAATACGAAGGCTCGGTCATGAGCGGCACCCCCGTCATCCGCCTCGCCAAACAATCCCTGGCCGGCAGCTCGATCAGCGGTTTCGAAGGCATCCTCAACGGCACCTCCAACTTCGTCCTCACCTGCATGGAAGGCGGTCTCGGATTCGCCGAAGCCGTCAGCCAGGCCCAAGCCCTGGGCTACGCCGAAGCCGACCCAACGGCAGACGTCGAAGGCCACGACGTGCGCCTCAAAGTGGTGATCCTCGCCAACGAACTGCTGGACGCCAAACTCACCGTCAGCGACGTCACCTGCAGCGGCATCTCCGCCCTCAGCCTCGCCGACATCGAAAAAGCCCGCCACGACGGTGCCCGCTGGAAACTCATCGGCGCCGCCACACGCCAGGTCGATGGCTCCATCAGTGCCAGCGTCGAACCGCGCCTGCTGAGCAACGACCACCCACTGGCGAGCATCAGCGGCGCCACCAACGCCGTGTCGTTCACTAGCGAACTGCTTGGCGCCGTCACCGTCTCCGGTCCGGGCGCAGGCCGTACCGAAACCGCCTTCGCGCTGCTGTCGGACATCATCCACATCCACCAATCGGCAACCCGCAAACAGGAGCACAACCTGTGAACGTATCGCGCCTGGCCCTGGCGGTCGTCGAACCGCACATCGAAGTCCTCAACCCATTTGACGGCAGCATCGTCGGCACCGTTGCCGACGTGTGCGCCTCGGAAGTCCCACACCTGCTCGAAACCGGACGTAGCGGCGTAAAAGCTTGCGCCGCACTCCCACGTCATCGCCGCGCCAGCATCCTCGAACAAGCCGCACTGAACGTCGAGCGCGACGCCAAAACCTTCGCCCGGCTGATCGTCGACGAAGCCGGCAAGACCCTCAAGCAGGCGGAAAAAGAAGTCAAACGCTGCGTCAACACCCTCAAGCTCTCCGCCGAAGAAGCCAAGCGCAACGCCGGCGAAATCGTGCCGTTCGACGCCTACGAAGGCGCCGAATCTCGCCAAGGCTGGTTCACCCGCGAACCCCTGGGCCTGATCGTCGCCATCACCCCCTACAACGACCCGCTGAACCTGGTCGCCCACAAACTCGGTCCGGCCATTGCTGGCGGCAACGCGGTGATCCTCAAACCGTCCGAGCTGGCGCCGTTGTCAGCCCTCAAACTGGTGTCGTACCTGGTCGCCGCCGGCCTGCCCGACACCGTGGTCACCGTCGCCACCGGCGGCGCCGAACTGGGCAAAGCCCTGGTCGCCGCCCGCGACGTGCGGATGATCTCCTTCACCGGCGGCTTCGTCACTGGCGAACAAATCGCCCGCACCGCCGGCCTGAAAAAACTCGCCATGGACCTCGGCGGCAACGCCCCCGTCATCGTCATGGGCGACTGCAACCTCGACGCCGCCGTCGACAGCTGCATCTCCGGCGCCTTCTGGGCCGCCGGGCAAAACTGCATCGGCACCCAACGCCTGCTCATCCACGCACCGATCTACGCCGCCTTCCGCGAGCGCTTCGTCAACCAGGCCCAAGCCTTGGTGGTCGGCAACCCACTGCTCGCCAACACCGACATCGGCCCGATGATCACCCAACAAGCCGCGCAAAACGCCGAACAGGTCGTCAACGAAGCCCTGCAACAAGGCGCCACCTTACTCTGCGGCCACCGCCGCCAAGGCACCTGCTACGCCGCCACCGTCCTGGAAAACGTCGATCATTCCAGCCGACTCTGGCGCAACGAAGCCTTCGCCCCGGTGGTGGTGTTGCAGCCGTTCGACACGTTCGATGAAGCCATCGCGTTGGCTAACGAACCGGAATACGCGCTTCACGCCGGGATCTTCACCAACGACCTCAGCACCGCGATGAGCGCTGCACGACGGATCGAAGCGGGGGGCGTGATGATCAATGACTCGTCGGATTTCCGGTTTGATGCGATGCCGTTTGGCGGGTCGAAATACGGCAGTTTGGGCAGGGAAGGGGTGCGGTTTGCGTATGAGGAAATGACCCAGCCGAAGGTGGTTTGTTTGAATACGTTGGGGTGAGGGGCGAGTCAGTCCGAAGGCATCGCTTGACCTGTCATGTCGCTAAAACACCATTTTGACGACACGTTTTGTTCTCATGTCGCCGGCAGCGACATGAGGAGGGAACGTGTCGCAGAAATCAAAAAACAGCGACACGTTGTGTCAGCCCTCTGTGGAAGCGGGCATGTTCACGAAAAGGCCAGTAAACCCCACCCCGCAACCCAGTCAAACCCCTGTGGGGGCAAGGCTTGCCCGCGATGCCCTTCTCCCACACTTCCCATGTATCCGGTTTGGCTGATCCAAGAGCAGACGGCGGAGCTGTTTGGCACGGCCAAGTCGACTATCAAATGAGCACGTTTTCAAGGAAGGCGAATCGGCTCCGGAGCAGGTGATGAGAAAAATCGGTATTTCCGAATTTTCTATCTAGATGACGCGCGCCTGAAGACATGTCGCTAAAACGCCATTTTGACAACACGTTCCGCCCTCATGTCGTCGTCAGCGACATGAGAACAGAACGTGTCGCAAAAATCGAAAAACAGCGACACGTTATCCCCTCGTGTTTACACTGACGACACGAGAGGGCAGATTGAGCGCCCTTGCCCTTTAATCTAAAGGACCAGGATCGCCCCATGACTGCAGCGCCTTACGTCTGGCAGGCCGATAAGCCGTATAACCAATTACCGCGTCTGCCTCCAGCAGCCGAACTGGAAACCCGTGCAGTACTCAAGCGCTGTATCGAGGCGCGCACGGCCTTGGCTGAGTTGAAGCAGGCAGCCGAACTGATACCCAACCAAACGGTACTGATCAACACCATTCCCTTGCTGGAAGCCAAGGACAGTTCCGAGATCGAAAGTATCGTCACCACCACGGACTTGCTCTTTCAGCATGCCCAGGAGGCTGACGGCCATGCCGATCCGGCGACCAAGGAAGCCTTGCGTTATCGCAAAGCCCTACACCACGGCTTCCTGTCGCTTGCCGAGCGCCCCTTATCCACGGGCACCGCAGTCGAAATCTGCCGCACGCTAAAGGGCGTGAACATGGACATTCGACGCGTACCCGGCACCCAATTGGCCAACGACCGTACCGGCGAAATCATCTACACCCCACCGGACGGCGAAGATCATCTACGTGATTTGCTCGCCAACTGGGAGCGCTTCCTGCACAACGAGACGGATTTGGACCCGCTGGTGCGTATGGCCGTCGGGCACTACCAGTTCGAGGCTATTCACCCGTTCACCGATGGCAATGGCCGTACCGGGAGGGTGCTTAATACGCTGTTCCTGATTCAGGAGGGGCTGCTGAATCTACCGATTCTCTATCTCAGCCGTTACATCATTGCCCACCGAGCCGACTACTACCGTCTCCTGCTCGACGTCACCCGCGAACAGGCATGGGAGCCCTGGCTGCTCTACATGCTTAGCGCCGTGGAAGAAACCGCCCGCTGGACCTGCGCCAAAATCGCCGCCATCCGCAGCCTGTCCGAACACACGACCCAATTCGTTCGTGAGCAACTGCCGAAAATCTATTCCCGTGAATTGGTGGATGTGATCTTCGAACAACCGTATTGCCGCATCCATAACCTCGTCGAGAAACAAATTGCCGGGCGCCAGGCTGCCTCTCGCTACCTCAAAGATCTCGTTGATGTCGGCGTTCTCCAGGAAGCGCAGGTCGGCAAGGAAAAGCTCTTTATCCACCCGAAACTGATGCAGTTGTTGACTCGGGATAACAATGAGTTCAGGCCTTATGCCTGACCTTCTCAGCCGAAGGTGGTGTGCCTGAATACGTTGGGTTGATGGGGCAGGTCGTTGGCATCGGGCAGGTTGGTCACCTGCCCGATTTTTTTTGCGGCATCCAAAAGAGCCTCGACTCTTGCGTTTCACAAATATTTTTCAGGGGCTGCCGGCCAAATCGTCCTGGCTCATCTAAGCTGAATTTTCCTGGAATATGCGCCAAGTGCCTTCTCACACGAATGCGGCCAACCCGGCTTGCGGCACCGCTCAGCAGCCAGGCGGGAGGAAAGGATGCCGAACGTGCTGGTGGTGGTCTGGGACTTCGATACACGCAGATTAAGAGTCCCCGTCGCGAACAGTCTTCTCTGCATACAGCTTAGAATCGGGGCTTTGCTGTACATGGCGAGAACGGCCTTCACCAAACATATCGATCGACATCAACTGGATTATTGCCTTGTCGTCGCCCCCGAGTATCTTTTCTCCAAGGAAATGCCTGTCTCGTTTATTTCGGAGGAAGAAAAAGAAATCATCCGCGCAACATTGATAGATATTTCAAAGATAAATCCATGGCTGATATTCGTCCCAGGCACGACGCTTTGGTTCAAATCAATGCGGCGTCCAGACTCCAGGATGCGGAAAAGAGAAACCCAGCAGTTGAAATCATGGGGGCAGGCCAGAAATATCAACAAGGCAAAATATGGTGCGCAAATGGATGCGGTTGTGAATGAAATCCCGGGGCGGGACCGCATAAACAAAGGGGTTTATGGCGATTATGCAAGGGCTACGAAGGAGCGGATCGCAAAAATCGAAACAGAAGGTTCAAAAGCCGGCGACGGAATCGTTAGAAATACAGGCTTCATCATTTGGAATGGAAACGTTTTTTACCAGCATAAACGTTACCCCAACATAGGAAACGATGGGCTGGAAGAACTGAATGACGCGCAGTTCTGGGAAGACAAGATATTCATGCCGGGCAGCTATCGGGAAACCCCAGCGGTCCATGGGCTGCAGATGGCTTTGGAAATATGCGCAGAACATTTCATTGGCGCGACGGTTTTGCATAAGAACAACGTCCTGGATTTCCATATCCTGGTCTCGGCCAGTATTGCTCTCGACAAGGCTCGTGTAGGCGTAAAGCCTGGGGGGTATGTGGTTCATGCAGATTCAGAGGGCAGTGCAGTTTACCGGCGCGAAGCCATGAACCTGGTTCAACTCCAAGCCATTGATGAAACCGAAATAGGCTTGTTGGGTGTTGAAGCCGGCCGCGTCAGGAGTTTTGTTTGCGCGATTGCCTAGACCAAGCCTGACCCCGTCCGTCGAACGAGCAGCGGTGGGGGTGAAATCCAGAGCCGCGCTTACCCCGGGTATTGAGTGGCTGAGCATTCGTGATCCCACCGCCATAACAGGCATTTCACACCCCCCCACTGTGGGAGCGAGCCTGCTCGCGATAGCGCTATACCAGTCAACATCAAAACCACTGACTCACCACCTCGCAATCAGCTCACCACGTCCCGCTTCCCTTCATGCCGCCGACGGCGACAAATCTAAACCCCGTGTGGCTCCCCACCCTGCATTGGCCTTTGCGCAGAACGCGCAGGCTCAGTTGACCAATCCCTCTATGCATTGCTTCCGCCCGTTGCCCCATTACGCGCGCTTTCCACCGAGCTGCATTCAGAGCACCGACCGTGCAGGCAACGTCGTCGATCTACCCAAGAACTAACTTCTGCAAACGTTCACGGCTGAAACGTATCAGCCTCAAGAAAAAACCAAATTATGCACAAATGCATTTTTATGCTTGACCCACATGCATAAGCCTCTATAAGGTGGCTTCACTGTATGTACATACAGTATTTCTAAATCACTATTTATTTGAATCCATTCATGGACGAGGCAATAACCTATGAAAACCACCACTGAAAAATTCGGGGTAACCCCCCATCAACCCAGCCTCTGGACCCGCGCTGATGCGTTGAAAGTCCGGGCGGATGACCCCACCACCACCCAGCCACTGGTCAGCGCGGATTTCCCGGTACTGAACAACGACGTGTTCATCTGGGACACCATGCCCCTGCGCGACTTGGACGGTAACGTGACGTCCGTCGATGGCTGGTCGGTGATCTTCACCCTGACGGCCGATCGTCATCCAAACGACCCGCAGTACCTCGACGAGGACGGTAACTACGACATCCTCCGCGATTGGAACGATCGTCACGGTCGGGCAAAGATGTACTACTGGTTTTCGCGTACCGGCAAGAACTGGGAATTCGGTGGCCGTGTGATGGCCGAAGGCGTTTCGCCGACCGCTCGCGAATGGGCCGGTACGCCGATCCTGTTGAACGACCGAGGTGAAGTGGACCTGTATTACACCGCCGTCACCCCAGGCGCGACCATCGTCAAGGTGCGTGGTCGGGTGGTGACCACTGAACACGGTGTCAGCATGGTCGGCTTCGAGAAGGTCAAGCCGCTGTTCGAGGCCGACGGCAATATGTACCAGACCGAAGCACAAAACGCGTTCTGGGGTTTCCGCGACCCATGGCCATTCCGCGACCCGAAAGACGGCAAGCTCTACATGCTGTTCGAGGGTAACGTGGCCGGTGAGCGCGGCTCGCACAAAGTGGGAGAGGCAGAAATCGGCGATGTGCCGCCGGGTTATGAAGATGTCGGCAACTCGCGCTTCCAGACCGCCTGTGTCGGCATTGCCGTGGCCCGCGACGCGGACGGTGACGACTGGGAAATGTTGCCGCCGCTGCTGACCGCCGTCGGGGTAAACGACCAGACCGAGCGCCCGCACTTCGTGTTCCAGGATGGCAAGTACTACCTGTTCACGATTAGCCATACCTTCACCTATGCCGACGGTGTAACCGGGCCGGACGGGGTGTACGGTTTCGTCGCGGACTCGCTGTTCGGCCCTTACGTGCCGCTGAACGGTTCCGGCCTGGTGCTGGGCAACCCGTCCTCGCAGCCATTCCAGACCTACTCGCACTATGTAATGCCAAACGGCCTGGTGACCTCCTTCATCGACAGCGTACCGACCGACGAAACCGGCACGCAGATTCGTGTCGGTGGCACCGAGGCGCCAACGGTGGGCATGAAAATAAAAGGGCTGCAGACGTTCGTGGTGGGCGAGTACGACTACGGTTACATCCCGCCGATGCTCGACGTCACCCTCAAGTAACAGCAACGCCGGGGTTTCAGGCAGCGGGTTTGCGGTCGATGACAAAACCGTCGTGGATATGATCGAGATATCCCGCCTGATTCATTGCGACGTTGCTCGCAAGCCCCATTGAACAACGCGTCGTAACCCTCTTCGCGACTGGCTGCAAGGATGCAGCCGGTTGCGAATGCATTTCCCTGCGACGTATGTGCACAAGCCCCTCTGTGGGAGCGAGCTTGCTCGCGATAGCGGTGTGTCAGCCAACATTTCGGCCAGCTGTTTATCGTGTCTCCACGAGACCAGCCACGACCGACATTGCCTTGCGCCATTGCCTACAACTACGCCAGAATCCGCCGGCTTGTGCGTCTTGGAGGGCGTCGGTAGTTTGAGTCTTGTCACTGAGTATCAGTGATCGGGTTTAGTCGCCCGTCTCAACCTAAGGCGTACCAAGTCCCGTCGGACAGGCTGTGCTGTTCCTGTATTGATGGTGGCTGTGCGCAGGGCGCCCCCGGGCGCGCCGGGATTCTTAGGTTCACCGGTCGACTAACCTGCGCACAGCTGCCGCCCTCTCGTTTAGTCGCGAGGTGGTTGCAGCATCACTTAAGGAACCTAAGTCGATGGCAAAAATTACACCGAACCCTCCGACCACAGATGAGCATGTATCTCGCGCTCAGTCTGCTCGTAACAACAAGCTTGATGACGCTGCGAACCGGGCGTTGGATTACTACCTGAAGCCTACGCCGAAGGAAGAAACGTCTGACAAACCCAACACCATCTTCCGTATCGCACCGGATGTTGATTCGGAATGTCTGCTGGCCAATCTCAGTGAAAACCTGGCTTCGGCGAATGCCATGATCAGTGATTTGGCGTTTGGTCTTGAGGGATCACGACGGCATTTTGCGTTGGGGATCTTGCAGGTGATTGAGGTGAGTGAACTGTTGGCGAATCGGGCTTTGGATATTGTTGAGGTGAGGTAACAAGGGGCCGCGCTTACCCCGAGTATGAAAAAAAGGTCTTGCATGGCAAGGCCTTTTTTTGTGGTCGGTCGCCCGACAGCGGCCAGCCAGGACACATGATCGATTGTGATGATGGCCCTCAATATTTCGCCCGGCAGGTCGTTAGCCTTATCTGTCCTCTCTTATCAAGGAAGTTGCCGTGTCCGAAAATTTTTACGCACCACCTTTGGCTCAACTGGAGACCATTGTTGAACAGCCATCCGAGTTTTATGTGGTGTCGCCAGCAAAGCTTCTGACACTGGCGATTCTGACGTTTGGCTTCTATTTCTATTACTGGTCATACAAAAACTGGAGCCTGTACAAGCAATCCACCCAGGCAGATATCTGGCCGTGGGCGCGTGGCCTGTTGTGCATATTTTTCATTCACCAACTGTATCGGCGTGCGAATGAGAAAATCCGCGGCAGTGGTCGTACATTTGAGTGGGATTATGAACAGTGGGCAACCGTATACGTGGTGCTGACGGTCGGTGCCAGCCTATTAAATGCAGTGGCGAAGCGCGTCGATGGCTTTGCATTTCTGGCCGGTTGGTTACTGCTGGCGATTCCACTGCGGGCCTATGTGGTGAGCCAAAGCCAACCGATGATCAACTTCGCCGCCAATGATCCTCAAGCGTCGAGCGATTCGCGTTTTACCTTATGGAATTACCTCTTCATGGCGTCGGGAGTTTTGCTCTGGGGGCTGTCACTGTTGGGTGTCTGGGTCCGTTATCGTTGAACCGAATAGGGATGGCGGTGACTCAGCCGAAGGTGGTTTGTTTGAATAGGTTGGTGTGAGGCGACGCGGTGTTTATTGAGGCGCGTGGGATTTGGGAGGGGCTGACGCCGTCTTGCGCCATTGCCTACAACTACGCCAGAATCCGCCGGCTTGTGCGCCTTGGGTCCGCTCGGTAGTTTGAATCCGTCACTGCTCATCAGTGATCGGGTTTCGCAGCCCGGACTCTATAGGCGCACAACATCACCTTCGAAAGCAGATCGCCCATGTCTGTGATTTCGTCAGAGGTGGCTGTGCGTGGGAGACCCTCGGGTCTGCCGGTCCCTAGAGTCCCGGTCTGCGAACCCGCGTACAGCTGCCACCCCAACTTCGTTTCGCAGCGAACGGTGGTAGCTCCAACAGACTCTAGGAGCTTTACCATGGCTAAAATTACACCGAACCCGCCAGCTACCGACGAAACCGTGTCCCGCGTTCAGTCGGCTCGTAACAAGAAACTCGATGATGCTGCTGATCGGGCTTTGGATTTTTATCTGAAGCCTACGCCGAAGAGCGAAACGTCTGACAAACCCAACACCATCTTCCGTATCGCACCGGATGTTGATTCGGAATGTCTGCTTGCCAACCTCAGCGAAAACCTGGCTTCGGCGAATGCCATGATCAGTGATCTGGCGTTTGACCTTGAGGGATCGCGACGGCGTGTTGCGATGGGGATCTTGCAGGTGATTGAGGTGAGTGAACTGCTGGCGAATCGGGCTTTGGATATTGTTGAGGTGAGGTAACGAGGGACCGCGCTTACCCCGGGTATGAAAAAAGGTCTTGCTTGGCAAGACCTTTTTTGTGCCCGAGAGCCGGAACGATGAGCACTCAGAATTGTGCAGGGCCGCACCCTGTTGACCTTCGCCATGTCAAATTCGGCTCGGTACTGTTACCCGATAAAGCGATTTCTCAGATTCCTTTTCGCTTGAATTTCACAAGCTCTTCAGCAGGCTTCGCCTGGAAGGGAGGTGGGCCTCCAGAGACGCGATGATGCGGCTCGTGAAGCGTTTTACGTATGCCATTACCTCGTGTATGACCTTCTTGACCATATGAAAATCCTCCATTTTGAGATTTGATAGATGGGAGATGATTTCTGAAATTACAAAACCTGCAATGAAGCCCGTAGGACCTATAACCCCTAGAACAGCGCCCGCCATCATCAGTCTCAGGAGGCCACCTCTGAGAGACGCACCTGCTTGGGTGCGTTTCGGCGCGCCAATGTTAACCAGTCCAGCAGACTTGGTCTATTACGGTGCCGTGATCCGCTGTTGGTAACGCCGGTCTGACGTCTTGACTCAGATCGTCAGTCGTTGCTGTACTCGGCAAGCCGACTCTCAAAATACTGTGCCGTCTCCTGATCAGTACAGTAGAGATAGCACCCTTTCATCCCACGGGTCATCAGTGTTCGGTAGGTGTTTTTGATGATCAGGTCCGTCTCTTTCTGCGCGAAATCAGGCTGCTCTTTCATCAGCTTCTTCCAGCCACGAATCGATTTGTCGTGCTTGTCACGCTTATGCGGCGATGTGAGTACTTGCCCGTCACGAACGATCAAATCTGGCCCGATGATTACGCCTATATAGTCGACTTCCAGCCCCTGGCAGGTGTGGATGCAACCGACCTGTTCAATGGAGTTTTCCGCAATGATCCACAAACTGCCGTCCTGATCCAGGTTCCATTGGCGCGCATAATCATCGCCAATCACGATATCGGACGCCTGGGGATCCTTTTTGCTGAGCCAAGGCCAGCAGTAACCCGCGACTACGCGAGCTTTGTTTCCGTGGTTTTTCTGCTCAATGGCCGCGTGCATTGCCTGCGGGGTGTTGAACACTTTGAATTCGTACTCGCTAGTATCGAGTAGCGGATTTGCGGTCGGTCGAATAGCCAGTATGTCATCCAACCACGCGAGATAACCGTCAGAGCCGCTGCAACGGAACTGGGAGGATAGTATGTATTCCTCCACGGTTGCGCCTTTGGATTTCGCAAAGGTACGAATAGCCTGTTTGCTACCAATGTCGCTCAAAGTCACGCGTTGATCTTCGTCGATGAAGAAAATCGAGCATTTCGCTGAGTTGATCAATTCCTTGATTTGGTTCTCGCCCAGGTTTCCATAAAGACCGCTTTTCTCGTTGAGTCTGTGAGCTTCGTCAACGATGAGTGCGTCGAACGTGTTGGGCTCGGTTTCGATAAACGCACCCGAGCCGGAAAAGAAATTAGAAAAATGACTACGCTTGATCGTACCGACCAGTTTGCTTTCGTAGACCTTGCGTGGTGCGGCGTTTTTCGAGACGTATTTGCTCAGTAACTTTAACCCGGTGAGTCTTACCAGCAAGTTAATTGCTAAAACGGTTTTTCCGGTTCCAGGGCCGCCCTCGATGATTAGCACCTTTGGCGCTGCTATGGACGCTTCACTCGCCGCAACAAGCGCTGACTCGAATATTTCCTTTTGGTCGTCAATCAATACGAACTCTGGTTTGCCTTTCATGAGCCCGCCAAGCGCCTCGGCTAACGCTTTGGATGGCCGAATTTTTCCGTTGGAGAGTTCGTAGAGAACCTCCTTGTTATCGCCGTGGGTAATGTGTTTTTTCAGGAAGGTCCGTAGCTTGGTCAGTTCCTCGGGGCCTTTGAGGAACAATGGAGCTTTACTGGTATGGGCTTGGTAGTGAGCGGAGTCGATGACGCCATCACTGACGTAGTTATGCAGATAGGCGCAGGGGCGAATTTCGATGCTTTTGTCATATACCGCTTCGTTGAAGCCTTCCAGTAGCGCTGCGTACGACCATACCTGGTAGGACGGGTGAATGGTTTCAACGAGACCGCCACCTAAGGCGGTTTTGACAATTGCGTCCTTGCTGGTTGCGCTCGCCTTGCTCCATTGCTTCAGTTCGATCAATACGGCTTTTTTGGCTTGGTTCTCATCACGACCTGTGAGCAAAAAGTCGATGCGCTTCGAGGACTGAGGGATGTGCAGCTCAATAGCCAGGCCAGCATTGCTAGGCAGGTCATCATCTCGAAGTACCTTGGCCATGTAGGTCAAGGATCCCTGCCACGACCTGATCTCTGATGCGCCCACCTTCTTACCGGTGGCCTCTTTGAAGTGCCGCAGGATTACTTCTTCAATATCGTCGTTATCGTTGTCTTTCAGGAATTGCTGTTTGGTCGCTGCGTAAACGATCACAAGAGATCCTTAGAGCACTGAAGGTCAGAGTTGGTCGTACTTTTTGCTGGTGCTTTTGGCTTTGTCGACGGGGTATTTCTGGCCGTTCAGAGCAAGCTTGCTCGTGACCGCTTCGTTGAGATCGACGCCAAGCACGCTACTCAGGCGAACCAAGTACATGAGCACGTCGGCTAACTCGTCCTTCACGGATTGGGCGGTCGTCGGATGCTTAGCGGCAGCCAGTGAATCGGCTTCGTTCATCCATTGGAATACTTCGCACAGCTCGCCCACCTCGCCTGTCAGCGCTAGGAGAAGGTTTTTGGGGGAGTGGAATTGCTGCCAGTCGCGATCATCTGCAAAGCGCTGAAGGGACGCTGCAAGATTTTCCACGTCGATTAATTGTTTGGGTGTGCCATCTGCCTTGCTCACAGGCTGCCTCTCGTTTGCCGCCAGAAACGTGACCAACAGCCACGTCAGAAATCTAGGGATGGATTGTAGGAGTTTTCTTTTGGCGTAGTGGGCTTTTCACCGATTTGCCCTTAGCAGCCGAGCCAGTTCAGGCTGTGTTTTTGGCTGCTTGGTAGCGGTCCTTGACCTCTGCGACACTCAGCCACTTACGGCGTGAATGCACCACTCGATGGCAATTGGCACATAACAATGCGAGGTCCGCGAGTTTGGTTTTATCGCCAGGTTGGAGCGTATGCAGTGGCTTAGTGTGGTGCACATCGATAACACCTTCGATGTCCGGGCCATATGTTTTGCTGAAGTTGAAATCACAGGCTTCGCACTGGAGCACACCGTGCTTCTTGAGGGCTTCGTCCTTTTTTCGTTTTACGAGTTTTTTGTCCCTTTCCCGTACACGGTGCACGCGAGTTAGCACTTTTCCTTCCTCTGCTTCGAAGAAGCCCGGTTCTTCCTCCGCACTTAGATCCATTGGCGTAGTAGAAGAAGTGGTTCCGACGTTCGCCTTGATGGCTGCTACGACTTCGGCCAGACGCTCGGGATTATTAGCAAACTCCAGCCATACCAATTCCTCGTCCTTATTTCCTTTTGCAAGACCTGTGCGACCAGTGTGGGTGTAGCTCGGATCCCAACGACGGAAATTGTTGAGCTTCATGCAGACACCATTGGTGTTACGAAAACTCTGGTTCTTGCTCACACCTGTAGCGGTGCCAATGAGATTAAGGCTCTGTGATAGGGCTCGGACTTCCGGATGATTCACTCCGGGTAAACCATTGCGGTGAAGAAGGTACAGGTTCAGGGCTAGGACGAGTTCGTCACGGCTCCAGGGCGGATTGGATTGATTGCTGATAGGTGAAGAGGACATGGCGGGGGCTATCCGTAGGGTTCCCGTTTCGCTGTAGGACGCAGCGCAATATGTCGTCAGAATATTCTCTTCTGGTGGCGTTTGGGAATCATACGGTGTTCGATGACCTTTGCTGTCGAGCACGGAGATGCTTACGCGCGACTTTGTTTGGTCATCAGGCGGGATTTTGGACGGGGGGATGGATAAAGCTCAGACATTAAAAAGCCGGCTTATGGCCGGCTTCTCGTTGACTGATTCAGCTCGTTTTTGACAAACCTTACCAGCCTTCAAAACGTACATCCGGCTCTTGCGGCCGGCTGTGGGACTTGGTCAGAAAGTGATCTGCCTTGTCGGTGCGAGGCGTGGGCTCGCAAATGTGGGGCGGAGGATACGCGGGTTTGGTTCAGAAGCCCAGTGGTAAGTGGTGTGGAATCATTGGGTTAGGGTGATTCAGGGGGAAAGCAGGGGGCTGCTGCGCAGCCCAGCGGGAGCAAGCTCCCTCGCCACAAAAGCTTGCTGTCACAAAGGCTCCTCAGCGCAAGGAGCTTTGCTTGTCTGTCCGTTCGGGTGGGTTAGTCGAACACCGGCGGTCTCTGTTTGTTGAGGGTTGACCACCAGAACACCCAGCCAATCACGTGGATGTGTTGCGCGTCGATTTGTTCGGCGCTGAAGACCTCGTCGGGATACGCAGCGCTGTTGTGGCTGCGCAGGCGCAGTCGGTTGCCGGGGATTCGGTGGAGGTATTTGATGCGCAGCATCCCGTCATGCTCAAGGGCGTAGATCTGGCCGTCGACGATTTGGGTCAGGCCGCGGTCGATGGCGAGGGTGGAGCCGTCGGCGATGCGTTCGGCCATGCTGTCGCCGACCATGGTGATGCAGATGGCGTCGCTGGGGTTTATTTCCAGGGATTCGAGGTGGCTGCGGGGCAGGCGGATGGATTGGTCGGGGATTTCGACGATGTGGGTTTTGGTTTCGCCGGGGGCGATGGGGGCTTCCTTGTAGAAAGGCAGTTCGATGTCCGTGGGTTCCGCCACGCTGTAGACGCCATCGTTTTCGGCCGCCTCGTAGGTGGTGCCGGGGCCGAGGCCCAATGGGGTTTGCGGGCCTTGGCCGGTGGCGAGCCATTCCGGGCTGACGGTCAGCAGGCTGGCGATGCTGTAGATGCGCCCCGGCGGGATGCCACGGTTGAACCAGTTGTTCACGTGCTGGGATTTCACGCCGTACAGCTTCGCGAAGTCGGCGGATCGAATATTGGCTTCTTTTAGAAGGGCTCTGAAGCGGTCGCCACTGGAAAGTATTTTCATAAACGAAAAGTTTAGAGACGAAGGTGTTTTCGGCAATAAACATGTCGTTCAAATATATAAGACAATCTTTCCGTTTGCAGGATTTGAAAGGCGCGGGCTAAACGTGGTTACACAGTGTTAATACGGTTTCGTATTGGGAACCATTAAGACATAAAAAAACCCCGGGGCAAACCGGGGTTCTTTATCAAGTTTGTTTCAGCCTTTGTAGGCGGCAACCGACTTGGTGATCGCTTCGCGGGCGGCGTCTGCACCGGCCCAACCTTCGATCTTGACCCACTTGCCTTTTTCGAGATCTTTGTAGTTCGCGAAGAAGTGCTCGATCTGCTGGATCAGCAGTGGTGGCAGGTCGGTGTATTCCTTCACGTCGACGTACAGTTGCGACAGTTTGTCGTGTGGCACTGCGATGACTTTGGCATCGCCGCCGCCGTCGTCGGTCATGTTCAGGATGCCGACTGGACGGGCGCGGATGACCGAGCCTGGGGCCACTGGGTAAGGGGTCACGACCAGCACGTCGAGGGGGTCGCCGTCGTCGGCCAGGGTGTTGGGGATGTAACCGTAGTTGGCCGGGTAGAACATGGGGGTGGCCATGAAACGGTCAACGAACAGGCAATCGCTGTCTTTGTCGATTTCGTATTTGATCGGGGCGTGGTTGGCCGGGATTTCGATCGCGACGTAGATGTCGTTCGGCAGGTCTTTGCCAGCCGGAATCTTGCTGTAGCTCATTGGGCGGTGCCCCCGTTAGTTGACCAAATGACTGGTCGGATTGACCAAAAAGTGGCGGCGATTATAGGCATATTCAGCCGCTGTTGCCACGTTACCAGGGTCGTAGAGACCTTAGTATGACGCCTGATAGACCGGATCTTCGGCTTGAAGTTGCCGCAGTCGGGCCAATGGATCCTGGCGGTAGAAGGCCTTGAGCTGTTCGTAGACCTTTGGATAGGCCTGGTGCAGCAGGTCTGGGGCGCTGAAGAAGTATTCGCTGGTGACGGCAAAGAACTCCGCCGGGTTTTCCGCGGCGTAGGGGGCGATGAGGGTTTGTGCGTCGGGGTTGTGGTCGAGTTGGCGGTCGAGGTCGTCGAAGGCTTGTTGCATGGCGTCGGCCCAGTCGCTGACGCGCATGTCGGCGTGCAGGGGGGGCAGGCCGTTGGCGTCGCCGTTGAGCATGTCGAGTTTGTGCGCCAGTTCGTGGATCACCAGGTTGTAGCCGTCCCAGCCGCCGCTGGCCATCACGCCGTCCCAGGCCAGGATGATCGGGCCTTGGGGCCAGGCTTCGCCGCTGTGTTCGCCGTCCCACTCGTGCTCGATGCCGCTGGCGTCGCGGTAGCGCTGGGGGCTGAGGAAGTCGTCGGGGTAGAGGACGATTTCGTGGAAGCCCTGGTACCAGTTCAGTTCGCCCAGGTGCATCAGCGGCAATTGGGCCTGGGCGGCGAGCAGCAGGCGTTGTTCCTGGTGCAGTTCGACGCCGGGCAGGGCGGTGAGGTGTTTATCGTGCAGGAACAGTACGCAGGCTTCCCGCAGCCATTGGTCCTCGACGGCGCTGATGCCGTCGAGGAAGCTCAATTGTTGGCGCACACGCTGCCAGGTGTCCTCGGCCACGGGGTGTTTGGCGAGGGTGCGTTGGCGGCGCCAGTTGCTCAGGGACCACATGGGCGATCAGCGCGGTTGGGTTTTTGAGGTGCGCTGGTTCAGTTTGCTGCGCACCAGGCTGATGATCATCGGCAGCAGCGACAGCAGGATGATGCCGACGACCAGCAGCGACAGGTTCTGCTTGATGAACGGCACGTTGCCGAAGAAGAAGCCGAGTGTCACCAGGCCGCCGACCCAGAGGATCGTGCCGAGGACGCTGAAGCCGAAGAAGCGTGCGTAAGGCATTTTACCGACGCCGGCGACGAAGGGCGCGAAGGTGCGGATGATCGGCAGAAAGCGCGCCAGGGTCACGGTTTTGCCGCCGTGTTTGTCGTAGAAGTCGTGGGTTTGCTGCAGGTAGTCGCGGCGGAAGATTTTCGAGTTGGGGTTGCTGAACAGTTTTTCGCCGGCGGTGCGGCCGATGAGGTAGTTGGTGCTGTCGCCGAGGATGGCCGCGAGCATCAGCAGGCCGCCCAGCAGGACTGGGTCCATGGCGCCACCAGCGGCGACGGCGCCGGCGATGAACAGCAGCGAGTCGCCCGGCAGGAAGGGTGTGACCACCAGGCCGGTTTCACAGAAGATCACCAGGAACAGGATGGCGTAGATCCACGTCCCGTAGTTGGTCACCAGCATGTCGAGGTAGACGTCGAGATGCAGAATGAGGTCGAGGGGGTTGAAATCCATGCATAACACCTGTGGTGGCCCGACTCGGCAGGCTTTGGGTCTGGCTTTGAGTATGGCTACAGAGTGTGTAGCTTTTTCTTACAAGCCGGGAAGACCGGCATTATACGGCGCGGATTGTGAAGTGCGTGTTGAGTTTGTAGCGGGGGATTTCGGTGGTTTTGTGGGCGGTGAAGCACCCTGTGGGGGCGGGCTTGCTCGCGATGGCGGTGGGGCAGTCAGTATTGATGTTGCCTGACGGACCGCTATCGCGAGCAAGCTTTGCTCCCACAGATCTATCTCCCATGGATATGTCTGTCACATATATCCATGGACTGCTTCCCCTCTGAGCGGCTCAGAGTTCTTCGCTGATCGGCAACACGTAGTTCTTGAACTCGGTGTCTTCCTTGAACCCAATCGACTCGTAGGTCTTCTGCGCCACGTCGTTGTTGCTGCTGGTGGAGACGCGCATACGTACGGCGTTGGTTTCCTTGGCCATTTTTTTCGCGGTGCGGATCAGGTTGTCGGCCACCAGTTGGCGGCGGGCGTCTTCGGCGACGTAGATGTCGTTGAGGATCCATACGCGCTTGAGCGACAGCGACGAGAAGCTTGGGTAGAGCTGGCAGAAGCCCAGCAATCTGCTGTCGTCATCATCGGGCAAGGCCAGGTAGATCACCGATTCCTTGCGGCGCAGGCGTTTTTCGAGGAAGGCTCGGGACGAATCCGGGTAGGGCAGTGAACCGTAGAATTCCCGGTACTTGACGAACAATGGGGTCAGCAGGTCCAGGTGTTCCAGGGTCGCTTGGATAATCCGCATGGTAGGTCTCGTCTGCAAGGGTCGACATATATTCAGACAACAACGTCGCGCTGCCGTGCTTTTGATGCTGCCTGAAAGCGGATCAAAAACGCAATCGGATAAACGGATCAGCTTCGGGGCGGCATCAGTAGGAAATTACCTTTCATATCGGCACCGTTTTCCGACTCTAGAGTGTTTACCTGGGCTTCGTCCTTCAGATTGACCCCCGAAAGCTGCCGGCGACAGGCTTCGCGCATCAGGTAGATCAGGCGGTGGGCGGCCATGCCGTAGCTCAGGCCTTCGAGGCGGACATTGGAGATGCAGTTGCGATAGGCATCGGTCAGGCCGACCTTGGGGGCGTAGGTGAAATACAGCCCCAGGCTGTCGGGGGAACTGAGGCCGGGGCGTTCGCCAATCAAAATCACCGACATTTTTGCGCCAAGCCGCTGCGCCACTTCATCGGCCACGGCGACGCGGCCCTGTTCCACCAGGACGACGGGCGACACTGACCAGCCGTCGGCGGCGATCTGTTCCTCCAGGCGGGCCAGGAACGGCAAGGTATGGCGATGCACCGCCAGCGCCGACAGGCCGTCAGCCACGACGATGGCCAGATCCACGCCGCCAGGGTGGGCCGCCGCGTAATCCTCCAGGACCTGCGCGGAGGCGTCGTCGAGCCGTCGGCCCAGGTCCGGACGCTGTAGATAACTGTGTCGGTCGGCCGCCGCGCTGTGGAGCAACAGGCTTTCACGGCCGCGCTCGCTCAGTTGCGCGCGAATACCCTGGTGGTCGAACGCCAGGTGCACGGCATCGCGGGCCTGGGCGTGAGCGTATTGGAAGTCCAGTTGCGCCTGGGTCGGCAGGCTGGTGCCGGTGCGGCCCAGGGCGATGCGCGCCGGCGTGAGGTTGCGCAGGCTCAGCCAAGGGTTTTGTGGGTCGACAGGTTTTTTATCCATGGGCAGGTCTCTCATCCCAAATGAGCTAATGCGTGACGAAACGCCGGTGGCAGGTTGTCGCCGAACCGCACCCGGCCATCGGCCTGGGTGAAGATGCCCATGTTCGCCAGCCACAGTTCGAATTCCGGCGCGGGTTTCAGGCCCAGGGTCTGGCGGGCGTAGAGGGCGTCGTGGAACGAGGTGGTCTGGTAGTTGAGCATGATGTCGTCGGAGCCGGGGATGCCCATGATGAAGTTGATCCCGGCCACGCCCAGCAGGGTCAGCAGGGTGTCCATGTCGTCCTGGTCGGCTTCGGCGTGGTTGGTGTAGCAGATGTCGCAGCCCATCGGCACGCCCAAAAGCTTGCCGCAGAAGTGGTCTTCGAGGCCGGCGCGGATGATCTGTTTGCCGTTGTACAGGTATTCCGGGCCGATGAATCCTACAACCGTGTTCACCAAAAACGGGTTGAAATGCCGTGCCACGGCGTAGGCCCGCGTCTCACAGGTCTGTTGATCGACGCCGTGGTGGGCGTTGGCTGACAGCGCGCTGCCCTGGCCGGTTTCGAAATACATCAGGTTGTTGCCCAAGGTGCCGCGATTCAGGCTGAGCCCGGCGTCGTAGCCTTCTTTCAAGACGCTCAGGCTGATGCCGAAACTGGCGTTGGCCGCTTCGGTGCCGGCGATGGACTGGAACACCAGGTCCAGGGGCACGCCCCGGTTCGCCGCTTCGATGGAGGTGGTGACGTGGGTCAGCACGCAGCCTTGGGTGGGAATGTCGTAGCGCTGGATGATGGCGTCGAGCATTTCCAGCATGGCGCAGATCGAGGCGGTGCTGTCGGTGGCCGGGTTGATGCCGATCATGGCGTCGCCGTTGCCGTAGAGCAGGCCGTCGAGGATGCTCGCGGCGATGCCGGCGGGTTCGTCGGTGGGGTGGTTGGGTTGCAGGCGGGTGGACAGGCGCCCGCGCAGGCCGAGGGTGCCGCGGAACTTGGTGACCACGCGGATCTTTTGCGCCACCAGCACCAGGTCTTGCACGCGCATGATCTTCGACACGGCGGCGACCATTTCCGGCGTCAGGCCGGGGGCCAGTGCCCGCAGGCTCTGTTCATCGGCGGCGTCGCTGAGCAGCCAGTCGCGAAAACCGCCGACCGTGAGGTGGCTGACGGTGGCGAAGGCTTGTTTATCGTGAGTGTCGACGATCAGTCGAGTGACTTCGTCGACCTCGTAAGGAATCAGCATTTCTTGCAGGAAATGGCTGAGGGGCAGGTCGGCCAGCGCCATTTGCGCAGCCACGCGCTCGCCGTCGTTGAGGGCGGCGATCTCGGCCAGGAAGTCCCCGGAACGCGCCGGGCTGGCCTTGGCCATCAGGTCTTTGAGGCTGTCGAAGCGGTAGGTCTGGGCGCCGACTGTGTGTGCAAAACTGGCCATACAGGATCTCCGTGACGGCGCCGCTGGGCGGCGCCGTGGTTTTCGGCGTTTTACAACTTAGTGCAAGGCTTCTTCAGCTTTTTGAATGGCCGCGAATTCCTCTTCGGGCGTGCCTGCTACCAAGTGATGCCGACTGTAGAAAGCAAAGTAAGCAATTAACACTCCATAGATGATCGCGGCGCCGATGACCACCCGTGGGTCCACCAAAAAGCCCGCCACCACGGCGATGCACGCCAGCACCAGGGCCACGCCCGAGGTGAAGATGCCGCCCGGTGTGCGGTATGGCCGGTCCATTTTGGGGCGACGGATGCGCAGGGTGATGTGCGCGGCCATCATCAGCACGTAGGAAATGGTCGCGCCAAACACCGCCACCAGAATCAGCAGGTCACCCTGGCCGGTCAAGGACAGGCCGAAACCGATGATGCCGGGAATGACCAACGCCAGGACCGGCGCTTTGCTTTTATTGGTTTCCGAGAGTTTGCGCGGCAGGTACCCAGCACGGGACAAGGCAAAGATCTGCCGCGAATAGGCGTAGATGATCGAGAAGAAACTGGCGATCAAACCGGCCAGGCCGACGAGGTTGACGAAGCCGCCCATCCAGGTCGAGCCACCGTAGGCCTTGGCCAGGGCTTCTACCAGCGGGTTGCCCGAGGCCATCAACGCGTTCGAGCCGGCGCCGCCCGGGCCTATCACCAGGATCAGCAGGGCGAAGGCCACCAGCACCAGCATGGCACCGATCAGGCCGCGCGGCAGGTCGCGCTTGGGGTTCTTGGTTTCTTCAGCGGCCAGCGGCACGCCTTCCACGGCGAGGAAAAACCAGATGGCATACGGAATGGCCGCCCACACGCCGACATAGCCGAACGGCAGGAATGGGCTGGCGCCCGTGGCTGCGGTGACCGGGATGTCCAGCAGGTTGGCGACGTCGAAATGCGGCACCATCGCCACCAGGAACACGCCCAGTGCCAGGGCGGCGACGGCGGTGATGATGAACATCAGTTTGAGCGCTTCACCCACGCCGAATATGTGGATGGCGATGAAGATGATGTAGAACGCCAGGTAGATCATCCAGCCACCAATGCCAAATAGCGATTGGCAATACGCACCGATGAACACCGCAATCGCCGCCGGGGCGATTGCGTACTCGATCAGGATCGCCGTGCCCGTGAGAAACCCGCCCCAGGGCCCGAATGCGCTACGGGCAAAGCCATAGCCGCCGCCTGCGGTGGGAATCATCGAGGACAGCTCGGCGAGGGAAAAGCACATGCACAGGTACATCGCGGCCATCAGCAGCGTGGCGAGGAACATCCCGCCCCAGCCACCTTGGGCCAGGCCGAAGTTCCAGCCGGCGTAGTCGCCGGAAATGACGTACGCCACGCCCAGGCCCACCAGCAGGACCCAGCCTGCCGCGCCTTTTTTCAGTTCGCGTTGTTGGAAATATTCGGAGCCGACTTTTTCGAAGTCGACCGATGACGTTGCCGATTGCGTGTTTGCATGATCGCTTGGCATAAGGGTTTACCTGTTTTTATTGTTTTTTGGCCAACCTGATCGCCGATTTAGCGCAGTCCCCTGTGGGAGCGTATGACCCTGAATCCTGTGGGGGCGAGCCGGCTCCGGGCGGCGATCCGACGAAGGCAATCTAAAGGGCCAGGCAGAATGACCTGCCTGGCCCCAAGGGCTTAGAAGAACCCCAACGGATTGATGTCGTAGCTCACCAGCAGGTTTTTGGTCTGCTGATAGTGATCGAGCATCATCTTGTGCGTCTCACGACCCACGCCGGACTTCTTGTAGCCACCGAACGCGGCGTGCGCCGGGTACAGGTGGTAGCAGTTGGTCCACACGCGCCCGGCCTTGATCGCCCGGCCCATGCGGTAGGCGCGGTTGATGTCGCGGGTCCAGAGGCCGGCGCCGAGGCCGAACTCGGTGTCGTTGGCGATCGCCAGGGCTTCGGCTTCGTCCTTGAAAGTGGTGATGCTCACCACTGGGCCGAAGATTTCTTCCTGGAACACGCGCATTTTGTTGGTGCCCTTGAGCAGGGTCGGCTGGATGTAATACCCGGTCGCCAGGTTGCCCTCGAGTTTTTCCACCTTGCCACCGGTCAGCAGCTCGGCGCCTTCGCCCTTGGCGATTTCCAGGTACGAAAGAATCTTGTCGAATTGCTGCTCGGACGCCTGGGCGCCGACCATGGTCTCGGTGTCCAGCGGGTCGCCGCGTTTGATCTGCAGGACTTTCTTCATCACCACTTGCATGAATTCGTCGTAGATCGACTCCTGCACCAGGGCGCGGGATGGGCAAGTGCAGACTTCACCCTGGTTGAAGAACGCCAGCACCAGGCCTTCGGCGGCCTTTTCAATGAAGCTCGGCTCGGCCTGCATGATGTCTTCGAAGAAGATGTTCGGCGACTTGCCGCCCAGTTCCACGGTCGACGGGATGATGTTCTCGGCAGCGCATTTCATGATGTGCGAGCCCACCGGGGTGGAGCCGGTGAAGGCGATCTTGGCGATGCGCTTGCTGGTGGCGAGGGCTTCGCCGGCTTCTTTGCCGAAACCTTGCACCACGTTCAGCACGCCAGGTGGCAGCAGGTCGCCGATCAGCTCCATGAGCACACAGATGCCCAGTGGGGTTTGCTCGGCCGGCTTGAGCACCACGCAGTTACCGGCGGCCAGGGCCGGGGCGAGTTTCCAGGCGGCCATCAGCAGGGGGAAGTTCCACGGGATGATCTGCCCGACCACGCCCAGCGGTTCATGGATGTGGTAGGCCACGGTGTTGCCGTCGATCTCGGCGGCGCTGCCTTCCTGGGCCCGCAGGCAACCGGCGAAGTAGCGGAAGTGGTCGGCGGCCAGGGGAATGTCGGCGTTGAGGGTTTCGCGCACGGCCTTGCCGTTGTCCCAGGACTCGGTGATCGCCAGCACTTCAAGGTTGGCTTCGATGCGGTCGGCGATTTTCAGCAGGACTAGCGAACGGGCTTGGGCCGAGGTGGCGCCCCAGGCATCAGCGGCAGCGTGGGCGGCGTCCAGGGCTTTTTCGATGTCTTCGGCCGTGGAGCGCGGGAACTCGGCAATGGGCTGGCCATTGACCGGGGAAGTGTTGGTGAAGTACTGACCTTTGACAGGCGCGACGAACTCGCCGCCGATGTAGTTACCGTATTTGCTCTTGAACGAAACGATAGCGCCTTCAGTACCGGGGTGAGCGTAACGCATGATGAGTTCTCCTTGGCTTTTGTGCTTATACGGGAGGGCCGCGCAAAATTGAGCGCTGGTAATTAAGCCTAGAGCAAAGGTTGGGCCATTGCCTTGCAGGGCCCGTAAATCAAGACTTTAGGAGGAGTTGGCCGGACAAACGGATGGGTTGTGTGACGCTTGCGATACAGCGGGTGTGACAGTTTGTGCCAGATGCGAGACAGTCTGTGACTGACAGGTCGCGCCAGCATTGCAAAGGCGGTTGGGCTGGAGGATGCTGGGCCTCAATGCGAAGCCGACCAGGTAGGCGCTGTGTAGGAACCTGTAGAAGCCCTGTAGGAGCTGTCGAGTGAAACGAGGCTGCGATCTTTTGATCTTTCGCTCGCGACTCAATTGTCAGTGAAAAGATCGCAGCCTCGTTTCACTCGACAGCTCCTACACAGCTCCTACACAGCTCCTACACAGCTCCTACACAGCTCCTACAGGGCGAGTTCCGACAGCGATAGCTATTCGACCGTTACCCCAGCAAGGCCGTCACCTTCGGGAGAATAATAAGAAAATGCACAGCAACCATTTGAGTCGCCATGCCCAGCAAGTCCTGACGGTCACCCAGGGCAAGGCCCATTTGCAGGGCCCTGGCAGCGATCCGTCGATTGCCCGTTCCTGGCTGCGCTGCCTCGAGGACTATCACCTCGACCCGGCCCAGAACCTGGCGCCGACGGTGCTCGAACATGGCCGGGTGCTGGAAAGCCGCGAACGCCTGCAGCAAGTGCTGCACATTGCCGGCAATGAAATGACCAGCCTGCACCAGCAACTCTCCGGCGCCGGCCACGCGGTGCTGCTGACCGACGCCCGGGGCGTGATCCTCAACTGCGTCACCGCCCCCAGCGAACGGAAGATTTTCGAACGGGCCGGCCTCTGGCTCGGCGCCGACTGGAGCGAAGCCTGCGAAGGCACCAACGGTATCGGCACCTGTCTGGTGGAGCGCCAGGCCCTGACCATTCACCAGGAAGAACATTTCCGTGGTCGCCACACCGGCCTGACCTGCTCGGCCAGCCCGGTCTTCGATCCCCAGGGCGAACTGCTGGCGGTGCTCGACGTGTCTTCGGCCCGGCCGGACGTGTCGCGCCAGAGCCAGTTCCACACCATGGCCCTGGTCAATCTCTCGGCGAAGATGATCGAGAGCTGCTATTTCCTGCGCTGCTTCGACAATCAATGGCTGCTGCGTTTCCATCTGCAGGCCGAGTCCGTGGGGCTGTTCAGCGAAGGTTTGATGGCGTTCGACGGCGAAGGACGAATCAACGCCGTCAACCAGAGCGCGCTGAACCTGCTGGGGCATATTCGCGGCAGCTTGTTGGGCCAGCGGGTGGAAGACTTTTTCGATTGTTCGTTGGACGAATTGCTTGGCCGCGCGAGTGTAAACGCCAGTGCGAGCTGGCCATTGCGCACCCGTGACGGCCGGCATTTGTTCGCCGTGCTGCGCGGGCAGCCCCGTAGCGTGCCGGTGCCGGTTGCGCCGCTGCTCAAGGCCATCGAGCCCGCGCGCCTGCCGGGCATCTGCCTGGGGGATGCGGCGTTGCAGGAACATTTTCGCAAGGCGCTGCGGGTGTTCGAGCGCGATGTACCGCTGCTGATTCAGGGCGAAACCGGCTCCGGCAAAGAGGCGTTCGCCAAGGCCGTGCACCACGCCAGCCAGCGCGCCGGCAAGCACTTCGTCGCCCTCAACTGCGCGGCCATCCCGGAAAGCCTGATCGAGAGCGAGCTGTTCGGTTATCGCGGCGGCAGCTTCACCGGCGCGCGCAAGGAAGGCATGCGCGGCAAGCTGCAACAGGCCGATGGCGGCACGCTGTTCCTCGATGAAATCGGCGACATGCCCCTGGCCTTGCAGACCCGTTTGCTGCGGGTGCTGGAGGATCGCCAGGTGGTGCCGATTGGCGGCGAGCCCGAGGCGGTGAACGTGCGCATCATCAGTGCCACTCACCGGCAGCTGCTCGACCGGGTGCGCGATGGCAGTTTTCGCGAGGATTTGTACTACCGCCTCAACGGCCTGGAAATCCCCCTGCCGGCGTTGCGCGAGCGCAGCGACAAGTCGCAGTTGCTGGATTTTCTGTTGGCAGAAGAGAGCGGTACCGAGACGGTGTCTATCGACGAACCGGCGCGCCAGGCGTTGCTGGGGTTCGACTGGCCGGGCAACGTGCGGCAACTGCGCAATGTGCTGCGCACCCTCGCCGCGCTGTGCGACGGCGGGCGGATTGGCCTGGAGGATTTGCCGGCCATGATCCGCCAACGCCCGGTTGAGCTGGTTGAAGCGGTGGCGGAGCGACCGCTGGAGGATGCCGAGCGCCTGGCGCTGCTCGATGCGCTGGAACGCCAGCGCTGGCACATGACCCACACGGCGGAACAACTGGGGATCAGCCGCAATACCCTTTACCGAAAGCTGCGTAAACACGCGATTGCCCGATAAAGCACTGACTGCCTTTGTGGCGAGGGGATTTATCCCCTCGCCACAAAAGCCAGCTTGTACATTCATTTGTGGGAGCGGGCTTGCTCGCGATGACGTCGGCACATTCAATATCGCCGCAAGCTGATCCACCGCTATCGCGGGCAAGCCTTGCTCCCACAGAAGGCCGCCTGTGCGCCGAGGTTCAAACACAAGGTGCGATTTCCCCCTCCCTAGGCTAACCTGCGGCCATGTTTTACGAGGTCGACTATGCACATCCATATTCTCGGTATTTGCGGCACTTTCATGGGTTCGATGGCGGTCCTGGCCAAGGAGCTGGGCCATCACGTGACCGGCTCCGACGCCAACGTCTACCCGCCGATGAGCACGCAGCTGGAAGCCCAGGGCATCGAGCTGACCCAAGGCTACGACCCGGCGCAACTGGACCCGGCGCCAGACCTGGTGGTCATCGGCAACGCCATGTCCCGTGGCAACCCGGCGGTGGAGTACGTGCTCAACAAAGGCCTGCCGTACGTGTCCGGGCCGCAGTGGCTGGCCGATCACGTGTTGCAGGGCCGCTGGGTCCTGGCTGTGGCCGGCACCCACGGCAAGACCACCACCAGCAGCATGCTCGCCTGGGTGCTGGAGCATGCGGGCATGAGCCCGGGCTTTTTGATCGGTGGCGTGCCGCAGAACTTCTCGGTGTCGGCGCGCCTGGGTGGCACGCCGTTCTTCGTGATCGAGGCCGACGAGTACGACAGCGCGTTTTTCGACAAGCGCTCGAAATTCGTCCACTACCGTCCGCGCACGGCGATTCTCAACAACCTTGAGTTCGATCATGCCGACATCTTCCCCGATCTGCCGGCCATCGAGCGGCAGTTCCACCATTTGGTGCGCACCATCCCCAGTGAAGGCCTGATCATCCATCCGACCACCGAGCCGGCATTGCAGCGGGTGATCGACATGGGCTGCTGGACCCCGGTGCAAACCACCGGCGCTGGCGGGCAGTGGCAGGTGAAGTTGCTCAAGGATGACGGCTCGCAATTCGAAGTCATGTTCGAAGGCCACTCCCAGGGCGTGGTCGACTGGGACATGACTGGCCAGCACAACGTCGCCAACGCCCTGGCGACCCTGGCGGCGGCCCGGCATGTCGGCGTGGTGCCGGCCATGGGCATTGCTGCGTTGAGCGCGTTCAAGAGCGTGAAGCGGCGCATGGAGAAAGTCGCCGAGGTGAACGGCATCACCATCTATGACGACTTCGCCCACCACCCGACCGCCATCGCCACCACCCTCGACGGGTTGCGCAAGCGCATCGGTGATGCGCCGCTGATTGCGATCATCGAGCCGCGTTCCAATTCCATGAAGCTCGGTGCGCACCGTGATGGCCTGCCGGAAAGCGTGGTCGATGCCGACCAGGTGATCTGGTACGCACCGGCCAACCTCGGTTGGGACCTGGGCGCCACTGCGGCGCTGTGCACGGTGCCGTCGATTGTCAGCGATTCCCTGGAAGGCATCATCGAACGCGTGAAGAGCCAGGCCCAGCCCGGCACTCACGTGGTGATCATGAGCAACGGCGGCTTCGGCGGCCTGCACGGCAAACTGGCCGAGGCCCTGAAATGAGCAATGGTCCGGAACGCATCACGCTGGCGATGACCGGGGCTTCCGGCGCCCAGTACGGCTTGCGCCTGCTCGATTGCCTGGTGCGCGAAGACCGCGAGGTGCATTTCCTCATCTCCAAGGCCGCGCAACTGGTGATGGCCACCGAGACCGACGTGACCCTGCCGGCCAAGACCCAGATGATGCAGGCCTTCCTCACTGAATACACCGGTGCGGCGGCGGGGCAGATTCGCGTGTATGGCAAGGAAGACTGGATGTCGCCGGTGGCCTCGGGCTCCGGCGCACCGGCCGCCATGGTGGTGGTGCCGTGTTCCACCGGGACGCTGTCGGCGATTGCCACCGGGGCCTGCAACAACCTGATCGAACGGGCGGCGGACGTGACGCTCAAGGAGCGCCGGCAGTTGATCCTGGTGCCGCGGGAAGCGCCGTATTCGAGCATTCACCTGGAGCACATGCTCAAGCTGTCGAACATGGGCGTGACCATCCTGCCGGCCTCGCCGGGTTTCTATCACCAGCCGCAGACCATCGACGACCTGATCGATTTTGTCGTCGCCCGGATCCTCAATCTGCTGAACATCCCCCAGGACATGTTGCCGCGTTGGGGCGAGCATCATTTGAGCAGTGATGAATAAGCTGCTGATCGTGCTGCTGGCGCTGCAACTGAGCGGCTGCGCCACCGTCCGCACCCTCGACGCCGCCAAGCCCGGCGCGCCGGTGGTGTACGCGGGCACGCGCCTGGATCTTTACGCCCTCAACGGTGGCTGCTGCGCCAAGGACCGCTTTGGTGCCGAGGCCCCGAGTTACCCGGGTCTCGATCTGCCGGGCAGTGCGCTGCTCGATACCTTGTTGTTGCCGTTGTCGTTGTTTACGGCGATAGGGGTGGGGTTTCAAGCCACAGGCGGGTTGTAACAAACACCACAGTACCTTGACCTGCCCAAAACCCGTGGCGAAGGAGTTTACCCCGCTGGGCTGCGCATGGACGCTACACAGGAGCTACACAGGAGCTACACAGGAGCTACACAGGAGCTACACAGGAGCTACGTAGAGCGCTGTGTAGGAGCTGTCGAGTGCAACGAGGCTGCGATCTTTCCCCAGCCACTTGAGTCGCAAGCGAAAGATCAAAATCAAAAGATCGCAGCCTTCGGCAGCTCCTACAGGGCGTCCGCAGAATCATTTGCCGAGCTTGCGCAACTCATCCGACTCCACCACCCGCACCCCATCCTGCTCTTCCAGCGCCAGACGCCACATGGCGCGGGCCAGTTGGCAGGCTTCGATGCCGTGGTACTTGCCGGGGATCAGTTTCGACAAGGGACCGGCCAGCTGCTCGGCCAGGCGCGGTTCAGCCCGGTCGCCCAGCAGCAGGGAAGGCCGGCAAATGGTCAGTTGCGGCCAGCCCTGGGCCTTGAGTGCTGCCTCCATTTCACCTTTGATCCGGTTGTAGAAGATCGATGACTTGGCGTCGGCCCCCAGCGCGCTGACCACCACCAGGTGGCGTGCGCCCAGTTCCCGGGCGCGCTTGGCAAACGCCACGACCAGGTCCAGGTCTATCGCGCGGAAGGCTTGCTCGGAACCGGCTTTCTTGATGGTCGTGCCGAGGCAGCAGAAGGCGATGTCGACCTGGCCACTGAGTTGTGGCAGCACCTGGGCCGGTTCCCCGACCGGATTTTCCAGGCGCGTGTGCTCGGCCAATGGCCGGCGGGTGGGGGCCAGGACCCGGGTGATGGTCGGCTCGTTGAGCAGCCGGTCCAACAGGTGTTCCCCGGTCAACCCGGTCGCACCGGCGAGCAAAACATGCTGAGGCGTCAAGTACATAGTGTTTCCCCCTTGATACGGTTCAGCTTAGTTGCTCTTTGTGGCCTCGTCGTTCAATGCAGTGCTTTGCAATGCTTTACGTGCCTGCTGTTTGCGCAGCAGTTGCCAGTGGGAAAGGACCGTCCTGGGCGCCCACATCTGCGGTTCGGACGCCTCGAAATTGTCTGCCTGTTCGCGTTCGGCAACGGTGGCCTTGGCCCGTTTGAAGGCCTGCTCCAGGTTGTCGGTCTGGTTCAATGCCTGGGCGAACAGCGCATCGCCGAAATAGGTGAAGTTGGCTTCCTCGGAGCAGCCGAAGGAGACTCGGTCGGCCCGTGAAGCGGTCATGATCAGGGTGCGTTCATCCTTGAGCGCCGGGATGAAACCGCCGGAATAGCAGGCCGAGATCACCACGATCTTGTCGCGGTTCTTCAATGGCGCCAGCACCGCGGCCAGTTCATCGGCGGGCAGGTCGGCCAGTTCCATGCGTGGCTGGTCGAGCACCAGCTCGTGCTCGCTGGTGCCGTGGCTGGTCAGGTAAATGAAGATCAGGTCTTCCGGGCCGCTGCGTTCGGCCAACGTGGCGGCAGCGCGGCGCAGGCTTTCGCGGCTGGCCATGGGCCGGTCGCTGAGGTGATCGCGGTGGTTGACCAGGCGGATCTGCCCGAACGCGCCGAAACGGCTGGTGAGCATATTGGCGACATAGTCTGATTCACGCAGGAACACGCTTTGTTTACCGTCGCCGCCCAGGGTCAGGCTGTACAGCTCCACCGCAGGCGTCGAGGCCGGGATGTTGGCCAGGGCATCCTCCAGCAGGCGGCCCTGGGCCAGCAAGCCGAGTTCGAGCACATCCGGCAGCAGCCTGTCGTCAGCGTCGCGCACCCGTTGGCCGTTGGCCCAGGTGCCGCTTTGCACGGTGCCGTCGGTCAGCGCCAAAGTGCCACGCCCGTGGTAACTGTCGCTTTCGAACTGACCGACGTAAAAACTGCCGTCGGGCAGGTTCAGGCGGCCCTCGCCGGTAAAGCGCCAATCATTGAATTGACCGAGGTAGTGGCTGCCGTCGGCACCGATCAATTCGCCCTTGCCGGTCAGCGCACCCTCCTTGAACCGGCCGATCCAGACGTCGCCGTCGGCATTTTCGTAGCGTCCGCGACCGTTGAGTTGGTTGTTCTTGAAGCCGCCGATGTAGACATCGCCGTCGGCGCTGTTGAAGGTGCCCTTGCCCTGCAGTTGCCCGTCGACAAACTGCCCGGTGAACTGGTTGCCGCTGGCGTCGAAGCGCTGGCCTTCGCCGTTGGGCTTGCCGTTGGTGAATGGGCCCTGGTACTGGCTGCCGTCGTCGAGTTCCAGGCGGCCGAGGCCGGAATAGCGGTCGGCCTTGAACTCGCCCCGGTAGGTCATGCCGTTTTCCTGGAGTGTCCCTTCACCGTCCCGTCGCCCCAGCTTGAAGCCGCCGGTGTAGCTGCTGGTCGGTGTGGTCAGGCTGCCCTGGCCGTGGAACAGGCCGTGCTGGAACTGGCCGCGATAGACCTCGCCATTGCTGCCATGCCATTCCCCGGTGCCGTGCCACTGGCCTTTGTCGAACTGCCCGGCGTACCAGCTGCCATTGGGGTAGTCGATGCGCCCCTGGCCTTGCAGCAGCCCATCCACCAGGTCGCCGCGATAGCGTCCGCCGTCGGGCAGGCGCGCGTCGGGAGGCAGCGGCGATTCGCCGTCGCCACAGGCGGTGAGCAGCAGGGTCAGGGTCAGTGGGACGAATAAGCGCATAACGGGATCCAGGTCATCAGGCCACGAGTATGCCGCAGCTATGCGCGTTAGGAGAAGCGATGCGAAACTGCCTGGACGGTTTCGCGACCGCGCAGGTTTACACGAAGCAGAGCGACAGCGGCTCGGCGATGTAGGCCGGTTTTTCCGAACCTTCGATTTCCAGCGTGGCGGTGGCCTTGAGCAGCCATTGGCCAGGTTTTTTCTCGGTGACTTCCACCAGGTCGACCTTGAGTCGGACCTTGGAATCGACCTTCACCGGTTGGATGAAGCGCACGCTGTCCAGCCCGTAGTTGACGACCATCTTCACGCCTTCGGGCAGGATCAGGATGTCTTCCATCAGCTTGGGCATCAGCGACAGCGACAGGAAGCCGTGGGCGATGGTGCTGCCGAACGGGGTCTGCGCGGCCTTGACCGGATCGACGTGGATGAACTGAAAGTCGCCAGTGGCTTCGGCGAACAGGTTGATGCGGTCCTGATCGATGGTGAGCCATTCGGAACGTCCAAGTTCCTTGCCGACATAATCTTTGAGCGCTGCAACGGGGACGTAGGGCATTGAGACTCTCCTTGGGTTCATCTGTTTTACTTTTTCTGGAGCGGGGAACTGCGTCCCCGGAGAACCACTGTAGATCAACATGGCGCGCAAGTAAGGTCACCGAACATGCTTTTTACGAATGCCGGCTCATAGCGCGGGCGTGTTTAAATGTGTCATCTGGTTACTCCCTGTAGGAGCTGCCGAAGGCTGCGATCTTTTGATTTTGATCTTGATCTTGATCTTGATCTTTCGCTTGAGACTCAAGTGTCTGGGGAAAGATCGCAGCCTCGTTGCACTCGACAGCTCCTACGCAGCTCCTACGCAGCTCTGCGCGGCTCCTACGGGGAGGGGGTTCATGGTGTTTGTGAGGGGGGAGAGCGGATGTTGCTACGGGGCCTGACCTGGCTGGTGCTGTTTCAATTGCTGGGCACTGCGATCAATCATTTGTTCTTGCCGGTGCTGCCGGGGCCGATCGTTGGCCTGCTGCTGTTGCTGGGCTATCTGGTGGTGCGCGGCGAAGTCAGCGAACCGTTGAACCTGGCCGCTGGCAGCCTGCTGCGTTATCTGCCATTGCTGCTGGTGCCGCCCGCGGTGGGCGTGATGGTCTATGCCCGGGCCATTGCCGCCGATTTCTGGGCCATCGTCGGCGCGTTGACATTGTCGCTGGTGCTGTCCGTGGCGTTGACGGGGTTGCTGATGCAGCGCCTGGCCCGACGTCACATCGCCGCCTCGGAGGACAGCCAATGATGCTCGATTGGCAGGGCGCCTGGGCTTCGGTGATCCACCATCCGCTGTTCGGCATCGGCATTACCCTGGGTGCCTATCAACTGGTGCTGGCGGCGTTCGAAAAGACGCGCTGGGTGTTCCTGCAACCGGTGTTGATGTCGATGGTGCTGTTGATCGGCGTGCTGGTCGGTTGCGGCATCGACTATGCCGAGTACCGCAAGAGCACCGAGATCCTCAGCATCCTGCTGGGCCCGGCCACGGTCGCCCTGGCGGTGCCGTTGTATCTGAACCTGCGACGGATCCGGCAGTTGTTCTGGCCGATTTTTACTACGCTGGTGATAGCCGGGGTGTTTGCCACGGGCTCTGCGGTGGTGTTGGGTTGGGCGTTCGGCGCCGAGCACATGATTCTGATGACCATGGCGCCCAAGTCCGTGACCTCGCCGATCGCCATGCTGGTGGCCGAGCAGATCGGCGGTGTCGCGGCGATGGCGGCGGTGTTTGTGTTGATCACCGGTGTGCTCGGGGCGATCCTCGGCCCGAGCATTCTGACGAAGCTGGGTGTCCATAGCCCTGAGGCCCGGGGCATGGCCCTGGGGTTGGCGGCCCATGCGGTGGGTACGTCGGTGGCGTTGCAGGAAAGCGAGGAAACCGGCGCCTTTGCGGCGCTGGCGATGAGTCTGATGGGCGTGGCCACGGCGGTGTTGCTGCCGTTGGTGGTGTCGATGACGGTTTAAGGAATTGGTTATGAGCTTGCCGCTTTTCCCGTTGAACACCGTGCTGTTCCCCGGTTGCATCCTCGACTTGCAGATTTTCGAGGCGCGTTACCTCGACATGATCGGGCGCTGCATGAAAAAGGGCGAAGGCTTCGGCGTGGTGTGCATCCTCGATGGCGAGGAAGTCGGCATCGCGCCTGAAGGCTACGCGCGGGTCGGTTGTGAAGCACGCATCACCGATTTCTCCCAGCAGGACAATGGCCTGCTGGGCATTCGCGTGCAGGGCGGGCGGCGCTTTATCGTCCATGGCAGCAGCGTCCAGGCGGATCAACTGACGGTCGCTGAGGTCGAGTGGCTGGAAGAAGAGCCGGAGCAACCGCTGCAAGAGGAAGACGCCGACCTGGTGGCGCTGCTCAAGGCCCTGGCCGAGCACCCGATGGTCGAGGCGCTGAACATGGGCACCGAAGCGAGCGGCCAGCAATCGCTGGCCAATCAACTGGCCTACCTGTTGCCGTTCAATGAGTTGGACAAGATCGACCTGCTGCAACTCGATGATCCCCAGCAGCGGCTGGATGCGATCCAGGCCTTGCTCGATGAATTGCAGGGCGAACTCTTCGCCTGATACCACACATATCTACTGAACAGCACTGATCCCCTGTGGCAGCGTCTTGGCATCAATAGGCATACCGCAACATCGCATGCGGCAGGTGCCGCAGGGCGAAGAAGCTGAACGCCGCCACCAGCGCCGGCAGGATCAGCCACCAGATTTTCGGCGGCATGGCCGGCAGCGGGGTCTGGCGTTGGCTCAACCACAGCACGGCGGCGCAGACACAGGCGGCGAGCATCGCCCCGGCGACGATGTCACTCGGCCAATGCGCGCCCAGGTACACCCGCGACAGGGCAATGGCCAGCGCCGGCAGGCAGCCCAGCAGCAGCCAGGTCAGGCGCAGGCGTGGCGGTTGGCCGCGTCCGGCCAGGACGGCGAGGGCCAGGAACAGCGCGAACGCCCCGGAGGCGTGGCCGCTGGGCATGCTGTAGCTGGTCAGCGGGTCGGTGAGGATTTCCGGGCGCATGCGGGCAAAGAAGTGTTTGCTGCCGGTATTGGCCAGGGCGGTGAGCAGCATCGCGCCACCGGCAAAGATTGCCTGGCGCCATTGGCGCGCCAGCAACAGCAACCCGGTCAGCAGCGCGCTGAAAATCAGCATGTAGCGGAATTCGCCCATCAGCGTGAAGGTCACCGCGATTTCATCCAGCGTCGGGCTGCGGTGCTCCTGGACCAGGGTCATCAGGCCTTGATCGAACGCGCTCAGGTAGCGAAAGCCGATGAACAGACTGATCAGGATCACCAGGCCAAGGCCTGCGATCAGCGCCGAGGCATGGCGATGACGACGCAGGCTGCTGTTGACGCTCAGCCCGATCATCACCGCGATGCTGCCGATGACCACGCCGGCCTGTGGCCAGAAACCTTCGGGCAGCGGCAGGCGAAACGCCGCCCCGGTGGCCCAGCCCGGCAGCAGGTACGCCACGGTCCAGCCCGCCGCAGCCAACACGCTGACGGCGGCGAAGCGCGGGAACGGCATGTCGCACATCCCGGCCACCATCGGCAACATCGGCCGTAGCGGGCCGATAAAACGACCCACCAGCAGGCTGGCGATGCCGTAGCGCTGGAAATAACTTTCCGCAGCGCTCATCCATTCCGGGTGATGCCGCAGCCCTGGCAGGCGCCGGATGTTCTGGTGGAAATGCCGGCCCAGGAAGTACGACACCAAGTCCCCGAGCAGCCCGCCGAGCAGGCCCAGCAGCAACGTCTCGCCCAAGGACAACGCGCCGCTACCGGCCAGCACGGCGATGGCAAACAACAGCACGGTACCCGGCACGATCAGGCCGGCGATGGCCAGGCACTCCACGCAGGCGACGATGAACACCGCCACCGCCAGCCATTGCGGGTTGACGGTCAGCCAGCCGGTGATGCTATCGAGCCATGGGCCCATAAGTACAACTCCATTGAATATTGATCGGCATGCAGTTTTTGCTGTGGGGAGAGCTTGTGGGAGCAAAGCTTGCTCGCGACGAGCGGTGACACGACCTTACTGTTGACCCGTGTCGCCTGCATCGCGGGCAAGCCTTGCTCCCACAGGGGGTATACGGTATTTCATCAGGGCAACAAAAAATAATCACGCCCTTCGACCTGCCCGCGCCGCAAAGGGTTGCGGGTGCACCATGGGGCGTAGGCAGCGTCAACGAAGCGGTAGGGCAGGTGCTCGTCTCGTCCCTGGGGAATACCCAGGCGCGTGGTCTGGATCGCGTTGACCGTCGGCACGCCGACGTCTTCCACCAACAAGCGTTCGGGGTCGAAGCGTTTGGCGTCCCAGTCCGGCACCCTCAACCCCAGGGCTTTGCACAGCAGGGTCTGGCCGGCACAGAGTTTCTGCGGTGTGCGCGGCCGGCCTTGGGCGTCGGGGTTGTTGAGCAGCATCTGCGCCAGGCTCGCCGGCCCGGAAAGGGCGTCGACCCACGGGTACGCCGATTTGATCAGCACTGCATTGCCTGGGCCCTGGGCGCTGAAGTTCAACGAATCACCGCCCCGTGCGTAGTACATATAGATGTGGCCGCCATCCAGAAACAACGCCTTACGTTTTTCTGTGTAGCCCAGCGAGGCGTGGCTGCCTTTTTCGGCGAAGTAATACGCCTCGGTCTCGATGATCCGCGCGCTGAGCCACAGGTCACCGACCTTGTGGCGGATGACTTTACCCAGCAGGTCCTTGGCAAGCACTTGCGCGTCGCGATCGAAAAAGGCGTGGGGCAGGGCGTTGGGTGATGGCAAATCGGTCATGGCGATAGACGAGGTGAGGCCAGAGGAAGCGCGATGATACCAATGGAAAGCTTAATCACCGCTGAACACTCGCTTCAACCGGCTGTTTACACCTGTTTTGCTTCTCCGCCGGTCACCACTGCGAGTCCATGCTGTTAGTCGAGGGTTACGACAGCTATAATCTGCCGCTTTCCTCATCGCCAAGACCACACAGACCATGACTGAGTCCGTTCTTGACTACATGATCCGCCTGGGTCGCGCCGCTCGCCAAGCGTCGCGCATCATCGGCCGTGCCAGCACCGCGCAGAAAAACCGCGCCCTGCAGGCCGCCGCCAGTGCGCTGGACGCTGCGCGTGCCGAGTTGTCCGCCGCCAATGAGCTGGACCTGGCCGCCGGCCGGGCCAATGGCCTGGAACCGGCCATGCTCGAGCGCCTGGCGCTGACCCCGGCCCGCATCGACGGCATGATCGTCGGTCTGCGCCAGGTTGCGGCCCTGCCGGACCCGGTCGGGGCGATCCGCGACATGAGCTACCGTCCGTCGGGCATCCAGGTCGGCAAGATGCGCGTGCCCCTGGGCGTGGTCGGGATCATCTACGAGTCGCGCCCGAACGTGACCATCGACGCCGCGAGCCTGTGCCTGAAGTCGGGTAACGCGACCATCCTGCGTGGCGGCTCCGAGGCTATCCATTCCAACCGTGCCATTGCCGCCTGCATCCAGCGCGGCCTGGCCGAGGCCGATCTGCCAGCGGCCGTGGTGCAAGTGGTGGAAACCACCGACCGTGCCGCCGTCGGCGCATTGATTACCATGCCCGAGTTCGTCGATGTCATCGTACCGCGCGGTGGCAAGGGCCTGATCGAACGGGTCAGCCGTGATGCCCGCGTGCCGGTGATCAAGCACCTGGACGGCATCTGCCACGTCTATGTCAGCGCCCACGCCGAATTGCCGAAAGCCCAGCGCATCGCCTTCAACGCCAAGACCTACCGCTACGGTATCTGCGGCGCGATGGAAACCCTGCTGGTGGACCAGGCCGTGGCCAAGCAATTCCTGCCATCGATGGCTGCCCAGTTCCGCGAAAAAGGCGTCGAGCTGCGCGGTTGCGAGCGCACCCGGGCGATCATCGAGGCCGTTGCGGCCACGCAAGAAGACTGGGACACCGAATACCTGGCACCGATCCTGTCGATCCGTGTGGTCGACGGGCTGGATGAAGCCATCGAGCACATCAACCGCCACGGCTCGCACCACACCGACTCCATCGTCAGTGAAAACCTGGGTGAAACCCGGCGCTTCGTGGCTGAAGTGGATTCGGCATCGGTGATGATCAACACCCCGACCTGCTTCGCCGATGGCTTCGAATACGGATTGGGTGCCGAGATCGGCATTTCTACTGATAAGCTGCACGCCCGCGGCCCGGTGGGTCTTGAAGGCCTGACCTGCGAGAAGTACATCGTGGTGGGTGACGGCCAGCTGCGCGGACAGGAGCCGGTCTGACTTGGGCGACCTTGACCCGTCAGCCGCAGTGACGACAACCCCGCCCCGGCGCATCGGTATCCTGGGCGGCACGTTCGACCCGGTGCACATCGGCCATTTGCGCGGTGCGCTGGAAGTCGCCGACGCCCTGGCCCTCGATGAGCTACGCCTGACGCCCAGCGCCCGGCCACCTCATCGGGATACGCCGCAGGTGTCGGCGCAGGACCGCCTGGCGATGGTCGAGTGCGCGGTGGCCGGTGTGGCGCCGCTGGTGGTGGACGCCCGCGAATTGCAGCGGGACAAACCGTCCTACACCATTGATACCCTGGAGCTGATGCGCGCCGAACTGGCCGCTGATGCCCAGGTTTTTCTGCTTCTGGGCTGGGACGCATTTTGCGGCCTGCCCACTTGGCATCGCTGGGAAGAGTTGCTCCAGCATTGCCACATCCTGGTGCTGCAACGCCCGGATGCCGACAGCGAGCCGCCGGATGCCTTGCGCAACCTGCTGGCGGCACGCTCGGTGAGCGACCCGCTGGCCCTGAAAGGGCCGAGCGGACAGATTGCATTCGTCTGGCAGACGCCGCTCGCGGTATCCGCCACCCAGATCCGTCAACTGCTGGCCAGCGGTAAGTCGGTACGTTTCCTGGTGCCCGACGCGGTCCTGGCCTACATCGATGCGCACGGGCTTTACCGTGCGTCGAACTGAAAAAGGCGCGCTTCAAGGCACGTGAATGCGTGTAGCGAAGCGCCCGAACATACGAGCAAAACGAGTTTTATATGACTGACAAAGACGTAAACAAAGTAAAGCGCAAAGGCACGTTCAAAAGCGCCCCGCTGCCGGTAGAGGCCCACACTGGCGTGGCACTGGTCGGCGAAGAGCTGGTCAAGGTGGCCGTGGCGGCCCTGGAAGACGTCAAGGCCCAGGACATCCAGGTGATCGACGTTCGTGAAAAGCAGAGCATCACGGACTACATGATCATCGCCACCGGTACGTCCAACCGCCAGATCGGCGCGATGCTGGACAAGGTCCGCGAAGCGGTCAAGGCCCAAGGCGTCAAGCCGCTGGGTGAAGAAGGCAAGGGTGACAGCGACTGGGTCTTGCTGGACATGGACGACGTCATCGTGCACATGATGACCGCCTCGGCGCGCCAGTTCTATGACCTGGAGCGCCTGTGGGCCGGTGCCGAGCAGAGCCGTTCGGCCAGCGCCGCGCACCACAGCCCGGAAAACCCCCATGAGCACTTCACCAAGCTCAACAAAGACCAGCAATAAGGGACCGCTGTGCGACTGCGCCTGATCGCCGTCGGTTCTCGCATGCCCAAGTGGGTGGAAGAAGGTTGGCATGAATATGCCAAGCGTCTTCCGTCCGAGCTGGCCCTGGAACTGGTGGAAATTCCGCTCAACACCCGTGGCAAGAACGCCGACGTGGCGCGCTTCATCCGCCAGGAAGGCGAAGCCATGCTGGCCAAGGTCGGGCCGAACGAGCGCATCGTCACCCTTGAAGTCCACGGCAAGCCCTGGAGCACCGAGCAACTGGCGGTAGAGCTCGATCGCTGGCGGCTGGATTCGCGCACGGTCAATTTCATGGTCGGTGGCCCGGAAGGGCTGGCGCCTGAAGTCTGCGCCCGGGCCGATCAGCGCTGGTCATTGTCGCCGTTGACGTTGCCGCACCCGCTGGTGCGGATATTGATCGGCGAACAGCTGTATCGTGCCTGGACAGTCCTGTCCGGGCACCCTTACCACAAGTAATCTTGCCCCATGCCTCAGCCGATCCGCATCAAGGACCACGAAAAAGACGCCCGCCTGGTGCGGGGCCGTGTCGTGTTCGGCGCCATTGCCGTGGTGACGCTGATCGGCGTGCTGATTGCGCGCTTGTATTTTCTCCAGGTGATCCAGTACGAGTACCACTCGACCCTGTCGGAAAACAACCGGGTGCATGTGCAGCCGATTCCGCCGACCCGCGGGTTGATCTTCGACCGCAATGGCGTGGTGGTGGCGGATAACCGGCCCAGCTTCAGCCTGAGCATGACCCGCGAGCGCTCCGGCGACTGGCAGCATGTGCTCGACGTGATCGTCGAAGTGCTGCAACTGACGCCCGAGGACCGGGCGATCTTCGAGAAGCGCATGCGCCAGGGCCGGCGCCCGTTCGAGCCGGTGCCGATTCTGTTCGAGCTGACCGAAGAGCAGATCGCCCTGATCGCCGTGAACCAGTTCCGCCTGCCGGGCGTCGAGGTGGTGGCGCAGTTGGTGCGGCATTATCCCCAGGGGGCGCACTTTGCCCACTCGGTCGGCTACATGGGGCGGATCAACGAGAAAGAGCTCAAGACCCTAGATCCTGTCAATTACAGCGGTACCCACCATATCGGCAAGACCGGCATCGAGCGCTTCTACGAGCCCGAGCTGCATGGCCAGGTGGGGTACGAAGAAGTCGAGACCAACGCCCGCGGCCGCGTATTGCGAGTGCTCAAGCGTACCGACCCGATCCCCGGCAAGGACATCGTCCTGAGCCTGGACATCAAGCTGCAAGAGGCCGCCGAAGCGGCGCTGGGCGGCCGGCGCGGCGCGGTGGTGGCGCTGGACCCCAACACCGGCGAGGTGCTGGCGATGGTCAGCCAGCCGAGTTTCGACCCGAACCTGTTCGTCACTGGCATCAGCTTCAAGGCCTACGCCGAATTGCGCGATTCCATCGACCGGCCACTGTTCAACCGCGTGCTGCGCGGCCTCTATCCGCCGGGATCGACCATCAAGCCGGCCGTGGCGATTGCCGGATTGGACTCGGGTGTGATCACCGCTTCCAGCCGGGTCTACGACCCCGGTTATTACCAACTGCCGAACTACGACCACAAGTACCGCAACTGGAACCGCACCGGCGACGGTTATGTGGACCTGGAAACGGCCATCATGCGTTCCAACGACACCTACTTCTATGACCTGGCCCACAAGCTGGGGATCGATCGGTTGTCGACCTACATGAACAAGTTTGGTCTGGGGCAGAAGGTCTCCCTGGACATGTTCGAAGAATCGCCCGGGCTGATGCCGTCCCGGGAATGGAAGCGCGCCACCCGGCGCCAGGCGTGGTTCCCTGGCGAAACCCTGATCCTGGGGATCGGCCAGGGCTACATGCAGGCCACGCCCTTGCAGCTGGCCCAGGCCACGGCGTTGGTGGCCAGCAAGGGCAAGTGGTATCGCCCGCACCTGGCCAGGACCATCGAAGGCCAGAAACCGGTGGACCCGAACCCGATGCCGGACATCATCCTGCGCAATCCGTCGGACTGGCAGAAGGTCAACAACGGCATGCAGCAAGTAATGCATGGTGCCCGGGGCACCGCTCGCAAGGCGGCCATCGGCGCGCAGTACCGTATTGCCGGCAAGAGCGGTACGGCCCAGGTCGTCGCCATCAAGCAGGGCGAGAAGTACGACCGCTCCAAGGTCCAGGAACGCCACCGCGACCACGCCTTGTTCGTCGGTTTTGCGCCGGCCGAAAACCCCAAGATCGTCGTGGCGGTGATGGTCGAGAACGGTGAGTCCGGTTCCGGCGTCGCCGCGCCGGTGGTGCGCCAGGTCATGGACGCCTGGCTGTTGGATGAGCACGGCCAGCTCAAGCCCGAATTCGCAAGCCCCATCAGCGCGGAGGCTACGGCCCGTGAAGAATAATTTCGACCGGATCCTCTCCAGCGAGGATGTGATGCGCCGCCGTGCCACCCTGCTGCAGCGCATGCACATCGATGGCCCGTTGCTGATCCTGCTCCTGACCCTCGCCGCAGGCAGCCTGTTCGTGCTGTATTCGGCCAGTGGCAAGAACTGGGACCTGCTGGCCAAGCAGGCCACCTCGTTTGGCATCGGCCTGGTGTCGATGGTCATCATCGCCCAGCTCGAGCCGCGCTTCATGGCGCGCTGGGTGCCACTGGCGTACGTGGTGGGGGTCTGCTTGCTGGTGGTGGTGGACGTGATGGGCCACAACGCCATGGGCGCTACCCGCTGGATCAACATCCCCGGGGTGATCCGCTTCCAGCCTTCGGAATTCCTCAAGATCATCATGCCGGCGACCATCGCCTGGTACCTGTCCAAGCGTTCCCTGCCGCCGCAGCTCAAGCATGTGTGCATCAGCCTGTTGCTGATCGGCATCCCCTTCATCCTGATCGTCCGCCAGCCGGACCTCGGCACCTCGCTGCTGATCCTGGCCGGCGGTGCCTTCGTGCTGTTCATGGGCGGGCTGCGCTGGCGCTGGATCCTCAGTGTCATCGCCGCTGCCGTGCCGGTATCGGTGGCCATGTGGTACTTCGTGATGCACGACTACCAGAAGCAGCGGGTGCTGACCTTCCTTGACCCGGAGAGCGATCCGCTGGGCACCGGCTGGAACATCATCCAGTCCAAGGCCGCCATCGGCTCCGGCGGGGTGTTCGGCAAGGGCTGGCTGATGGGCACCCAGTCGCACCTGGACTTTTTGCCGGAAAGCCATACCGATTTCATCATCGCCGTGATGGGCGAAGAGTTCGGCCTGGTGGGCATCTGCGTGCTGCTGCTGATCTATTTGCTGCTGATCGGCCGAGGGCTGGTGATCACCGCCCAGGCCCAGACGTTGTTCGGCAAGTTGCTGGCGGGCAGCCTGACCATGACGTTTTTTGTTTACGTTTTCGTCAACATCGGTATGGTCAGTGGCCTGTTACCGGTCGTGGGGGTGCCGTTGCCATTCATTAGCTACGGAGGAACTTCGCTGGTGACACTACTGTCAGCGTTTGGGGTTTTGATGTCGATTCATACGCATCGCAAGTGGATCGCGCAGGTTTGAATAAGGTGAAGAGTTCAATGCAAGCAATGCGTGGCTGGTCGACGCGATATGCGCCGTGGATCGGCCTGGTCGGTTTCCTGGGCGGTGCGCCGCATGCCCAGGCGGGCGAATACGAAGGCTCGCCGCAGGTGGCCGAATTCGTCGGTGAGATGACCCGCGACTACGGTTTTGCCGGTGAGCAGTTGATGGGGGTGTTTCGCGAGGCCGAGCGCAAGCAGTCGATCCTTGACGCCATCTCCCGCCCCGCCGAGCGGGTCAAGCAGTGGAGCGAGTACCGGCCGATGTTCATCACCGAGGCGCGTATCGCCCGGGGCGTGGACTTCTGGCGCCAGCACGAGGCGGCCCTGGTCCGTGCCGAGCAGGAATATGGCGTGCCGGCCCAGTTCATCGTGGCCATTATTGGCGTCGAGACCTTCTTTGGCCGTAACACCGGGAATTTCCGGGTGATCGACGCGCTGTCGACCCTGGGCTTCGATTACCCGCCGCGCGCCGAATTCTTCCGCAAGGAGCTGCGCGAGTTCCTGCTGCTGGCCCGCGAAGAGCAGGTCGACCCGCTGACCCTCAAGGGTTCCTATGCCGGGGCGATGGGCCTGCCGCAATTCATGCCCAGCAGTTTTCGCGCCTACGCGGTGGACTTCGACGATGACGGCCACATCAATATCTGGACCAACCCGACCGATGCCATTGGCAGTGTTGCCAGCTATTTCAAGCGCCACGGCTGGGAAGCCGGCCAGCCGGTGGTCAGCCGGGCCGACGTGCGTGGCGAGCAGGTGGACGAGGGCCTGACCGAGGGCATCGAGCCAACGAAAACCGTCGGGGAGTTGCGGGCGTTGGGCTGGTCGAGTCATGATGCGCTGCGTGACGACATGCCAGTCACCGCGATACGCCTGGAAGGCGAACAAGGCCCCGAGTACTGGATGGGCCTGAAGAATTTCTACGCGATTACGCGTTATAACCGCAGCGTGATGTACGCCATGGCCGTATATCAACTGTCTGAAGAGCTGGTCAAAGCACGGGGCGTCAAATAATGCGGGCAATGCCTACCTATCTACCCCTGAAAGCCAAGTCCCTCAAGCTCGTGGCGTTGGCCGCGCTGTCGTTGTTGGTCGTCAGTTGTTCGACCAGCCGCGCGCCGGCCCAGAAAAACTCCACCGCCGTGCGCGCGACGCCCGGGCTGGACATCAACCGCGCCCACAAGGATGGCGCGCCGTGGTGGGACGTGGACGTCTCGCGCATTCCCGACGCCACGCCGACCCTGCACACCGGGCCCTACAAGGCCAACCCCTACACGGTGCTGGGCAAGACCTATTTCCCGATGGCCGACTCCAAGCGCTACGTGGCCTCGGGCACGGCGTCCTGGTATGGCACCAAGTTCCACGGCCAGAACACCGCCAACGGCGAGGTGTATGACCTGTATGGCATGAGCGCGGCCCACAAGACCTTGCCGCTGCCCAGCTATGTGCGGGTGACCAACCTGGACAACAACAAGAGCGTGATCCTGCGGGTCAATGACCGTGGGCCGTTCTATTCCGACCGCATCATCGACTTGTCGTATGCGGCGGCGAAAAAACTCGGTTACGCTGAAATCGGCACTGCCCGGGTCAAGGTCGAAGGTATTGACCCGCAGGAATGGTGGGCCCAACGCGGCCGTCCGGCGCCTTTGGTGCTCAACGAGCCGAAAGTGGCGCAAAATGCCGCGCCGACCGTGACGGCGTCCACCGGTAGGGTCGAGCAGTGGACGCCACCGGCGCAGCAGCACGCGGCGGCTGTAGTGCCCGTTCAGCTCGACACAAAAAAAAACGCTTCTGCAACAGCGTCTGGCCAGTATCTGCAAGTGGGCGCGTTCGCCAACCCGGACGCTGCCGAGCTGCTGAGGTCCAAGCTCAGCTCGATGGTGAGCGCGCCGGTGTTCATCAGCTCGATCGTGCGCAACCAGCAGACACTGCATCGGGTGCGCCTGGGGCCGATCGGTTCTCCGGATGAAGTCCAGCAAGTGCAGAACAGCGTGCGCCTGGCCAATCTCGGTTCGCCGAGCCTGGTCAGCGCCGAGTAACTGATTGAGGCCCGCTTGCGGTTGGAGCGGGTCAGGTTGTTGGCTCCATGAATAACAAAAGCCCGGCAAGGGTTGTGAGTGAGCAACTTAAATACGCGGCGGCCCGTTAGAAGGTTGCCTGTTTTAGTTTGCCTTCGGGCAGTCCCATTAGCGATTTCGAGAGACGGATGAACATCACCACCTTTGCCAAACGCCTTTGCCTGCTAGTCCCGCTGCTTCTCTCACCGGCCGCGTTCGCGGTCGAGATGATGCCAGCGCCCCCTCAATTGGCCGCCAAATCCTTTGTGCTCATGGATGCCAGCAGCGGCGAGGTCCTGGTAGAGAACAACGGTGACCAGCGCCTGCCCCCGGCCAGCCTGACCAAGCTGATGACCGCCTACATCGCCACCCTGGAAATCCGTCGTGGCCAGATCGGTGAAAGCGATCCGGTGACCGTCAGCGAAAACGCCTGGCGCACCGGCGGTTCGCGGATGTTCATCAAGGTCGGTTCGCAAGTGTCCGTCAGCGACCTGCTGCACGGCATCATCATCCAGTCCGGCAACGACGCCAGCGTCGCCCTGGCCGAGCACATCGCCGGCAGCGAAGATGCGTTCGCCGACATGATGAACAAAACCGTGGCCGACCTGGGCATGACCAACAGCCACTTCATGAACCCCACCGGCCTGCCGAACCCTGAGCACTATTCGTCGGCTCACGACATGGCGATCCTGGCCCGGGCAATCATTCATGAAGACCCGGCGCACTACGCCATCTACTCCCAGAAGGAATTTTTCTGGAACGGTATCAAGCAGCCTAACCGCAACCTGCTGCTGTGGCGCGACAAGACCGTCGATGGCCTGAAGACCGGCCACACCGAAGAGGCCGGCTATTGCATGGTGTCTTCGGCTGTCCGTGACGGCATGCGCCTGATCGCCGTCGTTTTCGGTACCAACAGCGAAGTGGCCCGTGCCGCCGAGACCCAGAAGCTGTTGACCTACGGTTTCCGTTTCTTCGAAACCCAGACCTTCTACCAGAAGGGCACCGAACTGGCCCAGGCCCAGGTCTGGAAAGGCACCACCAATCAGGTCAAGGCCGGCCTGGCCCAGGACCTGACCTTGACCTTGCCTAAAGGCCAGCTCAAGAAGCTCGCTGCCAGCATGACCATGAACCCGCAACTGACCGCACCCATCGCCAAGGGCGACGTGATCGGTAAGGTCGAAGTCAAACTGGACGACAAAGTGGTGCACAGCGCCGACCTGATCGCTCTGGACGCGGTCGAGGAAGGTGGTATCTTCCGCCGCATGTGGGATAGCATCCGTCTATTCTTCTACGGCTTGTTCAACTGATTGAAGTGTTGACCTGCATGGCCCCGTTCCTATCCGGAGCGGGGCCATGTGCGTTACCACGGCTTACGAGGCCGTTACCCCATGACAGACTCTGAAGTAAAAGCGCCAAAGATCGAATTCCCCTGCGCGGATTATCCGATCAAGGTAATCGGCGACACCGGCGTGGGTTTCAAGGACCGGATCATCGCGATCCTTGAAAAACATGCCACCGTTGACCACGAGACCCTGGCCGAGCGCCAGAGTACCAACGGCAAGTACACGACGATTCAGTTGCACATCATCGCCACCGGCCAGGAACAGCTCTACGACATCAACAGCGAGCTGCGCGCGACCGGTTTCGTGCACATGGTGTTGTGATGCCGGGCACGCTGGGCTTTCGCGAGCTGGGCACGATGGCTTACGAGCCGGTCTGGCATGCCATGCAACGTTTCACGAACGAACGCGGCAACACCGCCGGCGATGAAGTCTGGCTGGTGGAACACCCGCCGGTATTCACCCAGGGCCAGGCCGGCAAGGCCGAGCACCTGCTGCTGCCGGGGGATATCCCGGTGGTGAAGGTCGACCGGGGCGGGCAGGTGACCTACCATGGCCCTGGTCAACTGGTTGCCTATCTGTTGCTGGATGTGCGCAAGCTGGGGTTTGGCGTGCGCGAGCTGGTCACCCGCATGGAGACATGCCTGATCGAGCTGCTGGCCAGCTACGGTGTGACGGCGGCGGCCAAGCCCGATGCGCCGGGTGTCTATGTCGACGGGGCGAAAATCGCCTCATTGGGATTGCGAATCCGCCACGGCTGTTCGTTTCATGGCCTGGCGCTGAACGTGGACATGGACCTTGCGCCATTTCGACGGATTAATCCCTGTGGCTACGCGGGACTGGCGATGACCCAGTTGAGCGAGCATGCAGGATCGATTGAATTTGCCGAGGTAAGTGCCCGGCTGCGCGCGCAGCTCGTCAAACACCTCGACTATGCTGAGCAGACGACCCTCACGGGCGGAATCGACTGATATGACTACTGATGCAGTGCAAACCATTATCCCGACGCAGGACGTCACCGAGCGTCCGGCCCCACGTGCCAAGGTAGAAGCCGGCGTCAAGCTGCGCGGCGCCGAGAAGGTTGCACGCATCCCGGTCAAGATCATCCCGACCACCGAATTGCCGAAGAAGCCTGACTGGATCCGCGTGCGCATCCCGGTGTCCCCGGAAGTCGATCGGATCAAGGCCCTGCTGCGCAAGCACAAGCTGCACAGCGTCTGCGAAGAAGCCTCCTGCCCGAACCTGGGCGAGTGCTTCTCCGGTGGCACCGCCACGTTCATGATCATGGGCGACATCTGCACCCGTCGCTGCCCATTCTGTGACGTCGGCCACGGCCGTCCGAAGCCGCTGGACACCAACGAGCCGGAAAGCCTGGCCATCGCCATCGCCGACCTGAAGCTCAAGTACGTGGTCATCACCTCGGTGGACCGCGACGACCTGCGTGACGGTGGTGCCCAGCACTTTGCCGACTGCATCCGCGAGATCCGCAAGCTGTCGCCGAACGTCCAGCTGGAAACCCTGGTGCCCGATTACCGTGGCCGCATGGACATCGCCCTGGAAATCACCGCCGCCGAGCCACCGGATGTGTTCAACCACAACCTGGAAACCGTGCCGCGCCTGTACAAGGCCGCGCGCCCGGGTTCGGACTACCAGTGGTCGTTGACCTTGCTGCAACGCTTCAAGCAGATGATGCCGCACATTCCGACCAAGTCCGGCTTGATGCTGGGCCTGGGGGAAACTGACGAGGAAGTCATCGAAGTCATGAAGCGCATGCGTGAGCATGACATCGATATGCTGACCTTAGGGCAGTACCTGCAGCCTTCGCGTAGCCACCTGCCGGTGCAGCGTTTTGTGCATCCGGATACCTTTGCCTGGTTTGCTGAGGAGGGGTACAAGATGGGGTTCAAGAACGTGGCTTCGGGGCCTTTGGTGCGGTCTTCGTATCATGCGGATGAGCAGGCTAAGTTGGTCAAGGCTGAGCTTCTGGGTGCCTGAGTTTTTGGGCGGTGTGTATATCCGTTTTTTGTGTAATGGCGGCTTATGGTTCCGCTCTTACAGCGGGTCACTTTTGGAAAAGCGCCAAAAGTAACCAAAAACGCTTTGCCCCACCACTCGGTGCCTCGCCTAGGCTCGGCATGCCTTCACTCCGGCATTGGTTCGTGGGCCGCCGCGAAGGGCCATCCATGGCCCAGCGCGGCTAACCCGGTATCCATGCCGGGTTGCCCACGAACCAATGCCTGCGTTCAGCCATCGTGGTTAACGGGGCGCCCCAGATCAACGTCCACCGCGAGGCGGCCTTAGAGCCGACCTGGTTCTTGGTGGGACCGCGTTTCTCCCGTGGGAGCGGGCTTGCTCGCGATAGCGGTGGCGCAGCCACCTAGATACTAGACATGCCCCGCTTTTGCTTTGCTTTGCTTTGGATCTTGATCTTGATCTGGGCGCCCCGTTAAACCACGCTGGCCGAACGCAGGCATTGCGCAGTGGGCATCCCGGCATGGATGCCGGGATAGCCGCGCTGGGCCATGGATGGCCCTTCGCGGCGGCCCACGGAGCAATGCCGGAGTGAGGGCACACCGAGCCTAAGCGAGGTGCCGAGTGGTGGGGCAAAGCGTTTTTGGTTACTTTTGGCGCTCTTCCAAAAGTGACCCGCTGTAAGAGCGGAACCCTAAGTAGCCGTTACCGCAGAAACGGATATACACGCATAAGTACCGGGAAACCCATGGAAGCCACCCACACCCTAAGCCCACATAACCCCGTCCCGGCACTCCCAAAGGAAGGCGTGATCGCCGTGATCGCCCCCGCCGGCCCCGCCCCCCTGGACACGGAAAAAGCCATCCAATGGATGCGCGCAAGGGGTCATGAGCTGCAAATATTCCCAGGCGTCTACGAAAAGAACGACTACCTGGCCGGCAGCGACGAGACAAGGCTCAACGACCTCCACACCGCCTTCGCCGACCCAGAAATAAAAACCATCATCTGCCTACGCGGCGGCTACGGCACCCCCCGCCTGCTGGATCGCATCGACTTCGACCTTCTACGCCGCAACCCCAAACCATTCGTAGGCTACAGCGACATCACCGCCCTGCACCTGGCCATCAGCCGCTACGCCGGCTTCGTGACCTTTCACGGCCCGCTGCTCAACGCCGATCTGCTGGGCGACAAGCAACCCCCTACCGTCACCTCGTTTTTCAGCCTGCTGCGTGGACAGTTGAAGGCCGGCAGCGTGCTAAGCCATCCCGCCGCCTACCCATTGACCACCGTCGAGCCGGGCATCGCCCACGGACGTCTGCTGGGCGGCAACTTGTCGATGATTGCCGCGACCATGGGCACGCCTTATCAAATCGACGCCGAAGGGGTCATCCTGTTCATCGAAGACGTCAACGAACCGCTGTATCGCATCGATCGCCTGCTGACTCAACTGCGATTGGCCGGCACATTGCACCAGCTACGCGGCGTATTGGTTGGGGATGTGGCGGGGGTCGATATCGAAGCATTGAACCGATTGCTCAAGCAGACCTTCGAGCCATTGCGCATCCCGGTGCTGTCCGGCTGGCGCAGCGGGCACTGCGATCCGAACCTCACCTTGCCCATGGGGGCGTTGGTGAGGTTGGATGCGGGGGAGAAGAGGTTGGTCCTGGAGCAGGATGTGGTGGTCAGTCGCTAGTCGTGTAGCGCCTGTAACTCAGCCATCGCGAGCAAGCTCGCTCCCACAGGTTGACCGAGAACACCTGTGGGAGCTTGCTCGCGAAAGCGGTAGTCGCCATACGCCAATTCAGCGGCTACGCAACGCCTCCAGCAACTGGTGCGTCGGATACCCGTCCGCCGGCCAGCCGAACGACTGCTGGGCGCTGCGGATGGCCTTGCGGGTGTTGGCGCCGATGATGCCGTCGGGGTTGCCCGCGTCGTAGTTGTGCTTGCCCAGCAGGGTCTGCAGTTCGATGCGTTCGCTGCGACTCAGGGGCAGATCCTCTTTTGGCCACTGGCCGTAGACCAACCCGGCACCGGTGAAGCGCTGCGACAACAGCCCAACCGCCAGGGCGTAGGACGATGAGTTGTTGTACTTGAGGATGGCGCGGAAGTTATCAAAGATCAGGAACGCCGGGCCGCGATGGCCGGCCGGCAGGAGCAGGGACGCCGACAGCTGCTTGTCATCGGGGGCGATCGGCAAGCTGCCATATTCTGAGACGCCCAGCCGCATCCATTCGGAGACGGGCTTGCGGATCGTGCCATCGGCCAGTGTGTAGTCGAAGCCCTCTGCGAGATCGACCTCGACCCCCCACGGCTGGCCACGTTGCCAGCCGGAGCTTTGCAGGTAGTGCGCGGTCGAGGCCAGGGCGTCCGTGGAGCTGCCCCAGATGTCGCGGCGACCGTCGCCGTCGAAATCCACCGCATGGGTATTGTACGTGGTGGGAATGAACTGGGTCTGGCCCATGGCGCCGGCCCAGGAACCGAGCATTTTTTCTGGCGAGATATCGCCCTGTTGCAGGATCTGCAGCGCGGCGATCAGTTGCGCATGGGCAAACCCTGGGCGCCGTCCTTCGTAGGCCAGGGTCGCCAGGGAGTTGATCACCGACTTGCTGCCTTGGAACTGGCCGAAGTTGCTCTCCATGCCCCACACCGCCACCAACGCCTCGCGATCGACGCCATAACGCTGCTCGATGCTTTGCAGGATCTGGGCATTCTGTTGGATCAGGCTCTTGCCTTTGTTGACCCGCAGTGGCGACAACGCGCCATCGAGGTATTCCCACACGGGGCGGGCGAATTCCGGCTGGCTGCGATCGGCCTTGATCACGCTCATGTCCGGACTGACCCCGATAAACGCACGATCGAACAGATCGCCACGGATCCCAGAAGCCAGTGCCTCCTTGCGAAACCCGGCCTGCCATTGCGCAAAGGTCTGGGTGGGCGCAATGGTCAGGTCTTCACCGGTCGGCACCACGGGCGGCACGATCGCCGGAGCGGTCACGGTGGGGACTGTCTGGAGCGGTTGGGCGTCGGCGGCAGTAGGTTTTTCGGCGCAGGCGACAAGCAGGACAACGCTTGCGGCAACAATCATTTGGCGCAGTGGCCAACGATGGGAAAGACAGAAGGGCATGCACGGGTCCAGAAATACAAATCAGGTGCTGACCTTAACATGCGAAAGGGGCGTAGGGCTTGTCCGGGTGTTTCAAGCGGCCAGAAAGCAAGAAGCCTCCCAGTTGTCAGACTGGAAGGCTTCGCGGCGGTAGCTGCCTTTGCCCTTGGCGGGTCGTTCCTGGCGACTGCGGAACAGGGGCTGGGCGACGATGGACTTGGCCTTGTTGGGGCCATGCTTGGATGGCTTTTTGCTCATGGTGGTTACTCTCGTGGGGTGGGTTTTGCGGGGTAAATCATGGGATAGAGTCGGGGCGTTGTCCATAGGGTAAATGGAGGCGATATTTGTAGGATCAAGAGCGGAAAAGATCGCAGCCTTCGGCAGCTCCTACAGAAGTATGCATTTCCATTGTAGGAGCTGCCGAAGGCTGCGATCTGTTATTCAGCTGGCAGCGTCAACCGCTGCCCAGCCATCAACAGCGACAAGCGACTGAGGCTCATCCACGGTGAGCCGGCAGCCTGGCCCTTGATCTGCGCATCGATGCGCTGGGCTTCGAGCAGCAGTTGTGCCCAGCGCGATGCGGAATAGCGTTGCAGGGCCTTGCTCATCAGCGGTTTGCGTTTGTCCCACACCGGCGGGCGGGCCTGGCTGAAGGCCTTGTCCAGCGGTACGCCCTGGCTGTATTGCAGGGACAGGTTGGCCAGCAGGCGCAACTCCCGGGCCAGGGCCCAGAGAATCACCGGCGGCTCGACGCCTTCGCCCCGCAGCCCTTCGAGCATGCGCAGGGCATGGGCGGCTTCACCGTTGAGGATCGCATCGGTCAGCCCGAAGACATCGAAGCGCGCACTGTCGGCCACGGCAGCCTGCACCGTTTCCACGGTGATCTGCCCGCCCTCGGCCATCAGCTTGAGCTTTTCGATTTCCTGGGCGGCGGCCAGCAGGTTGCCTTCGACCCGGGCGGCAATCAGTTCCACGGCGTCCTGGCTGGCCGAGAGGCCGGCCTGGGACAGGCGCTGGCGGATCCAACTGGGCAGCTGGCTGACATCCACCGGCCAGATCTGCACGAACTGGGTCTGTTGGCCTTCGACCAGGGCCTTGCCCCATTTGGTCTTTTGCGCGCTGCCGTCGAGCTTCGGCAAGCTGATGAGCAGCACGGTGTCCTCGGCGGGCCGTGAGCAATATTCGATCAGCGCGGCGGCGCCTTTGTCACCGGGTTTGCCGGACGGCAAACGCAGTTCCAGCAGGCGTTTTTCGGCGAACAACGACATGCTCGCCCCGGCCTGCAGCAGCGTGCCCCAGTCGAAACTGGCGTCGGCGGCGAAGACCTGGCGTTCGTCGAAGCCTTGCTGGCGTGCAGCAGTGCGGATGGCGTCGGCGGCTTCCTGGCACAGCAGTGGGTCATCGCCACTGATGATGTAGACCGGCGCGAGGGCGCCTTGCAGGTGTTTGCCGAGTTGGGCGGGAGCGAGCTTCATAAGAAAAGGCGAGCGGGGCGCCGGAGCGCCCCGCAAGGCTTATTCAGCCGGGATCTGCATTGGCGACTGTTGCGGGGTCTCCGCTTCAGCCTTGCGTGCCGCTTCCAGCGCATCGGCTTCGGCTTTGGCCTTGGCGTCGGCCGTCTGTTGCAGCTGCTCCAGTTGGGCCGGGCTCAGCTGTTGCAGGCGCAGCATCATGCGCTGTACGAGGTCACGCCGCATTTCGCCACGCACTTCGCTCGACTCCTGGTCGGAACCGGTGATGTTGTTGCCATCGTGCAGGTAGACCTTCTGCACCTGCAGCTTGTCGTCCACCAGCACCAGGTCGTTCTGGCCGCGGATCTCATAGCTCAGTACGTTGTTCAGTTCGTACTCGGCCGAACGACCGGCGCCGGCATAGCTCAGGCTGCGCTGGCTTTGCTGTTCACGGGTCAATACCAGCTTGTACGGGGCGCCGGTGTAGACTTTCACTCCGCTGTTTTCCAGGGTGTCGCGCAGCATCTTGACGGTTTCGCCATAGGCGTCCCGTGCGCTGAGGTCCAGCTCGGTGATGGCCAGCTCGGTGGTGCCGGTGCCGCGCAGTTGGAAGCCGCAGGCGCTCAACAGGACCGCCAGGCCCACTACCAGCAGATTACGTTTGATCATCTTGTTGCTCCCCTTGAACCCTATGGGGGTCGACCATGCGACCCCGCAGGTTATATTCGGCGCCAGGCTCGAGCCTCGCGCCTGATCCAATTAGCTTGCGACGATGTTGACCAGCTTGCCGGGCACGACGATCACTTTGCGAATCGTCAGGCCATCGACGAAGCGCAGTACGTTTTCATTGGCCCGCGCAGCAGCTTCGACTTCTTCGCGAGTGGCGACGGCCGGCATTTCGATCTGGCCGCGCAGCTTGCCGTTGACCTGGATGACCAGGGTCAGGCTGTCCTGCACCAGCGCGGTTTCGTCCACCACCGGCCAGCGTGCGTCAATCACCGGGTCGGCGTGACCCAGTTGATTCCACAGCTCGTGGCTGATGTGCGGGGTGATCGGCGCCAGCAGCAACGTCACGGCTTCCAGGCCTTCGTGAATCAGAGCGCGATCCTGCTCGGTGCCTTGCGCGGCTTTTTCCAGCACGTTCATCAGCGTCATCACCTGGGCGATGGCGGTGTTGAATTTGTGGTTCTGGCCGACGTCATGGCTGGCCTGCTTGATGGCCAGGTGGATCGAGCGACGAACGGCTTTGTGCTCGTCGTTCAGGCTGGCGATGTCCAGTTTGCCCGGCAGGCCCTGGGTGACGTGGGCTTGCGCCAGGCGCCAGACGCGCTTGAGGAAGCGGTGCGAGCCCTCGACGCCCGAATCGGACCACTCGGCGCTCATGTCAGGTGGCGAGGCGAACATCATGAACAGGCGGCAGGTGTCGGCGCCGAACTGGTCGATCATCGACTGTGGGTCGACGCCGTTGTTCTTCGACTTGGCCATTTTCTCAGTGCCGCCGATTTCCACCGGCAGGCCGTCGGCGATCAGCTTGGCGCTGATGACCTTGGCTTTGCTGTCGCGTTCCAGTTCTACGTCGCTCGGGTTGAACCAGGTGTAGGCACCGTTGGCTTCGCGACGATAGTAAGTCTCGGCGATCACCATGCCTTGGGTCAGCAGGTTCTTGAACGGCTCGTTGGAACTCACCAGGCCTTCGTCACGCATCAGCTTGTGGAAGAAACGTGCGTAGAGCAGGTGGAGAATGGCGTGTTCGATACCACCGATGTACTGGTCCACCGGCAACCAGTGGTCAGCCGCGGATTTTTCCACCAGGCCGCCTTCATAGTGCGGCGAGGCATAGCGTGCGTAGTACCACGAGGACTCGACGAAGGTGTCCATGGTGTCGGTTTCACGCTTGGCCGGTGCGCCGCATTTCGGGCAGTTGCACTCATAGAACTCGGGCATGCGCGCCAGGGGCGAACCGGCGCCGTCGGGTACGACGTCTTCGGGCAGGACCACGGGCAACTGATCTTCCGGCACCGGTACGTCACCGCAGGTGTCGCAATGCACGATCGGGATCGGGCAGCCCCAGTAACGCTGGCGGCTGATGCCCCAGTCCCGCAGACGGAACTGGGTGCGCGAGGCGCCGAGGTTTTTCTTGATCAGGGCGACTTCGATGGCATCGAACGCGCCGGGGAAATCCAGGCCGTTGAACTCACCGGAGTTGATCAGCTCGCCATGTTCGCCGTAGGCGTCCTGCCAAGGTTCCGGGGTCTGGTCGCCGGCGCTGGTGCGCACGACCGGTTTGACCGGCAGGTTGTACTTGTGGGCGAATTCGAAATCACGCTCGTCGTGGGCAGGGACTGCCATTACCGCGCCGTCCCCGTAGTGCATCAGCACGTAGTTGGCGACCCACACGGGCAGCTTCTCGCCGGTAAGCGGGTGTTCGACGAACAATGAAGTGGGCAGGCCCTTCTTCTCTTGGGTGGCGACGTCGGCTTCGGCGACGCTGCCGCCCTTGCATTCGGCGATGAACGCCTGCAGCTCAGGGTCGTTCTGTGCCGCCAGGGTCGCCAGTGGATGCTCGGCGGCCACGGCCACATACGTGGCGCCCATCAGCGTGTCCGGGCGGGTGGTGAAGACTTTCAGGGTACCGGCTTCGCCGATGGAGGCGACGTCGTAGGGGAACTGCACTTCCATGCCGCGGGACTTGCCGATCCAGTTGCGCTGCATGGTCTTGACCTGCTCGGGCCAGCCAGTCAGTTCGTCGAGACTCTCCAGGAGTTCATCCGCGTAGGCGGTGATCTTGAAGTAGTACATCGGGATCTCGCGCTTTTCGATCAGCGCGCCGGAGCGCCAGCCGCGACCGTCGATCACTTGTTCGTTGGCCAGTACGGTCTGGTCCACCGGGTCCCAGTTCACGGTGCCGTTCTTGCGGTAGATCACGCCTTTTTCGAACAGGCGGGTGAACAGCCATTGTTCCCAGCGGTAGTAGTCGGGCTTGCAGGTGGTGACCTCGCGGGACCAATCCACCGCCAGGCCCAGGCTGCGCAGCTGGGTCTTCATGTAGGCGATGTTTTCGTAGGTCCACTTGGCGGGGGCCACGTTGTTCTTCATCGCGGCGTTTTCCGCCGGCATGCCGAAGGCGTCCCAACCCATGGGTTGCAGGACGTTCTTGCCTTGCATGCGCTGGTAGCGGGAGATCACGTCGCCGATGGTGTAGTTGCGCACGTGCCCCATGTGTAGCTTGCCGCTGGGGTAAGGGAACATCGACAGGCAGTAGTAAGTCTCCTTGCCTGGCTGTTCACTGACTTCAAAGGACTTTTGCTCGTCCCAGAACGACTGGGCGGCGGCTTCGATTTCACGGGGCTGGTAGTGTTCGTGCATGGCTACTTTTGTACTGAATGGGGTGGCCCAATCCTCTTCGTGGCCATGCTGGACGCAGACGACGCCGAATCCGGCGTTTTCGATGCCCAGCCAAGCTGGAAGTGGAGTTACAGGAAGCGCCGTAGCATACATGACCGCGCTCTGCCGAGGGAAACCCTGATTGTTGCCGAATCCTCGCTGACCATCGGCGATGACCGGTATTCAGGGCCGTTGGTCGCGGCGCCCTGCCGGTTTGCCCAGCGAAGCTAAGCTTCTCAATGGGGAGTGAGTCTTATCTTCAATGAGGTGAGGGATGGTTGAATCACAACGAAAAGTCGCTACACCTGAGTTGTATGAAAAACTGATCGATCGTCTTGGGGTGGCCCTGGACGCTGCAAGAACCGCCGGACGCTTGCGTGATGAACGCCCGGCAGAGCTGGAACTGCGAGGCTTGAGCCCCGCGGAGTTCGAACTGGTCAAGGCTTACCTCGAACAGGCCGGGCATCAAACCCCCACCAGTGGGGCCCAGGTACTCAAGCGTCTCGATGCGCCCCGTTCGGCCAAGGTTGTGTGGCTCAAGGACCGGACGCCTGATAAGGATGCTGTAAAGGTCCGGTCGCTGCAGTTCAAGTAAAGCCGGATTCACGCGTGTCGCTTTTTTTGGTTCAAGGCTTTTTCGAATCTGTTGTCGCTTTGCGTCAACCCACTTAGGCTTCGGGCATCTATGGAGATGCCCGATGCCGTTTCGCTATTTCATCAAACAACTTTTATTGCCGCCCGGCATTCTTTTGCTGCTGTTGGCGCTCGCCTGGTGGTGGCGCCATTCACGGCCGCGCCTGGCCCGGCTGTGTTTCGCCGTGGGCCTGGGCGGTTTCTGGTTGATGAGCCTGCCGGTGGTGGTGCAGTGGAGCGCCAAGGCCTTGGAGCGTGAGCCGCCGCTGCTGCGCGGCGAATGGGCGACCCTGGCCCAGCGTGCCGACGCCATCGTGGTGCTGGGTTCCGGTCGCGAGCGCGGGGACCCGGCCTGGGGCGCCGACCAACCCACCGGGGTCGGCCTGGAGCGCCAGCGTTATGCGGCGCGGCTGGCCAAGGCTTCGGGCTTGCCCGTGCTGACCACCGGCGGCTTGCACTATGGCACCCCACCCAGCGAGGCCAAGTTGATGGCCGACTCGATGCGCGAGGATTTCGGCGTCAACGTGCGCTGGCAGGAAGGACGTAGCCGCACCACCTGGGAAAACGCCCAGATGAGCGCCGAGATCCTGTTGCCCGAAGGCATCAAGCGGGTTGTGGTGGTCACCCAGGCCTGGCACATGCCTCGGTCGGTCTGGAGTTTCGAGCGCGCGGGGTTTGAAGTGGTGCCGGCGCCGGTGGGTTTCCTGGGGGCGGACAACGCCCGGCCACTGGGCGGCTGGATGCCGGAGTTCAAGTCGATCTGGCAATCGGGGCAGTTGATGAATGAGGCGGTCGGGCTGGTGGGGTATTGGTTGTTCTACCGCTGAGCACTGCTCTGGGGGCTTATTTGTGGTAGGCATTTATCTGTGGCGAGGGGATTTATCCCCGCTGGGCTGCGAAGCAGCCCTGAAAACCTGACCCTGTGGTGTATCAGACAGTTTGAATGGGGGGCGCTTCGCACCCCAGCGGGGATAAATCCCCTCGCCACAAGGATTATCGAGAACCTTAAACCGTCCTGGCCATCCGTCCCGCCATCAACGCCCAGCCCAGCAGCAACACGCACAGGATGATCAGCGGCCACGAGCGCCATTGCAGGTATGGCGTCAGGTCGTGCATCGGCACCACTTCGCCGTAGAGGATGCCGCGCTCGAATTGCGGGATCTGTGCCGTGATCTGGCCGAAAGGGTTGATCAGGCCGGTCACGCCGTTGTTGGTGGCGCGGATCATCCAGCGGCCGGCTTCCAGGGCGCGCATCTGGGCCATTTGCAGGTGCTGCAACGGACCGATCGAGGTGCCGAACCAGGTGTCGTTGCTGATGGTCAGCAGCAGGTCGCTGCGCGCTGACAGGCTGGCGGCAAATTCCGGGTAGACCACTTCATAGCAGATGAACGGCGCGATCTGGTAACCCTTGGCTTGCAGCAGCGGCTGGTCGGCCGGACCCCGGGCGAAGTCCGACATGGGCAGGTCGAAGAAGGCGATCAGGCCGCGCAGGATGTCCTGTAGCGGCACGTATTCGCCAAACGGCACCAGTTTTTGCTTCAAATACGTACCGTCACCTTCGCCGGTCACCGTGATGCCGTTGTAGTAACGTTTCTCGTGATGTACCAGTTGGCGAATCGGCACACCGGTAATCAACGCCGAATGCCGCTCGGCGGCGAAGCTGCCCATCATGTCCAGGTAGCCCTGGGCAGACTCCTTGAGCACCGGCACCGCGGTTTCCGGCCAGATCAGCAGGTCGACGCGCTTGGATGCAAAGCTCATGTCGCGGTACAGCGCCAACTGCGCGTTGAGCTGCTCGGGGTCCCACTTCATGCTTTGTTCGATGTTGCCCTGGATCGCCGCGACGCTCAGCGGGTCGCCCGAGGGGCTGGTCCAGGCGTGGCCCTTGAGTGCCATGCCGGCCACCCATGGACCAATCAACAACAGCATGCCCGCGGCAATAAAACCTTTGCGCCCGGTGCGGATCAACCGCGGCGCGTTGTACAGCAGCGCGGCGGTCAAGGCCAGGGTGAAGGAGATCAACCACATCCCGCCCAACGGCGCGAGGCCGGCCAGCGGGCCGTCGAGCTGGCTGTAACCGGAATACAGCCATGGGAACCCGGTCAGAAACCAGCCGCGGAAGGCTTCCTGGCCCAACCACAGCGCGGCGAACGCCAGGGCGTCGGCCAACGGCGCCTCGTTGCGGCGCAGCCAGCGCGCCCACAGCCAGGCGGGCAGGGCGAAGAACCAGGCGATGGCGGCGATGAACAGCAGCATCAAGAACCCGGCGAGCAGCACCGAGGCGCCGCCGAAGTTGTGGATGCTGACGTAGATCCAACTGGTGCCGGCACCGAACAGGCCAAAGCCGAAACACCAGCCACGGCCCAGGGCCTGGCGCGGCGAGAGCTCGCGCAGCCCGGCATAGAACAAACCGACCGCCAGCAATGCCAGCGGCCAGAGGTCGAACGGCGCCAGGGCCAGGGTGGTGATCGCACCGGCCGCCGAGGCCAGCAGGTTACCGGGCCAGCCGGGGCGGGTTATCCAGCGCATTTTTGTCCTTAGCGGGTCTCGCAGGGGTTATCGGCCAATGGGCGACAGGCGCAGCAAGTGAATCCGACGGCTGTCGGCATTCAGGATGCGGAAGCGCCAGGCGCCGATTTCCGTGGTTTCGTTGCGCTTGGGCAGGTGCCCGAAAGCGCTCATCACCAGGCCGCCGACGGTGTCGAACTCATCGTCGGAGAATTGGCTGTCGAAAAATTCGTTGAAGTTCTCGATCGGCGTCAGGGCCTTGATCAGGAAATCGCCGCTGGGCAGGGGCTTGATGTAGCTGTCTTCCTCGACGTCGTGTTCGTCTTCGATGTCGCCGACGATCTGCTCGAGCACGTCTTCGATGGTGACCAGGCCGGCCACGCCGCCGTATTCGTCGATGACGATGGCCATGTGGTTGTGGTTGGCGCGGAATTCACGCAGCAGCACGTTCAGGCGCTTGGACTCGGGCACGAAAGTGGCCGGACGCAGCAAATCCTTGATGTTGAAGCTGTCGCCGTTTTCCTGAAGGATCAGCGGTAGCAGGTCCTTGGCCAGCAGCACGCCCATGACATCGTCATGGCTCTCGCCGACGACCGGGTAGCGCGAGTGAGCGGAGTCGACCACGGCGGGCAAGAATTCGCGAGGGGTCTGGGTCGCCTTGATGCTGACCATCTGCGAGCGCGGGACCATGATGTCGCGCACTTGCAGGTCAGCGACCTGGATGGCGCCTTCGACGATGGCCAGCGCTTCGCTGTCCAGCAGTTTGTTCTGGTGTGCATCGCGCAGCAGCTCCAGCAGCTCCTGGCGGTTCTTCGGCTCATGGGCAAAAGCCTGGGTGAGCTTGCCCAGCCATGACTTTTGCCCGCTGCTCGATCGATCTTCGCTCATAGCGATTACTCTGAATCCTTTGTCGTTACAGGTTGATGTATCAGTGTTCGTCGCCGGCATAAGGGTCGGGATGACCCAGCTCTGCAAGCAACGTTCGTTCCAGAGCTTCCATTTCTTCGGCTTCGTCATCTTCTATATGGTCGTAACCCAGTAGATGCAAGCAGCCGTGAATCACCAGATGAGCCCAGTGGGCCTCAAGGGGCTTGTCTTGTTCCGCCGCTTCACGCTCGACCACCGGGACGCAGATCACCAGGTCGCCCAGCAGCGGGATATCGAGCAGTTCGTCGGGCACGTCGGCGGGGAACGACAGCACGTTGGTGGCGTAGTCTTTCTGCCGCCAGGTGTGGTTCAGTTCACGGCCTTCGGGTTCGTCCACCAGGCGGATCGTCAGCTCCGAGTCGGCGCTGCGTTGGCGCAGGGCCAGTTCGCACCATTGGCGGAACTGGGCTTCGCTGGGGGCGGCGTGTTCGCAGGCCACTTGCAGGTCGAGTTCAAGCATTGCGGCCATGGCCTTTGCTGTCCAACTCTTGCTCGGCGCGATGCTCGAAACGCTCGTAGGCTTCGACGATGCGTTGCACCAATGGATGGCGCACCACGTCCTTGGGCATGAAGTGCGTGAAGCTGATGCCCGGCACGTCCTTGAGGACCTGGATCACATGGTTCAGTCCGGACTTGGTGCCACGAGGCAGGTCGACCTGGGTGATGTCCCCGGTGATGACAGCGGTGGAACCGAAGCCGATGCGGGTCAGGAACATTTTCATCTGCTCGACCGTGGTGTTCTGGCTTTCGTCGAGGATGATGAAGCTGTTGTTCAGGGTCCGACCACGCATGTAGGCCAGCGGTGCGACCTCGATGACCTGGCGCTCGATCAGCTTGGCGACGTATTCGAAGCCGAGCATTTCATACAACGCGTCATAGAGCGGGCGCAGGTACGGGTCGATCTTCTGGGCCAGGTCGCCGGGCAGGAAGCCGAGTTTTTCGCCCGCTTCGACCGCCGGTCGCACCAGCAGGATGCGCCGCACCTGTTCACGTTCCAGCGCATCGACGGCGCAGGCCACGGCCAGGTAGGTCTTGCCGGTACCGGCCGGGCCGATGCCGAAGTTGATGTCGTTGCCCAGGATTTCCTTCACGTAGCGCTGCTGATTCAAGCCGCGAGGGCGAATCATGCCTTTTTTCGTGCGCAGGGCCACGGCAGGTTCCGACGGGGCGTGGTTGTCGAGTTCTTCGACAGCCGACTCCTGCAGGAACAGGTGGACCGTATCCGGCGACAGCTCGCTCCCCTTGGTTTCCCGGTAGAGACGGCGCAGCAGGTTTTCCGCGGAGGTGGTGTGCTTGGGTTCGCCGATCAGTTCGAACTGGTTTCCGCGGTTGCGGATCTCGATGGCCAGGCGCTGTTCGATCAAGCGCAGGTGCTCGTCGAATTGCCCGCACAGATTGGCGAAGCGGCGAGCCTCAAAGGGCTCGAGAATAAAGCGATGTGGTTCGATGGGTGCGTTCAAGGTCGTTTTTAGCCGCCCGGGGGCAATTAAGGTGAAATCAAGGATAACGCCAGTAGGCTGGGTGCGAAAGCTCTTAAACAGGCGAATCTGATCACAGGGCTTGGCACAGCCCATTGTGGGAGCAAGGCTTGCCCGCGATCAAGGCGCCGCGGTCTTCAGTGAGATTGCGGTGCTTCTATCGCGGGCAAGCCTTGCTCCCACAGGTCTTGCTTCCACAGGCAATAGGGTTTTTGAGCCGGTTACTGGATCAACGAACCGCGCAGCGAGTGCGGTTGCGCGGCGTCGATGTGCACGTCGGCGAACTGGCCGATCAGGGCCGGGGTGTCGCAGCGGAAATTGACGATGCGGTTGTTTTCGGTCCGCCCTTGCAACTCGCCCGGGTCCTTTTTCGAGTAATCGGTTACCAGAATCCGCTGGACGGAGCCGACCATTTGTCGGCTGATCTCGAAACCTTGCTGGTTGAGGCGATGTTGCAAGGCGTTGAGACGTTCTTTTTTCAGTTCTTCGGGCGTTTCGTCTGCCAAGTCGGCCGCCGGCGTGCCGGGGCGCTGGCTGTAGACGAAGGAATAGGAGAAGTCGAAGCCCACGTCTTCGATCAGCTTCATGGTCTGCTGGAAGTCTTTCTCGGTTTCGCCAGGGAAGCCGACGATAAAGTCCGAGCTGATGCAGATCCCCGGCACTGCCGCGCGCAACTTGCGCAGCTTGGATTTGTACTCCAGCGCCGTGTGGTTACGCTTCATGGCCGCAAGGATCCGGTCGGAGCCCGATTGCACTGGCAGGTGCAGGTGCTTGACCAGTTCGGGGACTTCGGCGTGGGCCTGGATCAGGCTGTCGGAGAACTCCAGCGGGTGAGACGTGGTGTAGCGGATGCGGTCGATGCCATCCACTGCCGCCACGACGCGGATCAGTTCGGCGAGGTCCGCCAGGCGACCGTCGTGGGTCAGGCCACGATAGCCGTTGACGTTCTGCCCCAGCAGGGTCACTTCGCGCACGCCGTTTTCCGCCAGGTGGATGATCTCGGCGATCACGTCGTCGAACGGCCGGCTGACTTCTTCGCCGCGGGTGTAGGGCACCACGCAGAACGTGCAGTACTTGCTGCAACCTTCCATCACCGACACGTAGGCACTAGGGCCGTCGATGCGCGGTTCGGGCAGATGGTCGAATTTTTCGATTTCGGGGAACGAGACGTCCACTTGCGGCAATTTGGTCGCGCGGGCGGCGTCGATCATCTCCGGCAGGCGGTGGAGGGTCTGCGGGCCAAAGACCACGTCCACGTACGGCGCGCGATCACGAATGGCCGCGCCTTCCTGGCTGGCCACGCAACCGCCCACGGCGATGACCATTTCCGGGTTGGCGAGCTTCAGTTCGCGCCAGCGGCCCAGTTGCGAGTACACCCGGTCTTGGGCGCGTTCGCGGATCGAGCAGGTGTTGAGCAGGATCACGTCCGCGTCTTCAGCGCGGGCGGTGACTTCCAGGGCCTGGTGTTCACCCAGCAGATCGACCATGCGCGAGCTGTCGTACTCGTTCATCTGGCAACCGTGGGTTTCGATGTAAAGCTTCTTGGCCATGGACGGGATCATCACGTGATTCAAAGAACCGCGCATTATAGGGAAATAGTGGCCTGTGTGGCTAATTCGCGCACTCAACTTCGGCGCCAGGACTTACCAGGCTGCGTTGCCATTCCTCGCCGTAGCGGGCTACGACTCGTCATGGCGCCTTGCCTGGCAAGCCCTGGCACTCGAATTTGAATGCGCGAATTAACCGTACAGGCCACTGGGTTCCTACCGCCGTGCGAGCAGTGGCTATGCTATAGTTCGCGCCCTCATTTTTACCCGCCGATGTGTTTCGCCAGCCATGACCAAACGTGAAGCTCCAATCTACAAGGTGATTTTCCTCAACCAGGGCCAGGTGTTCGAAATGTACGCCAAGCAGATCTATCAAAGTGATCTGTGGGGCTTCCTGGAGGTGGAAGAATTCGTCTTTGGCGAGCGCACGCAAGTGGTCGTCGATCCGAGCGAGGAAAAGCTCAAGGCGCAGTTCGAAGGCGTGGTGCGCAGCTTCGTGCCGATGCATTCGATCGTGCGCATCGACGAAGTCGAACGCCTGGGCACCCCGAAAATCAGCGAAGCCCGTGGCGCGGTCGGCAATGTGATGCCGTTTCCGATGCCGATGCCTGAGAAGTAGGAAATTTGTTGTTGCGGCGGCGGGCCCTGTAGGAGCTGGCGAAGCCTGCGATCTTTTGATCCTGATCTTGATCTTGATCTTTCGCTCTCGACTCAATTGCCAGTGGAAAGATCGCAGCCTCGTTGCACTCGACAGCTCCTACGCCCCTACGCCCCTACGCCCCTACAGGGGTCAGGCTGTGCGATTCAGGGCAGGGGTGAGAAGGGCGTACGCCCGTCGGCGTTCTGCAATTCCATCAGGTATTTGCGAAAGATCTGCCCCAGCACCTGGGTCGCCACTTCCAGCTCGTCGCGGGGCATCTGCTCGGCGACTTCGTCGGCAGTGTCCAGGGCTTCTTCGGCGCCGTTGACCGCGGCCATCTTCAGGACGATGTAGGCCTGGACGTTGTTGGCCGGCACACCTTCGCCATGGAAGAACATGCCGCCGAGCTTGAATTGCGCCTGGGCATGGCCTTGCAGCGAGGCTTTTTCGAAGTAGTTGAGGGCCAGCTTGAGGTCGCGCGGCGCAGCCTTGCCTTCATAGTAGAACTCGCCCAACTCGTATTGCGCTTGTGCATCACCTGCGTCCGCCGCTTTTTGACAGGCGTCGAGTGCCGGTGCGAGATCTTGTGGCTGGGTATTGAGCGTGCAGCGGCCCAGCGCCGGGATCAACAACGAGTTGCCGCCTGCCTGTGCATTCGCCAGCAGGGGCTGAAGGAGCAACAGGCAGCCCAAGGCAAGGGTGCGGCCGGTGCGGTTCATGGGAATCGACTTACCTCTGAGGGGCGCGCGGACCCTCCGGGGGATCCAATAAGCGCGCATTATGAAATAAGCAGGGCCATCCTTACAAAGTCTTTACTCGTTTTTCTGCTGCGAGGGAATGCTAATAGCTGCTTCGGGCATAAATACGTAGGAAAAGAGCGGGAGATTGTCGGCAATCACTGACGCTAGCTTCAGCCGGCGTCAGTTATCCACAGGCTTACTTCAGTGCAGCAAAGGCCCGTTCGGCCGCATCGAGGGTGATCTTCAGCTCGGTCTCGCCATGGGCGATGGAGGTGAAGCCGGCTTCGAATGCGCTCGGGGCCAGGTACACACCACCGTCGAGCATCAGGTGGAAGAACCGCTTGAAACGGTCGGCGTCGCTGGCCATCACGTCTTCGAAGGTGACGATGTCATCGGCACCACTGAAGTACAGGCCGAACATGCCGCCGGCCTGGGTGGTCACGAAGGGGATGCCTGCCGCGTCAGCGCGAACTTGCAGGCCGTCGAGCAGGCGGGTGGTGTAGTCGGTCAGTTCGGCGTGGAAACCCGGGCGGCTGATCAGGCGCAGCGTGGTCAGGCCGGCGGCCATGGCCAGTGGGTTGCCCGACAAGGTGCCGGCCTGGTAGACCGGGCCCAGCGGGGCGATGCATTCCATGATCTTGCGCTTGCCGCCGAAGCAGCCCACCGGCATGCCGCCGCCGATGATCTTGCCGAAGGTGCTCAGGTCCGGCGTGACGCCGTAATGGGCCTGGGCGCCGCCGAGGGCCACGCGGAAACCGGTCATCACTTCATCGAAAATCAACACCACGCCATGCTGGTCGCACAGGCTGCGCAGGCCTTCGAGGAAACCCGGTGCCGGTGGCACGCAGTTCATGTTGCCGGCCACTGGCTCGACGATGATGCACGCCACTTCCTGGCCGACTTCGCCGAGCATTTTCTCGACTTCTTCAAGGTCGTTGAACGGCAGGGTCAGGGTGTGTTTGGCGAACGCCGCCGGTACGCCGGCCGAGCTCGGCACGCCCTGGGTCAGGGCGCCGGAGCCGGCCTTGACCAGCAGGCTGTCGGAGTGGCCGTGGTAGCAGCCTTCGAACTTGATGATGCTGTCGCGGCCGGTAAAACCCCGCGCCAGGCGGATCGCGCTCATGGTCGCTTCGGTGCCGGAGCTGACCATGCGCACCATTTCCATCGACGGCACGATCGAGCAAACCAGGTCGGCCATCTCGGTTTCCATCGCGGTCGGGGCGCCGTAGGACAGGCCGTGTACCAGTTGCTTGCGCACCGCATCCAGCACGTCCGGATGGCTGTGGCCGAGGATCATCGGGCCCCAGGAGCCGACGTAATCCACATAGCGCTTGTCGTCTTCGTCGGTGACGTACGCGCCTTCGGCGTGCTTGAAGAAAAGCGGGGTGCCGCCAACGCTCTTGAACGCACGAACGGGCGAGTTCACGCCGCCGGGGATGTGTTTCTGGGCATTGGCAAACAGGGTTTCGGAACGGGACATGGTTGGGCTCTCGAAAACGGAAAATGGACTATTTGATCTGCAGCAGCTCGTTGAAGGCGCGGGCGCGGCGCGTCACTTCAGTGGTGCTGTCGGCGCCGAACAGGCCGTGGACCACCGCCAGCAGGTCGACCCCATGGGCCACCAGCGGGGCGGCGTTGTCCAGGGTGATGCCGCCGATGGCGCACACCGGAATATGCAGCTTGAGGTGCGCCTGTTCGAGCAGTTCAAGGTTTGCGCTGGGGGCGCCGGGCTTGGTGTTGGAGTTGAAGAAGCGCCCGAACGCGACATAGCTGGCGCCTTCGCTGGCGGCCTGTTCGGCCAATGCCAGGCTGGCGTGGCAGGTGGCTCCGACGATCGCCTTGTGCCCGAGCAGTGCCCGCACTGGCGCCAAAGGGCCATCAGTCTGGCCCAGGTGCACACCGACGCCCAGGCGTGCGGCCAGTTCGGCGTCATCGTTGATGATCAGCTGGGTCTTGTAGCGCTCGCACAGGTTGCGCAGGGCTTCGGCTTCGCGCAGGCGGCGGGCCTCGTCGCTGCTTTTGTCGCGGTATTGCAGCAGGGTGACGCCACCTTCCAGCGCTGCTTCGACATAAGCGAGGAACTTGCCGGCCAGCAGTTGGCTATCGGTGATGGCGTAAAGGCCACGTAATTTCATTCCACAGGCCTCCGGTGCTACGAGCAGAAATCCAGCGGCAGGCGACGCGGTACGAACTGGCCTTTGCCCAGTTGTTCGGCATCGCGCAAGGTGCGCCAGGTGTAATCCAGCGCCGTCTTGACGGCGCTGGCGAGCTGTTCGCCCTGGGCCAACCGGCCCGCCAGGGCGCTGGCCAGGGTACAGCCGGAACCGTGGTAACTGCCGGGCAGACGCTGGCAGGTAAAGGTTTCGCGCCGGCCATCGCGGCTGTACAGGCGATTATGGACTTCATGTTCGTCGCCGTGACCACCGGTGATCAACAGGTGTTTGACGAAGGGCAGCAGTTTTTCCGCGCACTCATCGGCGCTGCCCTCGGGCAGTTCGGCGAGGATGCGCGCTTCAGGCAGGTTGGGGGTGGCGATGATTGCCAGGGGCAGCAGGCGTTCGCGCATGGCGTAGCCGACCTCATCCTTGCCCAGGCGCCCGCCACCGCCGGCGCGCAGCACCGGGTCGCAGACCATGGGCAGGTGCGGGTGTGCCTGGAGCAACTCGACCACCGTGTCGACCATTTCCAGGGAGCCAAGCATCCCCAGTTTGACCGCCGCCACCTGGGCATCGTTGAGCACGGCATTGGCTTGTGCCAACACCCATGCTCGGTCGAGCACCCGGAAATCGCTGACGTTGACGGTGTCTTGCACGGTCAAGGCGGTAACGGCAGGGGCGGCATGACAACCCTGGGCAAGCAGGGCTTCGATATCTGCCTGCAAACCGGCGCCACCACTGGGATCGTGGCCGGAGAGGCAGAGGACAACGGGGCGAGAGCTGTAGATATTCATGGTGCGCGAGCTTACCACCAAACCCTTCGATCGGCGCGCACCTGCATCAGGGGAAACCCTATTCCTGGTCCAAACAATCGAGTCTGGTTCCAAGGTTGTATTCCAGTCTGACCAAGGCGACAGCTCTATCTCAATGCTTTGCTCTGAAACGCCCGTACTAGAGCCTTCTGTAGGAAAAAATTCAATGGTGCAAATTGGCCATCAGCGGCTATGCTAGGGATGGATCCAACTCATAACAGGTAATGCCGGTTTTACGTCTACTCAGGGAATGGGGGGCTTCCTGACTCAACCGGACAGGCCGCGCTGGGGCTTAAATGCGCTATTTGCTGATGTTGTTGTTGTGCTTGTCCCCTCTGGCAAGTGCCCTTGAATTCGATGAATTCACCCAAAACCTGCCGTTGGGCCATGCCCTGCAGGTGTTCGAAGATGCGGACGGCACGGCCACCATTGACGATGTCCTGGCCCAGGCTGGCGCCGGTGCTTTCAAGCCCCACGACCAAGGCACGCTGAACGCCGGTTACTCGCGATCCGCCTTCTGGTTGAAAATCGACCTGCACTATCGCCCTGCCAACCCGGACACCCAGCGCACCTGGCTGCTGGAACTGGCGTACCCGCCGCTGGATCACCTCGATTTGTACCTGCCCGATGCGACGGGGGCCTATCGCCTGGTTCGCCAGACCGGTGATGCGTTGCCGTTTGCCAGTCGCGAGGTCCGCCAGAACAACTACCTCTTCAGCCTGGCTTTCAAACCCGAACAACAGCAGACCCTCTACCTGCGCCTGCAAAGCCAGGGGTCGATCCAGGCGCCACTGACGCTGTGGTCGAGCACCGCTTATCTGGAACAACAGCCGGTGCGCTTGTATGTACTGGGGATCATCTATGGCGTGCTGCTGGGGATGCTGGTCTACAACCTGTTCATCTACCTGAGCGTGCGCGATACCAGCTACCTCTATTACATCTTCTACATTGCCTCGTTCGGCCTGTATCAGTTGTCGGTCAACGGTGCCGCCGTGGAGTACTTCTGGCCGGATAACCCCTGGTGGGCCAACGCCGCGACGCCGTTCTTCATCGGCTGCGCAGGCCTGTTTGGCAGCCAGTTCGCCCGCAGCTTCCTGCAAACCGCCCAGCATAGTCGTTGGCTGGACCGCTTGCTGCTGGCGCTGATCGCCTACAGCGCCGTGGTAGTCGGCCTGTCGCTGATGACCAGTTATGCCCTGGCGCTGCGCCTGGCGACGGCATTGGCGCTGCTGTTCACGGTGACGATCTTTGCCGCCGGGCTGTTTGCCTGGTGGCGTGGCCTGCGGGTGGCGCGTTATTTCATCATTGCCTGGTCGGCGTTTCTGCTGGGGGGCATCGTCAATACGTTGATGGTGCTCGGTTACCTGCCGAACGTTTTCCTGACCATGTACGCCAGCCAGATCGGCTCGGCCATTGAAGTGGCGCTGCTGTCCCTGGCCCTGGCCGACCGCATCAACGCCATGCGCGAACAGCAGGCCCAGACCCTCTTGGATGCCGGGCAGAAGCTCGAAGTACTCAACCAGCAACTGGCCCATGGCAATAAGCTCAAGGATGAATTCCTCGCCACCTTGACTCATGAGCTGCGCACGCCGATGAATGGCGTGATCGGTTCCCTGGAGTTGATGGAAACCGTCGAGATGGACGAGGAACTGACCCAGTATCAACAGACCGCCGCCGGTTCGGCGCGGGACATGATGCGCATGGTCAACGGCATCCTCACCCTGACCGAGTTGCAGGCCGGCAAACTCAAGGTCTATCCGGCACCGTTCAGCCTGCGTGGGATGGTCGATGCGCTGCAGGTGCAGTTCGGCGCCAATGCCGCGGCCAAGGGCCTGGACTTCAAGGTCGACGTGTCCCCAGGCCTGACGGACCGGTTGCTCGGCGACAGCGGCAAGCTGGCCCAGAGCCTGGAATGCCTGCTGGACAACGCCATCAAGTTCACCCGGGTTGGCGGCCTGGCCCTGCGCGTCAGCGGCAGGCCGACAGCGCTCGATCGGCTGATGCTGTCCTTTGCCGTCATTGACACCGGGATCGGTTTTACCGACCTGGGAGAGGCGACCTTGTACCAACGCTTCTTCCAACTCGACGGCTCGATGACCCGCGAATACGGCGGCCTCGGCGTGGGCCTGGCCATCTGCCGGCAACTGGTGGAACTGCTGGGCGGACGCCTGACCCACACCTCCGAACCCGGTCGTGGCAGCCGTTTTCAGTTGGACGTGGAGTTTGACGTGGCCTTGCCGGCGGCGGTCCCGACGCCGTTTTCCTTCGGTGGCCGCCAGGGCTCGCGCCAACCGCAGGATTGCACGGTGCTACTGGCCGATGACAGCAGCATCGATCAGTTGGTCATGCGGGGCATGTTGCTCAAGCTCGGGTATCGGGTGCGCACCGCCGACAGTGGCCGCGCCGCGCTGGATCTGCTGCACGGCGAGCGCTTTGATGCGGTGCTGCTCGATTGCCAGTTGCCGCCGCTGGACGGCGTGTCGCTCTGCTGCCAGATCCACACCTTGTCCGGTTGCGAGCAATTGCCGGTGCTGGTGGTCAGCCCGAACGTGGGGCGCGAGTGCTGTCCCTCGGGCGCGCAGATCGATTACTTGAGCAAACCAGTGAAATTCGAGGCGCTGCAGGCGATGCTCCAGCGTCGGGTGCTTTGTCCAAGGCAGGGTGAAAGCGCCGACATTTAGGCGCATATGACACTTTGTTCGGCCTGGAGGCGGTGCTTAACTGAATCCCTGGCCGATCGAGGAGCCCTGTCATGAACCTGCACCAGTTCGCTGAAACCCACGACGTCACCAACCAGCCGCCGTCCCTGGATGGTGCCAACCTGTACCGGATCGACCTGCCGCTGCAGCAGTGGTCGCAGCGTTTTGGGGCGGGTTGGGCACAGGCGCGGATCGATGCGTATGGGGCGCTGGCCGGCGGGCCGTTGATGGAAGCGGGCTTCCTGGCCAACCAGAACAAACCGGTGTTCTGCAGCCATGATCGTTATGGCCATCGCATCGACCTGGTGGAATTCCATCCCGCTTATCACCAGTTGATGCGCACCGCCGTCGAGCACGGCCTGCCCAGTTTGCCCTGGGCCCATCCGCAACCCGGCGCGCATGTCGCCCGGGCGTCGATGACCTACCTGCACAGCCAGGCCGAAGCCGGCACTGGCTGCCCCCTGACCATGACCTTCGCCAGCGTGCCGGCGCTGCGCTTGCAGCCGGACCTGGCCGAGCGCTGGCTGCCAAAGGTGCTGGCTACCGAGTACGACCCGCGTAACGTCGGCATGGCCCACAAGGCTGGGGTGACCCTGGGCATGGCGATGACCGAAAAACAGGGCGGCACCGATGTGCGGGCCAACACCACCAAGGCTTATCCAGTGGGCGCCAGCGGCCCGGGCCAAGCCTATGAGTTGGTGGGCCACAAATGGTTCTGTTCGGCGCCGATGTGCGACGCCTTCCTCACCTTGGCCCAGACCGACAAGGGCTTGACCTGTTTCCTGCTGCCGCGCCATCGCCCCGACGACACCCGCAATCAGTTCTATATCCAACGGCTGAAGAACAAACTGGGCAACTGCTCCAACGCCTCCAGCGAAGTCGAGTTCCGTGGCGCACTGGCCTGGATGGTAGGTGAAGAAGGGCGGGGCGTGCCGACGATCATCGAGATGGTCGCCATGACCCGTTTCGATTGCATGGTCGGCTCCAGCGCCCTGATGCGCCAGGCGCTGACCCAGGCCAGTCATCACTGCGCGCACCGCAAGGTCGGTGGCAAGTTGTTGAGTGAACAGCCGCTGATGCAAAACGTGCTGGCTGACCTGGCGCTGGAAAGCGAGTCCGCACTGGCCCTGAGCCTGCGCATGGGCCGGGCGCTGGATCACTTGAATGACGAGCACGAGGCCAAGTTCGCCCGGCTGGTGACGGCGGTGGGCAAGTACTGGATCTGCAAGCGCGCCCCCGCGATGATCAACGAAGCCGCCGAATGCATGGGTGGTGCCGGCTACGTCGAAGACAGCATCCTGCCGCGCCTGTACCGCGAAGCGCCGGTCAACTCGACCTGGGAAGGCTCCGGCAACGTGCAATGCCTGGATGTGCTGCGCGCCTTGTCCAAGGAGCCCGGCGTGCTGGAGGTACTGTTCAATGAGTTGGGCGACGGCCACGGCGACAAGCGCCTGGCCGGCCACATCAACCAATTGCACGCCGCATTCAAGGACACCGACGACATCCAGTACCGCGCCCGGCAATTGACCGAAGACATCGCCGTGGGCCTGCAAGCCAGGCTCTTGCTCGAGGCGGGGAACAGCGATGTCAGCGATGCCTTCATCGCCAGTCGCCTGGGTTCGGCCGGCCGGGTGTACGGTGCCTTGCCCCGGGGCTTGAATGTCGAGGCAATCGTTGCCCGCTCGACCCCACACGGCTTTTAGACACATCACATACCCCTGTGGGAGCGGGCTTGCTCGCGAAGGCGTCGGCACATCCAGCTTCTGGGGTGACTGACCCACCGCCATCGCGAGCAAGCTCAGCTCCCACAGAGCATCCCAGAGTCCATGTGGGGGCAGGGAATCGATCGAGTCCACTACGCCACTGTTCCCGTCGGGCGGCGATGCAGGCAAGATGAAGACCTGCAAGTCAGAACACAGGAAGCTGATCGTGACCGAAGCGTTTATTGTCGTTCAAACCGCCGAACAAGCCGTGGATCGGCTGGCGGCCCTGCACGAGCGTGCGACCACCGCGTTGAACCAGGCGCTGATGCGTTATCTCAAGGACCGCGTCGAGCCGGATGCCGAGCAGCGTGCATTGTTTCGCTATCCCGCCTTGCGCCTGACCTACCACTGCCACGGCGAAGTTCCGCAAACCACGCGTGCCTATGCCAAGGTCCAGTTGCCCGGTACCTACAGCGTCACCGTCACCCATCCCGCCGCCTTCCGTAAATACCTGCTGGAACAGTTGGTCCCGCTGATGCACGACTTTACCGTCACCGTGGAAGTGGGCGTCAGCGAGCAGAACATTCCGTACCCGTACGTGGTGGAGCAGGGCGACGAACTGGCCGGCTCCGGTGTGACTGCCGCCGTGCTGGCGCGGGTTTTCCCCAGCACCGACCTGTCGGCCGCCACCGATGGCATCGCCGACGGCCTCTATGACTGGGAAAACACCGACCCGCTGCCCCTGGCGCTGTTCGACGCCGCGCGGGTGGATTTTTCCCTGCGCCGGCTGGTGCATTACACCGGCAGCGACTGGCGCCATGTGCAGCCATGGATCCTGCTGACCAACTACCACCGCTATGTCGACCAGTTCATCGTCCACGGCCTGGAGCAACTGCGCAGCGACCCGCGCTTTATACGCATGGTCCTGCCGGGCAACGTGATCATCGACAAGAACATGGAGCACAGCGAAGCGTCGGCCATCGCCGCCGGCGTGGTCTGGCACCGCTACCAGATGCCGGCCTATCACCTGCAGACCAATGATGGTCATGGCGTGACCCTGGTGAACATCGGTGTCGGCCCTTCCAACGCCAAGAACATCACCGACCACCTGGCCGTGCTGCGCCCGCATTGCTGGCTGATGATCGGCCACTGCGGCGGGCTGCGGCAGTCCCAGACCATCGGTGACTACGTGCTGGCCCACGCCTACATGCGCCGCGACGGCATTCTCGACCGGGTGGTGCCGCCGAACATTCCGATTCCAGCCCTGGCCGAAGTGCAGATGGCGCTTCAACAGGCCGCGGCGAACATCACCGGCGAAAAGGGCGACGAGCTGAAAAAGCGCCTGCGCACCGGCACCGTGCTGACTTATGACGACCGCAACTGGGAGCTGCGCTGGGCCCAGGAACGTCCGCTGATCAACCTGTCCCGCGCAGTGGCGGTGGACATGGAAAGCGGCACCATCGCCGCCCAGGGTTATCGCCTGCGGGTGCCTTATGGCACGTTGCTTTGTGTTTCGGACAAACCGCTGCACAGCGAAATCAAGCTGCCGGGCTCGGCCAACGCGTTCTATGAGCGAGCGGTCAACCAGCACCTGAAGATCGGCATCGAGGCGTTGGACCTGTTGCGCACCGAACTCAACTCGTTGCATTCGCGCAAGCTGCGCAGCTTCGACGAGCCGCCGTTCCGCTGATGCCCCGTTGAAGGGGATGGTGGTTATTTAACGGTCGGGCCACTAGCATGGTCGGCCCTGACCGTTAGATATTGTATTCGCCATGCCCCGTCCTCCACGCCCTGCTTCCCGTCGCCCTGGCGCGAAGCTTCCAGCCTGCGCCCCGCGCCGTGTGGCCAAGGCCCCGCCAGCCGAGCCGAAGCTGATCCTGTTCAACAAACCCTTCGATGTACTGACGCAATTCAGTGACGGTGAAGGGCGGGCGACGCTCAAGGATTTTATCGACGTACCGGGTATCTACCCGGCCGGACGGCTGGACCGTGACAGCGAAGGGTTGCTGTTGCTGACCAACGATGGGCAGTTGCAGGCGCGGATTGCCGACCCCAAGCACAAGCTGGCCAAGACCTATTGGGTACAAGTCGAGGGTGAGCCGAGTGCTGAGCAATTGCAGCGTTTGCGCGAAGGGGTGGAATTGAACGACGGCATGACGTTGCCGGCCGAGGCGCGCTCATTGGACGAACCGCAACTGTGGCCGCGCAACCCGCCGGTGCGCTTTCGAAAAAGCGTGCCCACGAGCTGGCTGGAGCTGGTGATACGCGAGGGGCGCAACCGCCAGGTGCGCCGCATGACCGCTGCGGTAGGCTTGCCGACATTGCGCCTGGTGCGGGTCAGGATCGGCGACTGGACGATCGATGGGCTCGACCAGGGCCAGTGGAAAGAAGTGCCGGCGCGCTTATAACGTCCCGGATTCGATCAGGCCGATCACCACGCTCTTGATGACGAACGCCGCCACGCCGAGGCCCAGTACAAAAAACAGGATGAACGAGCCAAAACGCCCGGCCTTGGACTTCTTCGCCAGGTCCCAGACGATGAAACCCATGAAAATGATCAGGATGCTGACCAGACCGGTCATCATCCACTCTTCGAAAACAGCAGGATCCATCAGGGCACTCCGGCGTGGGCGGGGTTGAAAAGGCGCGGCGAGTATAAGGCATGAGGCACGGACGCGGGATTGGCCTGCGGCGGTGTGTCGCAGCTATTCATCGGCTGGGCTGACGCCATCGTCGGATCGCCGCCCGGAGCAAGCTCGCTCCCACTCGACGCTGTAGGAGCTGTAGGAGCTGTAGGAACTGTAGGAGCTGTCGAGTGCAACGAGGCTGCGATCTTTCCCCAGACGCTTAAATCTCAAGCGAAAGATCAAAAGATCAAAAGATCGCAGCCTTCGGCAGCTCCTACACGCCACCCAGCGGGAGCAGCCCCTCGCCACAAAAGCGGTCAGCTACGCAGATGAGTCAACGGCAGTTCGGTGCTGTTGAGTACCTGGTTCAGCACAAAACTCGAACGCACGCTGGTGACGCCATCGATCCGGGTCAGGTGCCCCAACAGCAGCTTCTGGTAATGATCCATGTCCGGCACCACCACCTTGAGCTGGTAGTCGGCGTCCATGCCCGTGACCAGGCTGCACTCCAGCACTTGCGGCAGGTTACGGATGGCGGCTTCGAAGTTCTCGAAACGCTCGGGTGTGTGACGGTCCATGCCGATCAGCACATAAGCCGTCAGGCTCAGGCCCAGCAGCTTGCGGTCGAGCAGGGCAACCTGGCGGGAGATGTAGCCGTCATCTTCCAACTGCTTGACCCGTCGCGAGCAGGGGGAGGGCGACAGGCCGATGCGTTCGGCCAGTTCCTGGTTGGAGATGCGCGCGTCGCGCTGCAATTCCGCCAGAATGCTCAGGTCGTAACGGTCGAGTTTGCTCATCGGTCGGGCCTTTATCTTGATAATTGCGGCAGATTATCTGTCCGAGGTTAAAAATTGCGCAAGTGGTGTTTATTTCCGCAATCTTCGCAATCATCCGTCGGCACCCCAGGCTTATGCTTACCACCAAGATCACTGCTCGGACAAACAGTCCAGTGCAGCCCGCCCAATCAGGCCGGCTGCGGTCGCAGTACCCACCGGTACTGGCAGACCCCCGAGCTGCACACCGTCCAGAAGACGGCGTGAGGTGGGCCGACGTCATAAGCGTCGAGCACGGACGAAATTCTCAAGGGGAGGCCGACGGGTCTCCCTTTTTTAATGCCTGCGAAATAAACCCCGCGGCTGATAACCTGTCGCAGAACCGGCCTGGGCTTTTCCAGTCTTACCATCAGGTCCTGAACCGTTGTGAGGAATTTCATGAAGTCGCGCATCTGGCGTTTGGCAGGTGTTGGTCTGTTGTGGGCAAGTGTCAGTGCGCAGGGAATGGCCGACGATCAGCAAAACCGTGGCGGCCCCGACGACGGTCGTGGGCAGGATGGGCGCGGTGGCAACGGCCAGGGTTATTCGGGCCAACCGCGGCCGCAGAGCAACGAAATCATTCGCGGCGACAACAGTCGTCAGTTCGAGGTCAAGCCGCAGCCTGGCGGTCAGCACTATGACCGTCCACCTCAAGACCCCAACGCTCAAGGTCGCCCGCCGCAGCAGCCTGGCAACCACCTGCCGATCCAGGGCCGGCCCGACAGCGTGACCCAGACCCGCGAACCGCAACCGGGGTATTACCGCGATGTCCCGCGTCGCAACGACGGTTATCCAAACGGCGGGCCCCGTCCAGGCCATGACAACCGTCCCGGGCAGCATTGGCCCGGTCGGCCGGACGGTCATGGCAATGGCTGGGGCCCGGGGCCGCAATACCGCCCGGGTTATGTGATCGACCGTTTCCCGGACCGCAACTACCGCGTGCCTTATCGCGGCCAGGATTATTTCTACTCGGGCGGCTACTGGTATCGCCCTCAAGGGCCGCGTTACATCGTGGTCGAGCCGCCGCGGGGCATCCGTACTCGTTACCTGCCCGATTACGCCAGGGAAGTGTGGATCGGCAGCTCACTGTTCTTTCTCGCTGCCGGCGCCTATTACATCTACGAGGCCAGCACCCAGGACTACGTCGTGGTCGAACCGCCCGTGGCCAACCCGCAGCCTCAACCGCAAGGCAACAGCTTTGACGTGGTGGCCTACCCGGCCAACGGCCAGTCGCCCGAGCAGGTCAATCAGGATGGCTATGACTGCTATCGCTGGGCAGTGCAGCAGAGCGGTTTCGACCCGCGCAACTACACCTACCCACCGGCACCGGAAGTGGTGCAGACCTATCGCCAGGCCCAGGGCAGTTGCTTGAGCAGTCGTGGGTATCAGGTGACGTACTGAGGCTGGTAGCACACATGCTCTTGTGGCGAGGGGATTTAGCCCCGTAAGTCTCTGTAGGAGCTGGCGAAGCCTGCGATTTTTTGATCTTGATCTTTCGCTTGCGATTCAATAGCCAGGGACAAGATCGCAGCCTCGTTGCACTCGACAGCTCCTACAGGGCCCGGCGGGCGGCGCGACGTTTCGCTAAATCCCCTTGCCACAGGTTATGCGCTGACGCCTTTGACCACTTCCGACGGATCGGCATGCACCAGCACTTCGGCCTTCGGATAAGCATGATGGATCGCATCGGCGGCCTGGTCGCTGATGCCGTGGGCCACTGACAGGGTCAGTTCCCCCGGCAACTCCAGGTGCAGTTGCACGAACCAGTGGTTGCCGGAGATCCGCGTACGCAGGTCATGGGCGCCGAGCACGCCGGGCACCGCGCAGGCCAGTTCCAGCATGTGCTGGCTGACGTTGGGCGGCAGTTCCTGATCCATCAGCACCGCGAAGCTTTCCCGGGCGATCTGGACCGCGCTCCACAGAATGTAAATGGCGATCCCCAGGCCGAACCAGGCGTCGAGCTGATACCAGCCAAGCCCGGCCAGCACCAGCGCCACCAGGATGCTGCCGTTGAGCAACAAGTCGGAGCGATAGTGCAGCGAGTCGGCACGCACGGCGTTGGAGCCGGTGGCGCGGATAACTCGGTACTGCAATGCCAGCAAGGCCAGGGTCAGCGCGAGGGAAAACACGATCACGCCGACGCTGAGCCAGGGTGCCTCCACCGGCACTGGGTTTTTCAGGCGCTCGAAAGCCTGCAAGGCAATCAATACCGCACTGCCGCCGATAAACAGCGCCTGGGCCATGCCGGCCAAAGATTCGGCCTTGCCATGACCGTAGCGATGATCATCGTCGGCGGGGCGCAGCGCGTAATGCACCGCCAGCAGATTGAGCAGCGAGGTGACGCCGTCCAGTGCCGAGTCGGTCAGGCCGGCAAGCATGCTCACCGAGCCGCTCAGCCACCAGGCCAGCGCCTTGGCGACGACCAGTGTGAGCGCCACCGCCACCGAAGCGCGGGTGGCCAGGCGTAGCAGACGAGCATGTTCGGTGCTGGTGGTCATGTCGCGGTCATTCCTTGCGTGGTGTCCGTCAGGCGGCGGGTTTGAGACCGAGGGCGGCCAGTTGTTGCGCGCTGCCCTTGTGTTGGATCAACCGAGGATCGTCCAGCGGGAAGCTGCGGCCCAGCTCGCGTTCCAGGATCGCCTGCAATTTTTGGTTATTGACGGTGCCATCGGGGTTGATGGCCGGCTTGAGTTTCTCTGGCTCGATCTGGACGCTGCGGCCCGGTTCGAAATAAATGGCGCCAGTGGCAAAGTCCACGGCGAACGCGATCAGGCCGGGGATGATGTAGAACAGCAGGCCGACGGCGTCGAGCGCGGCAATCGCCGGGTCGATCTTGCCATCGATCTGGCCGCGACGGTCCGGGTAGAAGATCGAGCCGCAGGCGCTGATTTGGGTCAGCAGGGCGGCGACCAGGACGCCACCGATCACGCGAAAGGGAATACGCATAGCAATCTCCTGAACAGGTAAAGGCGTTGCTGGTTGGAGTCCAGACCACGCTAAACAGTTCGCCGTTATACTCGGCCCTCTGTTTTGGAGCCAGCATGATTTCTTTGCCGATTGATGAAGTTTTACCCACGCTGCGTCAAGCCTTGGCGTCGCGCCACGAAGCCGTGCTCGAAGCGCCGCCCGGTGCTGGTAAAACCACCCGTGTTCCCCTGGCCTTGCTCAACGAGCCCTGGCTGGCCGGGCAGACCATCCTGATGCTCGAACCCCGGCGCCTGGCGGCACGGGCGGCGGCCGAGCGACTGGCCAGTGAACTGGGGGAAAAGGTCGGTGAAACCGTCGGCTACCGGATTCGCCTCGACAGCAAGGTCGGGCCCAAGACCCGCATTGAAGTGGTCACCGAGGGCATCCTCACCCGGCGCTTGCAGGACGACCCGGCGCTGGAAGGCGTGGGGCTGCTGATTTTCGATGAGTTTCATGAGCGCAGTCTCGACGCCGACCTGGCCCTGGCCCTGAGCCTCAACGGTCGGGAGCTGTTTCGCGACGACCAGCCGCTGAAGATCCTGCTGATGTCCGCCACTTTGGAGGGTGAACGCCTGGCCGGGTTGCTGGACAACGCGCCGATCCTGCGCAGTGAAGGCCGCATGTTCCCGGTGACGGTGCGCTGGGGTCGGCCGTTTCAGCCTGGCGAGTTCATCGAGCCGCGACTGGTGCAGACCGTGCTCGAAGCCCTGCACGATGAAACTGGCAGCGTGCTGGTGTTCTTGCCGGGGCAGGCGGAGATCCGCCGGGTTCATCAGCAACTGGCGGAGGCCTTGGGCGAGGGTGGCAATGTGTTGCTCTGTCCGCTGCACGGTGAACTGGACCTCGCTGCCCAACGCGCTGCCATCGATCCCGCGCCGCCCGGCCAGCGCAAAGTGGTGCTGGCCACCAACATCGCCGAAACCAGCCTGACCATCAATGGCGTACGCGTGGTGATCGACGCCGGACTGGCCCGGGTGCCGCGTTTCGATCCGGGCAGCGGCATGACCCGGCTCGACACCCAGCGCATTTCCCGCGCCAGCGCCACCCAGCGGGCTGGTCGGGCCGGGCGCCTGGAACCGGGGGTGTGCTACCGGTTGTGGTCCGAAGACCAACATGAACAATTGGCCGCCTACGCCAGCGCGGAGATTCTGTCGGCGGACCTGGCCGGTTTGGCCCTGCAGTTGGGACGCTGGGGCGTGACGCCGCAGCAACTGGTCTGGCTCGACATGCCGCCCATTGCCGCCTATGCCCAGGCCCAGGATCTGCTGCAACGCCTGGGCGCGCTGGAGGGTGAGCAACTGACCCGCCACGGCCAGGCCATGGCCGAACTGCCGGCCCACCCACGTATTGCGCATCTGCTGTTGCGCGGCCAGGCGTTGGGGCTGGCGGACATGGCCTGCAACGTCGCCGCGCTGTTGGGCGAGCGCGACATTCTGCGGGGCGCCGGCGCGGACCTGCACAGTCGCCTGGCCTTGCTGTCCGGCGAAGAGCGAGCAGCGCGCGGCGCCCAGGGCGGGGTGCAGCGGGCACGGCAACTGGCCCGGCAATACCGCAGTTACCTGCGGGGCAAGGCCGAAGACGCCGTGGCCGATCCCGAACATCCGCGCTGGCTCGGCGCGTTGCTGGCGCTGGCCTACCCGGACCGCGTCGCCCAGCAGCGCCGGCCCGGCGGCGCCGAATATCGTTTGGCCAACGGCCGTGCGGCGCTGTTTGCCGAGGCTGACAGCCTGATGAAGCAAGCGTGGCTGGTGATCGCCGACCTGGGCAGCCGCCAGGGCCAGCGCGAAGAACGGATCTACCTGGCGACGGATTTCGACCCGGCGCTGTTCGATTCGGTGCTGGCCGAACAAGTACGCGTTGTGGATCAACTGGATTGGGATGAGCGCGAAGGCGTGCTGCGGGCCGAGCGCCAGCGCAAGGTCGGCGAACTGGTGCTCAGCCGCGAACCGTTGACCGGCCTGGATGAGTCGGCTCGTAGCCAGGCCCTGGTGAACCTGGTGCGGCGCAAGGGCCTGGAATTATTGCCCTGGACTCCGGAACTGCGGCAATGGCAGGCGCGGGTGGCGCTGCTGCGACGCCTGGACCTGGACGCCAAGGGCGAGAGCGAATGGCCGGATGTCAGCGACGACGCCTTGCTGGGCAATCTCGAACAGTGGTTGATGCCGTATCTGGGCCGCGTCTCGCGTCTCAGCCATTTTGCCAACCTGGACGTGGCGAGCTTCGTTCACAACCTGTTGCCCTGGCCCTTGCCGCAACGCTTGGATGAACTGGCGCCGCACCATCTGAGCGTGCCCTCGGGGTCGTCGATCCGCCTGGACTACAGCGAGCATCCACCGATCCTGGCGGTGCGCTTGCAGGAACTCTTCGGCCTGGCCGACACCCCGCGCATCGCTGGCGGGCGGCAGGTGGTCAAGTTGCACCTGTTGTCACCGGCGCGCCGGCCGGTGCAGGTCACCCAGGACCTGGCGAACTTCTGGCGCAGCACTTACGCCGAGGTGAAGAAGGACCTCAAGGGGCGCTATCCCAAGCATTACTGGCCGGACGATCCGCTGGTGGCGCAGGCGACGGCGCGGGTCAAGCCGCGTAAGGCCTAGTGTCCCGTATCAAAAATACTATTTCAGATGCCTCGAGACGATATCTGCAATCAAGAGGCCTATCTTTTCGGAGAAGGCCACTGATGCCTGGCCATTGGCATACTGGATTCGCGCCGGTGCGAGGGATTCGTCGCTTTCGGTCACGCCCTTTACAACGGCATATCCATTGACCGATACGGTCAGGCGAACTCTCTTGACCGGCAGGCCATGGCCAAAGTCCTTTTGCAGGACGTCCGCTGGGACGATGCCTGAAATTCTGGGGTCCGATAGCGGCGAGCTTGCATCTCTATCGTAGTGGTTGAAGAACCGCTCGATGAGTACCCCATCGACCTGCTCGAATGTGAACGCCAGGTTGTCGAAAAGTCGATGTGGGTCAAATTCTTGTGTTCTCAGGCAGAACGTCAAGACCTTCAAGATGAGTTGCGACCCTTTGAAGTCGGCGTCATCCGCAGGTGGGTGGGTGCTTTCGGAGAAATGGAGCCGAGTCAGATACAGGGCATCGTTCTTGACCAGAATATTCAAGTCGATTCTGGGAGGTGTGGGTTTTATCCCGACAGGTTTAATGCCATACCATTCATAGAATCCGCCGAACCGGTCATGAATGGGTGTATTGGGTTTGCGCCCGTTGTTGATGTCGGATTCGTAATACAGCATGTTGGAACACAAGGATTCCGCCAGTTCTTCAGTCGGCGAGATATGCGCCCAAGACCACTCCTCGATTGAAGTGAAGCGTTCGTCTTCCGTTTCGATCTGACGCTTGAGATGGTGTGTCCCTGAACCGGCGAGATAGCAGGTTCCAAAGTTCTCGGTGGTCATCGTGTCCTCGGGGCGGTGGATATAGGCGCGCTTACCACCTTTCCCATCCAATAAAACGCCCAGCATGTGGAATGCACCCGCAGTCCCGCCCATGCCCATTAGAACCTGGTCGATTGTGTCGGCATCTATCAGGGCATCCGGTTGATAGCCGAGCTTTATATCGACCGACTTGGCGAGCGCCACCCAGAATTCATAAGCCGATCGGCAATCTCCTGCAAAGGCGAGCATGCCGCTGTTGTTCGGCAGGATGTAGGTTTTTCGACCCATGCGCGCGATATGAAACGGTCCGTCGGCGTCACTCCAATCAGTGGGTATAAGCCCCAGCGAAGGAACCCACACGGACATCGACTGGCGTTTGTCTGGACCGTCCGCGCTGATCAAACAGTCGGCGATCAAGTGCGGGTCATTCTCGGGGTTGACCAGGGCGATTACAGTCATGGGTGAAATTCCTTTTAAGGCATTGCCGGTAACAAGAACCGCGCAATCACCGGCAAATGATCGGAGATGCGCAAGGTGTCGTCCTGCCTTACCTGGGCTTCGACCCGTTTGATTCTTGGGCTGTAGAACAGGTAGTCGACGGTGCGGTCGGGGCCGTTGAGGCCGGGGTCGTTCGGGTAGTGGGTCAGCCAGTGCGCGCGGTCGATGCCGCTGGCCTCGTTGTTGGTGGGGATCATCGGGTATTTGTCCCACAGCAGGTGCAGGGGGCTGTCGGCGGAGTAGGGCGTGCGTTGCTCGGCCGGCAGGCGCCGGTATTGGCCCAGGGGTAGCAGGTTGAAGTCGCCGCCGATCAGCCAGGGTGTGCCAGCGGATTCGAATTTATCCAGGGCCTTGGCCACGGCGATGACTTGTTTGGGCAGGGTTTCGCCCGGCTCGGTGGCCCGTTCCAGGTGGGTGTTGAGCACCGCCAGTTGGCCACCGCCGCTCAGCGCCAGATAACTTACCAACAAGGCGTTCTTCGGCTGGAACTGACGGCTGATGACATTGGTGTCGGCCACCGGCAGTTGTATCCGTTCGGCATGGTCGATGCGGTAGCGGCTCAGGGTCGCCAGTTGTCGGCCGACGCTGCCGAAGATGTGCGGGTCAGGGATGAAATCGGCCTTCCAGTCGAAGGCACTGGTGCCGCACGGATAGAGGTCGGCCAGCCGTTCCTGCAACAGCTTGAGCTGGTCCTGGTAATCGCTGGCCTTGGCGCCCTTGTCCAGTTCCTGGAGCAGCACGACGTCTGGCTGCTCGTCGCGGATGACCCGTGCCACTTCGTCGAGGCTGAAGGCCATGTCCTCCAGGGTCGGGCGTTCATCGTCGCCCTGGGCCAGGTCGTGCCAGAACACATAGCGCTTGCCGGCGAGGAACTGCACGTTCCAGGTCATCACCTTCAAGGCCTGGCCGGGCACCAGCGGTGCTGCGTTGGCGGTGCAACTGACTGGCAAGGTTTCCCGGGGCTGTGGCCGCCAGGTCAGGCCGTAGATCGACAGGACGGCCAGGCTGAGGATCAACAGCAGGCCCAGCAAGGTGTAGCGCAATAGACGGGTCATGGCTCGGCTTATGGGCGAAACGCGAAAGTGATCCCGAGCATAACCGAGAGCGCTTCTCAAGCCCAAGGCCCAGGGTCGTCGTTGTGTTCGGTCAGCGCCTGTCAGGCTTGGCTTCGATCAACATGAACAGGCGGAACAGTACCACGCTGGTGAACAGTTGCAGGAAACTGTGGACGCTGTCGATCAGCAGGCTGAGCACAGGGTTCTGAGGCGACGGATACACCGAGACGCTGACGCCCTTGAGCAGCCACAATGGGCCCATCACACAGAGAATGCACAGCAGGACCCGCCAGAAGTTGCCCCGGGACATGTTCAGGCTTTCCTTCATCGCCGCCAGGGGTGTCAGGCCCCTGAGGACCACCAGGTATTCACTGAAGGCCAGGGTCACCATCAGCCACAGGCCCGGCAGGATGTACAGCGAAATACCCACCAGGATCAACAGCGTGTTGAGAGCCGTCAGCAGGGCAAAGCGTGGCCACAGGGTCAGGGCCGTTGCGAGCAAGTCACGGGTGCGTGGTGCTTCACCGCGGCTGCGGGCGTCGAGAAACAGGATCAACGCGGCGGTGTACAAAGGGTACACCAACAGCCCGACGATCACGCTGTAGCCGGGGAAGCCCTCGGGGCCGAGGGCAGTGTCCACGCCTTGCTGCAGCAAAGCCTCGAGTATGACCAGCGGCAGGCACAGCTGGGCGATCCGGCCCAGATGGCGCTTGAAAAAATACAAAGAGTCACGCAGTACTTCTAACGGATTCATGGGTCGGTATCGCAGTTCAAAAAAGCGGTCCGACACTTTACCCATCAGGTGACCGCATAAACAAACGTAAACATCAGGTAAAGACCGTTGAAACCTTTGCGGCGAGCCCCATTACTGGTGGGCACCGGTCTTCAGGATCGGAATGGTTTCTACCCGGCAATCTGATGAGGTCGCCATGAACAGCGAAGAACAAACCCTGATCGATGGACTGTTTTCACGGCTGCAACAGGCCGAGAAGGATTCAGCCCCGCGCGACGCCCAGGCCGAGGCGCGGATCAAGGAACACCTGGCCAGCCAGCCAGCAGCGGGCTATTTCATGGCCCAGGCGATTCTGGTACAGGAGGCCGCGATCAAGCGCCTCGATGAACAGAACAGGCAACTCACCCAGCAACTCGAGCAACTGCAGGCTGAGCTGCAACGGGCCCGCACCCAGCCATCGGCACCCAGCGGTGGCGGAGGCTTTCTGTCGAGTATTTTTGGTGGCAGCGCGCGGGATTCACGTCCGGCAAGCGCGCCGCCTGCCAGCGGCGGTGGCTGGCGCGAACCGGCACAGCCGTCCTTCAATGCCCAGCCCCAACAGGGCTTCGGTGCGTCACCCGGCAATTATGCTGCGCCGCAGCAGCAGGCCCCGGCCGCGGGCAGCTTCCTCGGTGGCGCGCTGAAAACCGCGGCGGGCGTGGCCGGCGGCGTGATGCTGGCCCAAGGCATCAGCAGCCTGTTCCACAGCAATCAGCAACCGCAGGAAATCGTCGAGGTCATCAAGGAGGAGCCGGCGCAACCGGTCAACGACACCGCCAACAGCGGCGACAACGGCTGGGGCGATGACCAGCGTGTGGCCGATAACGACAGCTACGGCAACGACCCGGGCGGTTTCAGCGACGCGGACTACAGCGACGATTCTTCTTTCTTCGGCGACGACGACTCCTTCGTCTGACCTGCCATTCGTCCGGGGCGCTCTGGCGCCTCGGGCCGATTATTCGCGGAACAATCCTTCTGGCTGGCATACTGGGCGACTTTTCGGCCCTGGTGGTCAGCGTGCGTGTGCATCCAAGAGGAAACGCGGTGAAAAAAATTGCAGTGTTCGCCGATGTCCAGAACCTCTACTACACCGTGCGCCAGGCCTACGGTTGCCATTTCAACTACGCCGCGCTGTGGGCCGATGTCAGCAAACAGGGGCAGATCGTCGAGGCCTACGCCTACGCGATCGATCGCGGTGACAGCAAGCAGCAGCAATTCCAGCAGATCCTGCGCAACCTGGGTTTTGTCGTGAAGCTCAAGCCCTACATCCAGCGCAGCGACGGCTCGGCCAAGGGCGACTGGGACGTGGGCATCACGCTGGACATCATGGACGCCGCCGACCACGTCGACGAAGTGGTGCTGGCCTCCGGCGATGGCGATTTCGACATGTTGCTCGAGCGCATCATCCAAAAACACGGTGTACAAGCCGTGGCCTATGGCGTGCCGGGGTTGACCGCCAACTCGCTGATCCGCGCTGCCAGCCGCTACGTGCCCATCGAAGGCGCGTTGTTGCTCAAGAATTGATTTTCACGGAGTTCAAAAGGTTTGGAACGCATCGCAGTCATCGACTTTGAAACCACCGGGATCACCCCGAGCAGCAGTTGCCGCGCCACTGAAATCGCGGTGGTGATGCTTGAGCAAGGCCGGATCGTCGACCGCTACCAGAGCCTGATGAATGCCGGTGTGCGCGTCCCTGCGTTTATCGAGCAACTGACCGGCATCAGCAATGCCATGCTGCGCAGCGCCCCGTCGGCGGAAAAAGTGATGAACGAGGTCAACGAGTTCGTCGGCATCACGCCACTGCTGGCACACAACGCCGCGTTCGACCAGAAGTTCTGGGATTTCGAACTGGGGCGAATCAAGCGCACCCGCCTGCAGAATTTCGCCTGCTCACTGTTGCTGGCCCGACGCCTGATGCCGGCGGCGCCGAACCACAAGCTCGGCACGCTCAACACGTTTGCCGGCCTGCCCCACACCGGCCAGGCTCACCGGGCCATGGCCGACGCCGAAATGGCCGCCAACCTCACCGCGCACCTGGCTTCGGAACTGCGGCAAAAGCACGGGCTGCGGGAGTTGTCCCATGATTTGCTGTGCAGTTTGCAGAAAGTGCCAGCGGCGAAGATCAACGAGCACCTCAAGCGGCATCGCGGGTTCTGAATACACCACAAGACAACTGTGGGAGCGGGCTCGCTCCCACAGGGTTGGTCGGTGTTGAGCAGATTATTTCCCGTTACCTTCCAACTGCCCCAACGGCACGCGCTTTTCAATGGCGCTGGACAGCACGATCGAGGTCTTGCTGAAGCCGAACTTGGCAATGCGGTTGATCAACTCTTCCAGTTCCGGCATTGAGCCGACCGCCGCTTGCATGATCACGCACGGGTCGCCGGTGACCCGGTGGCACTCGGTCAGTTGTGGGATCTTGCACAGTTCGTCGTAGGTCTTCTGGTTGCCGTGCTGGTTCATGCGCAGTTCGATGACGCACTGCACCGGCAGGCCGATCTTCGCCATGTCGACTTTGGCTTGATAACCGGTGATGACGCCGCTGGCTTCCAGTTTGCTGACCCGCTCGGCCACGGCCGGGGCTGACAGGTTCACTTTGCGGGCCAGTTCGGCGTAGGACGCACGACCGTTTTCCAACAGGGCGCCGAGCAACATGCGGTCGTATTTGTCCACAGGAGAGGTTCCAAATGACGTGGCTTTCGAAAGCTTGGTTTATAGCGCTGATCTCCGTGTTTTGAAAAGTGTATGGCTCGGATAAACAGGTTTTGTAACTTATTTTCCGTCTGTCGCCTTTCTAGAATAGCGTCTCTCCTTGTCCTGACTTCGAGCTGAACATGCCTGGCCCACGCCGCTTTCCCCTGCCATTGATCGCTGCCTTTTTTGCCTTGTACGTCATCTGGGGTTCGACCTACCTGGTGATTCGCATCGGTGTGGAGCATTGGCCGCCGCTGTTGCTGGCCGGGATTCGTTTTGTGCTGGCCGGTTCGCTGATGTATGGCTTCCTGCGCTGGCGCGGGGCACCGGCGCCGACCTGGGCGCAATGGAAGGCCGGGGCCATCATCGGCGTGCTGTTGCTCAGTTTCGGTAACGGCGCGGTCAGTGTCGCCGAACACACGGGCGTGGCGTCCGGGGTGGCGGCGTTGGCGGTGGCGACGGTGCCTTTGTTTACCTTGCTCTGTGGCTATTTCTGGGGCGCGCGTAATACCCGTCTGGAATGGGCGGGGATTGTGCTGGGGTTGATCGGCATCGCGATGCTCAACCTGGGCTCGAACCTGCAGTCCAGCCCGTTGGGTGCGACCTTGCTGGTATTCGCGGCGGCGTCCTGGGCCTTCGGTTCGGTGCTGAGCAAACATTTGCCTTTGCCGGCGGGGGCGATGGCCAGTGCCGTGGAGATGCTGGTGGGCGGCGTGGTGCTGTTGATCGGCAGCGTGGCCAGCGGCGAGCACCTGGACAGCATGCCGCCGCTGGAAGGTTGGCTTGCCTTGGCTTACCTGACCTGCTTCGGCTCGATCATCGCCTTCAACGCCTACATGTACCTGCTCAAGCACGTGCGTCCGGCGGCGGCCACCAGTTATGCCTACGTCAACCCGGCCGTGGCGGTGTTGCTGGGCATTGTGTTCGCCGGTGAAACCATCGGCATCGAGGAGGCCTTGGCGATGCTGGTGATCATCAGTGCCGTGGTGTTGATCGGGTTGCCGCAGTGGCGCAAACCCAAGCCTGCGCCGGCCGTATCCTGATTTAGGGTAAACTGCCGCGCATTGCACACCTTGCGCTGATTTTTCCTACGGTACTCCCATGACTTTCGCCACCCTTGGCCTGATCGAACCCTTGCTGCGCGCCCTCGAGACGCTCGGCTACCAGACCCCGACCCCGGTGCAGGCCCAAGCCATGCCGGCGGTGCTGGCCGGTCGTGACCTGATGGCCGCGGCCCAGACCGGCACCGGCAAGACCGCCGGTTTCGCCGTGCCGCTGTTACAGTTGCTGACCACCGAAGGGCCGAAGGTCGCGGCCAACTCGGTGCGCGCGCTGATCCTGGTGCCGACCCGTGAATTGGCCGAGCAGGTCCATGAAAGCGTGCGCCAGTACGCGCAAAACCTGCCGCTGAGCACCTACGCCGTGTACGGCGGCGTCAGCATCAACCCGCAGATGATGAAATTGCGCAAAGGCGTCGACCTGTTGGTCGCCACGCCGGGGCGTCTGCTCGATTTGTTCCGCCAGAACGCACTGAAGTTCAATCAGTTGCAGACCCTGGTGCTGGACGAAGCCGATCGCATGCTCGACCTGGGTTTCTCCGAGGAGCTGGCGAATATCTATAAGGCACTGCCGAAGAAGCGCCAGACCCTGCTGTTCTCGGCGACCTTCTCCGACGCGATCCGCCTGCTGGCCGGGCAGATGCTCAACGATCCGCTGAGCATTGAAGTGAGCCCGCGCAACGTCGCCGCCAACACCGTCAAGCAATGGGTGGTGACGGTGGACAAGAAGCGCAAGCCGGAATTGTTCGTGCACCTGATGCGCAAGAACAAGTGGAAGCAGGTGCTGGTCTTTGCCAAGACCCGCAACGGCGTCGATGCGCTGGTGGAAAAACTCCAGGGCCTGGGCGTCAACGCCGACGGCATCCACGGTGACAAACCCCAGGCCACCCGCCAGCGCGCGCTGGACCGCTTCAAGGCCAGCGAGGTGCAGATCCTGGTGGCCACCGACGTCGCCGCCCGTGGCTTGGATATCGAGGATTTGCCGTTGGTGGTGAACTTCGACCTGCCGATCGTCGCCGAGGACTACATCCACCGCATTGGCCGTACCGGTCGGGCGGGCTCGACCGGGGAAGCGATTTCCCTGGTCTGCGCCGACGAAGTGAACCTGCTGTCGGCCATCGAAATGCTGACGCGCCAGACGCTGACTCGTCAGATGGAACAGGACTTCGAGCCTGAACATCGGGTACCGGACACCGATGCCAGCGGCCAGGTGATCAAGAAACCGAAAAAGCCGAAGAAACCGAAAACCTCCGGCGGTGGCGGCAAGCGCAACCTGGGCAAGTGGGTGGACAGCGGCGATGCCGCGCCTGTGGAGCCTTCGGTCAAGCCTGTGCGCAAAGTACCGGTGTTCAATACCGGGCCGCGCAAGCGTAAGCCTTGATACCCAAGGTCACTTGGGCGCTGTAGGAGCTGTCGAGCGAAGCGAGGCTGCGATCTTTTGATCTTTCGCTTGAGACTCAACTGCTTGGGGAAAGATCGCAGCCTCGTTTCACTCGTCAGCTCCTACGGGTTCAACCGTTCAAGAATTCCAGGATTCCTAAACCCGCTGCGCGGCCACTGGCAAAACACGCCGTGAGCAGGTAGCCGCCGGTCGGTGCTTCCCAGTCGAGCATTTCTCCGGCGCAGAAAACGCCAGGCAATTGCTTGAGCATCAGGCGTTCATCCAGGGCTTCGAAGGTCACGCCACCGGCGCTGCTGATGGCTTCGTCCAAGGGGCGGGTCTTCACCAGGGTGAGCGGCAGGGCCTTGATCGCCTGGGCCAACCGCGCCGGGTCAGTGAAACACTCGGCCGGCGTGAGCTCGCGCAACAGCGCAGCCTTGACGCCATCGATTCCCAACTGGCTGTGCAAGTGCTTGGCCATCGAGCGTGAGCCGCGAGGCTTGTTCAGGGCCTGGAGGATTTTATCCACAGGCCGGCCCGGCAGCAGGTCCAGATGGAGGGTCGCGCTGCCATGTTGGTTGATGGCTTCGCGAATCGCTGCCGACAGGGCGTAGATCAGGCTGCCTTCGATGCCGGTGGTGGTGATCACGCATTCGCCGAGGCGCGGCACGTCGTCGTTCAGGCCGATGGCGATGTTTTTCAGCGGGGCGCCAGCGAATTTGCTGAGCATCAGGTCGCTCCAGGCCTCTACCTCAAACCCGCAGTTGCTCGGTTGCAATGGCGCCAGGGCCACGCCGCGCTGTTCCAGTGGCAGCATCCAGGCGCCATCAGAGCCCAGGCGCGACCAGCTGCCACCGCCCAGCGCCAGCAAGGTGGCCTTGGGTCGCAGGTTTTTTTCGCCCTCCGGCGAAGCTATTCGCAAGCTGCCGTCGGGGTTCCAGCCGAGCCAGCGATGGCGCGTGTGGATCGCCACGCCGGCATCACGCAGGCGCTTGAGCCAGGCGCGCAACAGCGGGGCGGCCTTCATGTCGGTAGGAAATACCCGACCGGAGCTGCCGACAAAGGTGTCGATGCCCAGCCCGTGAATCCATTCGCACAATTGCCCTGCGCCGAATGCCCGCAGCAGCGGGGCAATGTTTGGTGCACGTTCGCCGTAGCGGGAGAGGAAGGCCGGGAAGGCTTCGGAGTGGGTGATGTTCATGCCGCCCACGCCGGCCAGCAGGAATTTGCGCCCCACCGAGGGCATGCCGTCGTACAGGTCGACCCGCAGGCCCGCCCGGCTCAACACCTCGGCTGCCATCAGGCCAGCGGGGCCGCCGCCGATGATGGCGATGTTTGAGGGAGAGGGCTTGGAAGCTTGAGTCATGGCGAGCGATGTCTGGAGGATCAAGGCGGGCATTCTATCAGCTTGGTCCACATGATCTGAGGCCGGAATCCGTGCAGGAGCTGTCGAGCGAAGCGAGGCTGCGATCTTGCCCCAGACAATTGAGTCGCGAGCGAAAGATCAAGATCAAAAGATCGCAGCCTTCGGCAGCTCCTACGGGTTATCCACAGGCCGTAAAGCCCAGGTTTCAGTGACAACCTGATGACGTCCAGACCCGTTGCGCGCTGTGGTGCAGGATCCCGTGGCGGCGGGCCAGGGCCTTGCGGTCCTTGCTGTAGCCGCCCCCGATCACGCCGACCACCGGGATGTCGCGTCCCAGGCAGTGGCGCATGACGCTCTCGTCCCGGGCGGCGAGGCCTTCGTCGGTCAGCTTCAGGTAGCCGAGGGCGTCATCCTTGTGGACATCGACACCGGCGTCATACAGCACCAGGTCTGGCTGATAGAGCGGCAGCAAGTAGTTGAGCGCATCATCCACCACCTTCAAATAAGCCGCGTCTTCCATGCCCATCGGCAGGGGGATGTCCCAGTCGCTTTGCGCCTTGCGTGCAGGAAAATTCTTTTCGCAGTGCAAGGAAACTGTCACCGCGTCCGGGGTGTCATGGAGTATTCGGGCGGTGCCGTCGCCCTGGTGCACATCGCAATCGAAAATAAGCACCCGTGAGACCCGGCCGCTGGCCAGGAAATAGCGGCTGATCACCGCCAGGTCGTTGAAAATGCAGAACCCGGCCGGGTGGTCGTAGTGAGCGTGATGGGTGCCGCCGGCCAAGTGGCATGCCAGCCCGTGCTCAAGGGCTTGTTCGGCGGCCAGGAGCGAACCACCCACGGCGCGCACCGTTCGGCGGGCCAGGGCCTCGCTCCAAGGCAAGCCAAGTCGCCGTTGGTCTTCGCGGGACAACTCGCCGCCCATGTAGCGTTCGATATACGCACGGTCGTGGGCCAGGGCGAGAATGTCCGGCGGACACAGCGACGGGCGCAACAGGTCGGCGTCGCGGGTCAGGCCGCTCTCCACCAGGTGATCGCGCAGCAGGCGAAACTTGTCCATGGGGAAACGGTGTTCCGCCGGGAAGTCGGGGCTGTAGTCTTCGTGATAGATCAGTGGCAGCGACATGGTGTTTTCAGTGACGATTGAGTGACGGATCCTACCAGCGATGTAGACTCTGGGGCATGGAAAGGGAGTGAAGATGGAGCCGATACTGGAACTGGAAAGCGCACGGCTGCTGTTGCGGCAGTGGCGCGATGATGACTTGCCGGAATTTGCCGCCATGTGCGCAGACCCGCAGGTGATGCGTTATTTTCCGGCGCGCCTGAGCCGTCTGGAAAGCGCTGCCCTGATCGGTCGTGTGCGGGGGCATTTCGCCGAGCATGGTTTTGGTTTGTGGGCCCTGGAACGCAAGGACACCGGCGCCTTCATTGGTTTCACTGGGCTGGGTGTGGTCGGGTTCGACGCGCCGTTCACGCCGGCCATCGAGATTGGCTGGCGCCTGGCCCGCGAGCACTGGGGCCTGGGGTACGCCAGCGAAGCGGCGTGGACCGCCCTGCGTTGTGCCTTCGACCAGTTGGCGCTGGACGAAGTGGTGGCGTTCACCGCCGTCGATAACCTGCCATCGCAAAAGGTCATGCAGGCCATTGGCATGCAGCACGACCCGGCTGACGACTTCGAACACCCGACACTCGCCGTCGGTCATCCATTGCGTCACCATGTGCTCTATCGCATCAATCGTGAGCAGTGGTTGCAGACCCTGCACGGTTAGCCGACACGGACGTTTACAATGCCCGCCCAAATGGCCCGGGCCAACAATCGATCCACCGCCCAGCGTAGACTGCGCGGTATTGCGCTGTGTGAGGAAAGTCTGAATGAGCCACGTGTTGGAAGATCTGGTCGACCTGCTGACCCTGGAACCGATCGAAGAAAACCTGTTTCGCGGGCGTAGCCAGGACCTGGGGTTTCGCCAGTTGTTCGGCGGCCAGGTACTGGGCCAGTCGTTGTCGGCGGCCAGCCAGACCGTGGAAGAGGCGCGCCATGTGCATTCGATGCACGGTTATTTCCTGCGTCCAGGCGACGCCGCATTGCCGGTGGTCTACCAGGTGGACCGGGTGCGCGACGGTGGCAGCTTCAGCACTCGCCGGGTGACGGCGATCCAGAAGGGCAATCCGATTTTTACCTGCAGTGCGTCGTTCCAGTACGACGAACAGGGTTTCGAGCACCAGAGCAGCATGCCGCAAGTCGTCGGGCCGGAAAACCTGCCGTCCGAGCTGGAACTGACCCAACAGCGCGCGCACCTGCTGCCCGAGCACATGCGCGAAAAACTGCTGTGCGCCAAGCCGATCGAGGTACGCCCGGTCACCGAAAAAGACCCTTACAACCCGCAACCGGCCGATCCGGTCAAATACGTGTGGTTCCGCGCCGATGGCGCCCTGGCGGATTCGCCCGCCTTGCACAAATACCTGCTGGCCTACGCGTCGGACTTCGGCCTGTTGACCACTTCGCTGCTGCCCCACGGCAAATCGGTGTGGCACAAGGATATGCAGGTCGCCAGCCTCGACCACGCCTTGTGGTTCCATGCCGACCTGCGTGCCGATGACTGGTTGCTCTACGCCATGGACAGCCCATGGGCCGGCAACTCCCGCGGGTTCTCCCGTGGCAGCGTGTTCAATCGCGCCGGGCAACTGGTGGCGTCGGTGACCCAGGAAGGCCTGATTCGCCATCGCAAGGACTGGGCATGAGCCTGGCCGATGTCCGCCACTGGGTGTTCGACATGGATGGCACGCTGACCATCGCCGTGCATGATTTCGCGGCGATCCGCGTGGCCCTGGCAATTCCGGCCGAAGACGACATCCTCACGCATCTGGCCGGGTTGCCCGCTGAGGAAGCGGCGGCCAAGCACGCCTGGCTGCTGGAACACGAAAGGGACCTGGCGCTGGGCTCCAGGCCCGCGCCGGGGGCGGTTGAACTGGTGCGAGAGCTGGCCGGGTGCGGTTATCGCCTGGGCATCCTCACCCGCAACGCCCGCGAGCTGGCCCACGTGACCCTCGAAGCCATCGGCCTGGCGGACTGTTTCGCCATGGAGGATGTGCTGGGTCGCGACGAAGCGCCGCCCAAGCCGCATCCCGGTGGCCTGTTGAAATTGGCCGAGGCCTGGAACGTGGCGCCCGAGGCGATGGTGATGGTGGGCGATTACCGCTTTGACCTGGACTGCGGGCGTGCGGCGGGGGCGCGGACGGTGCTGGTGAACCTGCCGGACAATCCATGGCCGGAGCTGACGGATTGGCATGCGCGCGATTGTGGGGAATTGCGGCGGATGCTGTTGGCTTGAGCGCTGGGTTGACTGATCGATCGCTATCGCGAGCAAGCTCGCGATAGGTCCCTGTCATTCACTACAAAACTCACTGACCAAACAACACCTTCAACCCTTCAGGCGAAGTCAACATCCCATCCCCATCATGCCCGACCCCAGGCACTTCGATCAGCCGCTGGTTCAACCCCACGGGATGGCGCCGGGTCAGGTAGTCAAAAAAGAAATGCCCGCGCAATAACCGATACGGCCCCTGGGTTTGTGCTTCGCAGCCTTTATCCAGTGCTGGATGTTCCGGGTTGGTGTCTTGCTGCCCGAGCAAATAGACGATGTCGCGCTTGACGTAGTTATCTTCCAGTTGCGCAGGCGTTTGCCCCGCCGCATAGGCTGGCAAGTTCTGCAGGCCGTACTTCCAATGATTGAAGCCAGGGCAACTGGCAGGGTCGAACGCCATGGGCCGTTGCGCATCGAAGTAGGCATAGGACGACGGATTGGCGATGACAAAGCGCGGGTTGATCCGGTATTGGCCGTGGGCGAGCAGGGCATAGCGCTGCACGACCTGGGCGCCGCCGGAATGGCCGGCGATGACGATTTCTTTCACTTCGGGAAACTGCTGCCGGTCACTGACTCGCGCAATGATGTCATCCAGTACCTGGAAGGAACTGACTGGACTCGGCCCTGTGGATAAACCACCGGCCATCCAGTCGTTGCCTTGCCAGCGCAGGAGGTCATTGGGCAATTGATGGCGCGCCACGTCCTGTTCGTTGAGAAACTGCGGGGCGATGATCAGGGTGGTGCCCAGTTGCCCGGCCTGCCCGGCAGCCTTTTCGGCGCTGTGCAGGTAGGTATCGGCATTGCGCAGCCGGCCGTGGAGGATGATTAGCACGCGCTGGATGGACGCCGGCGGTGGGCTTACGCCGACGGCCATGGCGCCGCCCTTGAACTGTAGTCGCCCTTGGGCGACCACGTTGACGCCGTGTTCATCGGCCTGGGCGACGGCGCAGCACAGCACCAGCCCGATCAACGCCCCCCACTTCATCTACAGGGCTTTCGCCGCGAACGTGTCGCACTGGTTGACCTGGCCCTGGGCGAACCCGGTCTTGAACCAGCGCACGCGCTGCGCCGAAGTGCCGTGGGTGAAGGAGTCCGGTACCACGCGGCCCTGGCCTTGTTGCTGCAAGCGGTCATCGCCGATGGCATTGGCGGCGTTCAAGGCCTCCTCGACGTCTCCCGGCTCCAGCCAGTTCAGGCGTTTTTGCGCATGGTTGGCCCACACACCAGCCAGGCAATCGGCCTGCAACTCCTGGCGTACCAACAAGCCGCCATCGCCCTCCATCTGCCGGCCTTGCTGGCGCGCTTCCTGGATTTTCGCCGACACGCCGAGCAGCGTCTGCACATGGTGTCCGACTTCGTGGGCAATGACATAGGCCTGGGCGAAGTCCCCGGCGGCAGCGAAGCGTTGGGACATTTCCTTGAAGAAACTCATGTCCAGGTAGACTTGTCGGTCTGCCGGGCAATAGAACGGACCGGTCGCCGATGAGGCAAGGCCGCAGGCCGAGTTGACCCGACCGCTGAACAACACCAGTTTGGGTTGCTGGTATTGGCGTCCGGCCTGCTGGAAGACCTGGCCCCAGGTGTCTTCGGTGTCGCCGAGGATCGAGCGCACGAACTCGGCCTGTTCATCGTTGGCCGGCGGTGCCTGGCGGGTTTGTGAAGTGGCAGGCGCGGACGAGTCCATCTGCCCGGCCAGTTGTCCGAGAATCTGCATCGGGTCCTGGCCGGTGATCCAGCCGATGCCGACGATCAGGAGGACGGCCGTCAGGCTCAATCCCTTGCCGCCGCCGAAACGCATCCCGCCACCACCCCCACCCCCACCGTCACCGCGAGCGTCCACCACGTTGTCACTGCGGCGACCTTTTTTCCATAACATGTGGAAGTCCTCTGAATGACCCTGCAAAAAATGACTGCTGTGGCGGTGAGTCTAGCTTTCAGGCGCCCAAGGCGCGCGCCGCGTTTGATGAGTTGTCAGGCAACGGACACGGGTTTTGGTTCAGCGGTGAGCCAATCCTGCCTGGCTGCGCAATTTTCATTACACTGCGGATTCAGAACTTATCGGTATTCTCGCTGGCCCAAAAACTGCACCGTGCGCCACGGCCCTTATATCAAGCAACGCAGGTTTCCCTCATGACCGTCAGCACTCCGCTCTCCGGCGTCAATCAGCCTTTCAAGGGCATCGTGCTTATTCTGGTCGCAACGTTCCTGTTCTCCAGTCATGACGCCTTGGCCAAATATCTTTCGGGTTTTTATCCGATCATCATGGTGGTCTGGGCGCGTTACCTGGTGCATACCTTATTGATGGCGGGCATTTTCCTGCCGCGCTCGGGGCTGCGGGTCCTGCGTACCAAGCGTCCTTTGTGGCAACTGGCCCGGGCGCTGTGCCTGCTGGGCACCAGCCTGTTCTTCACCACCGCGTTGTTGTATATCCCGCTGGCCGAGGCGACGGCGGTCAACTTCCTCGCGCCTGTGCTGGTCACCGCGTTGTCGGTGCCATTGCTGGGCGAACACGTGACACGCGGCCAATGGATCGCGGTGATCTTCGGCTTTATCGGGGTGTTGATCATCGTCCATCCGGGCGGGGACCTGTTCACCCCGGCGGTAATATTGCCGTTCTGTTCGGCGCTGTTCTTCTGTTTCTACCAGTTGCTCACGCGCAAGCTCAGCGAGATCGACAGCCCGACCACCAGCAACTTCTTTGCCGGCCTGTGCAACACCTTGGTGATGAGCGCGCTGGTGCCGTTCTTCTGGCAAGTGCCGAGCCTGTTGCACGGTGCGATGATGCTGGCGCTGGGAGCTTGCGGGATGACCGCGCACCTGATGTTGACCCAGGCCTTCCGCTTTGCCGCCCCGGCGCTGCTCGCGCCGTTCGGGTACTGCCAGATCGTGTTTGCCGGGTTGCTGGGCTGGTTGCTGTTCAACCATACGCCGACGCTGACCACCGTGGTGGGCATCACCTTGATCTGCTTGAGTGGGTTGGCGGCGGCGTGGCAACAGCGGCGGGCGTAATACGGATTGGGAAGGGATCAATTGTGGAAGCAAGATCAGTTGTGGGAGCAAGGCTTGCCCGCGATGAAGACGATGCGGTCCCAAGTGAACCGAGGCGCCTGCATCGCGGGCAAGCCTTGCTCCCACAGACTGGAATCAGTTTTCCAGCGTAGGCACCTTGCGCGGTGCCATGAAGTACAGCCAGGTCAGGGCAATGAAGTACATCGCCGGGATCAGGGTGAACAGCACGGTGTAGTTGTTGTGGGTGATCGTGAGGATGTGGCCCACCAGTTGGGTCATGAACATCCCGCCGATGGCCGCGCACATGCCGCCGAAACCGAACACCGTACTCATCATGTGCTTGGGCGTGTAGTCCATGACCAGGCTCCAGATGTTGGCGGTCCAGGCTTGATGCGCGCCGATGGCAAGCGAAATGGCAAACACCGCCACCCACAGGTCGCTTGCGCCTGCGGCCATGATCACGCCGATGATGCAGCAGGCGAACAGCAGCATGGACATCAGTCGCGCCTTGATCGGGTTGAGACCACGGCCGATCAGGAACGAAGACAGGATGCCGCCGCCCACGCTGCCGAAGTCGGCGGTGAGGTAGATGATGATCAGTGGGATGCCCATCTGGGTCACGTTGATGCCCAGGTTGTATTGCTGGTTCAAAAACGGCGGCAGCCAATAGAGGTAGAACCAGAACACCGGGGCGGTGATCGAGTAGGCCAGGGCGAACGCCCAGGTGCCGCGCATGCGCAGGATGCGTGAGAACGGCACGCGGACCTGGTCCGGTTCGTCCTGGGCCTGGATGTAGTCCAGTTCCGATTGCTTGACGCTGGGATGGTCTTCGGGGTTGAAGTATTTCAGGCCCCAGAACAGCAGCCAGATCCCGCCCAGCGCAGCCATGCACAGGAACGCGGCCTGCCAGCCCCACACGTGCAGGACCAACGGCAGCAGCATCGGGGTGAACATCGCGCCGACGTTGGTCCCGGCGTTGAAGATACCGGTGGCCACGGCTCGCTCGCCCGCCGGGAACCACAGCCGGGTGGTCTTCACGCAAGCGGGGTAGTTGGCGGCTTCGGTGAGGCCGAGGATGAAGCGGCAGACCATGAAGCCCACCGCCGAAGTGGCCAGGCCATGGGCACCGGTCGCCAGGCTCCAGAGCAGCACGGCGCAGAAGAACACGCGCTTGACGCCGATCCGGTCGATCAGCCGCCCTTGCAAAACGAAACCGACGGCATAACCGACCTGGAACCAGAAGTTGATGTTGGCGTAGTCCATCGCCGTCCAGCTCATTTCCTTGGCCAGGATAGGCTGCATGACGCCCAGGGCAGCGCGGTCGATGTAGTTCAGGGTCGTGGCAAAAAACACCAGGGCGAGCATGCTCCAACGGGTCTTGCCCACGGCCATGGCGCCGCGGATCTTGTCACCGATGCTGCCGGTGGCGGCTCCCAGGCCGGGGGCCAGGCGGGAACTTTGGGAAGGGATCATAGCGTGTACCCGTTTTGAAATTCTTATGGTTGGTCTGGGTCTGTCCATCGAGGTCGGCAGGGCCGGCATCAATGTGGAAGCGATGGTGCGCAGTGAGCAAAAAATCGTCAATTCGGCAATCGGCATTTTGTTCGATAATCGCCCAAAAAACTAACCGAATGGTACATATTAAATTGCTGAAAAAAACCTGCAGCACAATAATCGGCTCACTCTTTCAAGAGCATTTCTCAAAAACGGCGCAGCTTCTGTAGCCGATGCCTGTCCCGGGAGCCGAAGTCATGCAGCGTTCCATTGCCACCGTATCCTTGAGCGGTACCCTGCCGGAAAAACTCGAAGCCATTGCCGCCGCCGGTTTTGACGGGGTGGAAATCTTCGAGAACGACCTTCTCTACTACGATGGCAGCCCTCGGGAAATCAGGCAGATGTGCGCCGACCTGGGCGTCGCCATCACCTTATTCCAACCGTTTCGCGACTTCGAAGGCTGCCGCCGCGATCGCCTGTCGCGCAACCTGGAACGGGCCGAGCGCAAGTTCGACTTGATGCAGGAACTGGGCACCGACCTGGTGCTGGTGTGCAGCAACGCCTCGGCCGACAGCGTCGGTGACGAACAGATGCTCATCGATGACCTGCGCCTGCTGGCCGAACGGGCCGGTGCGCGGGGCTTGCGTATCGGTTATGAAGCGCTGGCCTGGGGCCGGCACGTCAATACTTATCAACAGGTCTGGAACATCGTGCGCCAGGCCGACCACCCCAGCCTCGGCGTGTTGCTCGACAGCTTTCATACTTTGTCCCTCAAGGGCGATCCAAGCGCGATCGCCGAGATTCCCGGCGACAAGATCTTCTTCGTGCAAATGGCCGACGCGCCGATCCTGGCCATGGACGTCCTGGAATGGAGCCGGCATTTCCGTTGTTTCCCGGGGCAGGGCGAGTTCGACTTGCCGGGTTTCCTGGCGCCGATCATCAAGAGTGGCTACACCGGGCCGCTGTCGCTGGAAATCTTCAACGACGGTTTCCGCGCCGCGCCGCCACGGGCCAACGCCGCCGACGGCCTGCGCTCGCTGCTGTACCTGGAAGAAAAGACCCGCCAGCGCCTGGCCGAAGAGGCGTGCGCCATAAGCAATGCCGATATCCTGTTCGCCACACCGCCGGCCAGCGAGTACGAAGGCATCGAATTCCTCGAGTTCGCCGTGGACGATAACCTCGGCGCCAAGCTTTGCCATTGGCTGGAACGGCTGGGGTTCGTCAAGGCTGGCCAGCATCGTTCGAAGAATGTGAGCCTGCTGCGCCAGGGCGATATCAACCTGATCCTCAACAGCGAACCGTACTCGTTCGCCCACAGTTTTTTCGAAGCCCACGGACCTTCGTTGTGCGCCACCGCCGTGCGCGTGAAAAACAGCGCCAGCGCCCTGGAGCGGGCCGTTGCCTACAAGGGCCAGCCTTATCGTGGGTTGGTGGGGCCCAATGAGCTGGAGCTGGCGGCGGTGCGCGCACCGGACGGCAGCCTGATCTACCTGGTGGACCAGCAGGCCGATGTCTATGGCACCGATTTCAATCTGCAACCGGGGGCGGTCATTGGGGCCGGGCTCAAGCGCATCGACCACATGGCGATGGCGCTGCCGGCCGACAGCCTCGACAGTTGGGTGCTGTTCTACAAGAGCCTGCTGGATTTCGAGGCCGATGACGAAGTGGTCTTGCCCGACCCTTACGGCCTGGTAAAAAGCCGTGCGCTGCGCAGCCGCTGCAGTTCGATCCGCTTGCCGCTGAACATTTCCGAGAACCGCAACACCGCGATCTCACACGCGCTGTCGAGTTATCGTGGCTCCGGCGTGCATCACATCGCCTTCGATTGCGATGACATCTTCGCCCAGGTCAGTCGTGCCAAAGAGGCCGGTGTGCCGTTGCTGGACATTCCGCTCAACTACTACGACGACCTGGCCGCGCGTTTTGATTTCGACGACGAGTTCCTCAGCGAATTGGCTTATTTCAACGTGTTGTACGACCGTGATGCCCAGGGTGGCGAGCTGTTCCACGTCTACACCGAGCCGTTCGAGGGGCGGTTTTTCTTCGAGATCATCCAGCGCAAGAATGGTTACGCGGGCTACGGCGCCGCCAACGTCGCGGTGCGCCTGGCGGCCATGGCCAAGTCGCGCAGCGGTGGCCTGCGGCACGCCAAGTTGTAGGGAAATCGTAAACGCTGCGGTAAAGGGCAGTGCCGTGGCTTCCTTCACTGCGCGGTGCGGCCCATAATCGCCGATCTGTGCAGTGATGGCCGTGAGCCCCGCAATGACTATGAATTCAGAACTTTCCGCTGCCCTCGACGAACCCGTCGCCACGCCGCGCAAGAGTCGCAAGAACAACCCGGAGAAAACCCGGGAGAACATTCTTCAGGAAGCCATCGTCGAGTTCGTCCAGCAGGGCCTGTCCGGAGCCCGGGTCGACGCCATCGCCGAGCGCATCCACACCTCCAAGCGCATGATCTACTACTACTTCGGCAGCAAGGAGCAGTTGTACGTCGAGGTGCTGGAAAAACTCTATGGGGATATCCGCACCACCGAGAGCCGCCTGCACCTGGCGGAACTGGCCCCGGTCGATGCGATCCGGCGCCTGGTGGAGTTCACCTTCGACCACCACGACCGCAACGTGGATTTCGTGCGCATCGTCTGCATCGAGAACATCCACAACGCCGAGTACGTGAAGCAGTCAGGCGCGATCAAGGCGATGACCAATACCATCCTCGATTCCCTGGGCGTGATCCTGCTTCGCGGCGCTGAAGAGGGCGTGTTCCGTGCCGGCCTCGAGCCGCTGGATGTGCATCTGTTGATCAGTTCGTTCTGTTTTTACCGCGTGTCCAATCGCCAGACGTTCGGTGAGATTTTTCAGATCGACCTGTCGGATGAAACGGTCAAGCAGCGGCATCGGCAGATGGTCTGTGAATCGGTGTTGCGATACTTGCAGGCCTGATTCTGGAACCCCTGTGGGAGCGAGCAGGCTCGCTCCCACAGGGGGAATATCACCTGGATTTTAATGATTCATGCTTTGGAAATGCGCCAGCATCCGCTGCGCATCGGGCGCCACGCCGCTGAACAGTTCGAACGCCTTCACGGCCTGGAACACCGCCATGTTGCCGCCATCCAGGGTGCGGCAGCCGACTGCGCGGGCGTTGCGCAGCAGTTCGGTTTCCAGCGGGAAGTAGACGATTTCCGCGACCCACAATGCGCCGCGCAACAGCTCGACCGGCACTGGCATGCCCGGTAGTTTTGCCATGCCCATGGGCGTGGTGTTCACCAGGCCGTCGGCCTCGGTCATGGCGGTGGGCAGGTCATGCCCGGGGCGGGCGCGGCCAGTGCCGAAGTGTTGATTCAAGTTGTTGGCCAGCGCCTCGGCACGGCTGACCTCGACGTCAAAAATGCTCAGGGTTTCTACGCCTTCCATCAACAACGCATGGGCCACCGCCGCGCCGGCACCACCGGCGCCCATCTGGACCACGCGCCTGCGCGCCACATCCCCAAGGCCGCGCCGAAAACCTTCGGCGAATCCCAGGCAGTCGGTGTTGTGGCCGATGCGCTTGCCGTCCTTGAGCACCACGGTATTGACCGCGCCGATACCACGGGCCTCGGGTGACAACTCATCGAGCAGCGGGATGATCGCCTGCTTGCAGGGGAAGGTGATGTTCAGGCCGGTGAAGTCCATGCGTTCGGCGGCCACCAGTAGATCGGCCAGGGCGCCGCTGTCGAGTTTCAGCGCATCGAGGTCGATCAGCCGATAGAGATAACGCATGCCTTGGGCATCGCCCTCATGTTCATGCAGCGCAGGCGTGCGAGAGGCCTGGATGCCCGCGCCGATCAGGCCGGCCAGCACAGTGATATTCGACATGCTCATCAACCCTTCAACCGCTGACTGAAATGTTCAAGGGCCAGGCGATAACCATGGCTGCCAAACCCGCACATCACGCCAATGGCGACGGATGAGACGAAGGAGTGATGACGGAAGGTTTCCCGGGCGTGAACGTTGGACAGGTGGACTTCGATGACCGGTACCTCGCTGGCCACCAAGGCATCGCGGATCGCCACGCTGGTGTGGGTCCAGGCCGCCGGGTTGATGACGATACCGGCGCATCGGCCACGGGCGCCGTGAATCCAGTCCAGCAGCTCACCTTCCTGGTTGGTCTGGCGAAACTCCACCGCCAGGCCGAATTCTTCAGCGGCGCGACCGCACAGTGCCGAAATGTCAGCCAGGGTTTCATGGCCATAGGTCGCCGGCTCGCGGGTGCCGAGCAGGTTCAGGTTCGGGCCGTTGAGCACCAGAACGATCGGAGGCATCGCAATTTCTCCACATTTTTATTGTTGGTGTCGGCGAGGTTTCAGCCGCTGGAGATAAATTGTACTAGATGGTTAATTTGGTCAAATAAAGCCGCCGACATCGGCCAATAAGTGTTCGATGATCGAACATGACCTTGCCAAGAGAGGAGGGAGGGCAATTGTGGCGAGGGGATTTATCCCCATGTAGGAGCTGCCGAAGGCTGCGATCTTTTTGATCTTCGCTTGAGACTCAAGTGTCTGGAGAAAGATCGCAGCCTCGTTACACTCGTCAGCTCCTACCGCCGAGTCAGCAACACCCCGGACTCCATGTGATGGGTCCAGGGAAATTGATCGAACAACGCGCAGCGCGTGATGCGATGGGTATCGTTCAGTTGCGCGATATTCGCGGCGAGGGTGTCAGGGTTGCAGGAGATGTACAGGATGTTGTCGAAACGCCGGGTCAGTTCGCAGGTGTCCGGGTCCATACCGGCGCGAGGCGGGTCGACGAAGACGCTGCCGAATTCGTAGCTTTTCAGGTCGATGCCCTGCAGGCGACGGAACGGCCGGACTTCGTTCAGGGCTTCGGTCAGTTCTTCGGCGGACAGGCGTACCAGCGTGACGTTATCCACCGCGTTTTCGCTGAGGTTGCTCAGCGCGGCGTTCACCGAGGTCTTGCTGATCTCGGTAGCCAGCACTTTGCGCACGCGGGTGGCCAGGGGCAGGGTAAAGTTGCCGTTGCCGCAGTACAACTCCAGCAGATCGTCATTGCGATCGCCCAGTGCGTCATAAGCCCAGTTGAGCATCTTCTGGTTCACCGTGCCGTTGGGCTGGGTGAAGGCGCCTTCGGGTTGGCGATAGCTGAAGGTGCGCGCGCCGACCTCGAGTTTCTCCACCACGTAGTCATGGCCGATCACCTCGCGCTTGCCCTTGGAGCGGCCAATGATGCTCACGCCCAGGTCAGCCGCCAGTTTCGAGGCGGCAGCGTGCCAGTGCTCGTCCAGCGGGCGGTGATAACACAGGGTGATCATCGCATCACCCGCCAGGGTGGTCAGGAACTCCACCTGGAACAGCTTATGGCTCAGGGGCGCGCTGGCTTGCCAGGCGGCCTTGAGTTGCGGCATCAACTGGTTGATGCGCAGGCTGGCGATGGGAAACTCCTCGATGAGGATCGGTGTGCGCTTGTCGTCCTGGGAGAACATTGCGTAGTGCCGTTCACCGGCCTCGCGCCACAGACGGAACTCGGCGCGCAGGCGGAAGTTCTTCAGGGGCGAGTCGAACACCGCAGGTTCTGGCGCATCGAACGGCGCCAACAGGTCACGCAAGCGGGTGACCTTGTCCTGGAGCTGGGCGGCGTAGCCTTGGGAATCAAAAGTCATGCGTTGAACCAACCCAACTTGATCACGAACAGGATCGACAGAATGACCAGCGCCGGGTTCAGCTCACGGCCACGGCCGGACACCAGTTTGATGGCGGTCCAGGCGATGAAGCCGAAAGCGATGCCGTTGGCGATGGAATAAGTGAACGGCATCGCCAGGGCGGTCACCACCACTGGCGCGGCGACGGTGATGTCGTCCCAGTCGATTTCCGCCAGGCCCGAGGTCATCAGCACGGCGACGAACAACAGGGCTGGGGCGGTGGCGAAGGGTGGGACGCTGGCGGCCAGTGGCGAGAAAAACAGCGCCAGCAGGAACAGGATCGCCACGACAACGGCGGTCAAGCCGGTGCGGCCGCCGGCGCTGACGCCCGCCGCCGACTCGATGTAGCTGGTGGTGGTGGAGGTGCCCAGCAGCGAGCCGGCCATGGCGGCGGTGCTGTCGGCGATCAGCGCACGGCCCATCTTCGGCATGTGGCCGTCCTTGCCCATCAGCCCGGCGCGCTTGGCGACGCCGATCAGGGTGCCGGAGTTGTCGAACAGGTCGACGAACAGGAAGGCGAAAATCACGCTCACCAGGCCGATGTCCAGGGCGCCCTTGATGTCCAGTTGCAGGAAGGTCGGGGCCAGGGACGGCGGCATGGACATCACGCCGCCGAACGGCGTGAAGCCCATCAGGATCGAGACGAGGGTGACCGCCAGGATGCCGATCAACACTGCGCCGCGTACTTTCAAGGCTTCCAGGGCAACGATCAGGACAAAGCCGAGGGTCGCGAGGATCGGCGCCGGTTGTTTCAAATCGCCGAGGCCGACCATGGTCGCCGGGTTTTTCACCACGATGCCGGCGTTATTCAAGGCGATCAGCGCCAGGAACAGGCCGATACCGGCGGCAATGGCTGAACGCAGCGGCAGCGGGATGCTGTTGATGATCCATTCGCGGATGCGAAAGATCGACAACATGAAGAACAGCACGGCGGAGATGAATACCGCGCCCAGCGCCACTTGCCAGGTGTGGCCCATGTGCAGGACCACGGTGTAGGTAAAGAAGGCATTCAGGCCCATGCCCGGCGCGAGGGCGATCGGGTAGTTGGCGATCAGGCCCATGACCGTGGAGCCGATGGCCGCTGCCAGGCAGGTGGCGACGAACACCGCGCCCTTGTCCATGCCGGTTTCGCCGAGGATGCTCGGGTTGACGAACAGAATGTAGGCCATGGCCAGGAACGTTGTGACGCCCGCCAGGATCTCGGTCCGCACGTTGGTGTTATGTGCCTTGAGTTGAAACAGCCTTTCCAGCATGTCTGCTCCCCGTGGCGCGCCCGGCGCCGTGAATGTATCGACCTCAACAGCAAAGCACAGGTCGCCAGCGGCGCCCGGGAATTTTCTGTGGGTCGGAAAAAGCCGCGCATCATACCAGCAGCGTAGCGTTGTGGCTGCGATCGTCGTCGATGTTTTGCCAACGCGCCAAGTGGGCCATACTGCGCGCGGTCCCGGGAGGTCTCTATGTATTGCATGAATAAAATGCTGATGGCGGCGATGGGCTGCATGCTGGGCCTGTGGTTGCCCGGGCAGGCGGCGGATGCCGCGTCGGCGCCACCCCTGAGCGAGGTCAAGGTGCTCAAGGTCGAGTCGCCGGGCTGTGGCTTCGAGGACATCGTCCCAGGGCAGGCGCAGACGCGTTGCGATCACAGTGGCCCGAATATCAAGGTCTACGTGCTGGAGGTCGGTTACGGCCGCCAGCCCCATGTCACCCTGGACGGCTTTGAAGTCGACGGCACCCGCTCGCCCGTGTGTGCGTACAGTAATGGCAACCTCAACGACTGTTCCGTGCGGACCAAAGTTGTCGGCTATGTGTACATCCTCGACCTGAAGGGCAAGCAGGAAGGCACCTTCAGCTTCAGCAACATCTCGATCAACGCACCGGGCAACCGGATGTCGACCCAGCTGTACATCAAATAACCGCTGTGCCCGTTAGGCGCCGTGTAGGAGCTGTCGAGCGCAGCGAGGCTGCGATCTTTCCCCCGGACGCTTGAATCTCAAGCGCATATCAAAAGATCGCAGCCTTCGGCAGCTCCTACACTACAAGCATCACCCAGCGGAGAGCGCCCATGATTCCTGGAACCAAGATCCCCCGAGCCCTGATTGTCGTCGCCGAGGGTGTCGACGATTTGCAGACGGTCACCCTGATCGATGTGCTGCGTCGAGCGCAGATCGAAACCGTGGTGGCGAGCATCGAAGGGCGGCGGATGCTCACCTGCGCCCGCGGCACGCGCCTGACGGCCGATGGCATGCTGGTGGACGTGCTCGTGCAGGACTTCGACCTGGTCGTCCTGCCGGGCGGCATCATCGGCGCCCAACACTTGGCTGCCCATCAGCCGCTGCAACAACTGATCAAGGGCCAGGCCGCCACCGGACGGTTTTTCGCCGCCATCGCCGAAGCCCCGGCCCTGGCGCTGCAGGCATTCGGCGTCCTGCGCCAGCGGCGCATGACCTGCCTGCCGGCGGTGAGCCAGCAACTGTCCGGTTGCAGCTTCGTGGATCAACCCGTGGTGGTGGATGGCAACTGCATCACGGCCCAGGGTTCGGCCGCCGCCCTGGCGTTTGCCTTGACGCTGGTGGAACAACTCAGTGGCAAGGGCGTGAGAGGCGTGTTGGCGGCGGAATTGCTGGCCTGACATTCTTCAGCGGGCATCGGTCTGTGGCGAGGGCGCTTGCTCGCGATGGCGTCAGCGCATTCAACCTTGATGCGAGCGGACCCACTGAAGGCGCTGGCTTCCAACGTCAATCATTTGCCTTGAACGCTTCGCCTCACCCTGAAGTCGTACCCCTTATGACGGCGGTTTCCCAAAACGCCGCGAGTACGACCAACCGTGAGGTGTTCCATGAGCGCGACCCTGTCCGAAGCGACGCCGGCGTCCTTCGTCCGTCATCCGATCCGCCTGACTCTCAATGGCCAGGTGCGTGAGTTGCAAGTGCTGGCCTGGACCACATTGCTGGACTTGCTGCGTGAGCAACTGGACCTGGTGGGCAGCAAGAAAGGCTGCGACCACGGCCAGTGCGGCGCCTGTACGGTGCTGCGCGATGGCAAGCGGATCAATGCCTGCCTGACCCTGGCGGTGATGTGCGACGGCGCCGAATTGACCACCATCGAAGGCCTGGCCGGTGATGACGCATTGCATCCCATGCAGCAGGCGTTCATCACCCATGACGCGTTCCAGTGCGGTTACTGCACGCCAGGGCAGATCTGTTCTGCGGTGGGGCTGGCCAACGAGGGCAGGGCGCAAACTCGCGCGCAAATCAGTGAACTGATGAGCGGCAACCTGTGCCGCTGCGGGGCCTACACCCATATTTGTGATGCCATCGAAGAGGCATTGCCGCTCTGCCGGCAACCGGGAGGTGATCAATGAATCCCTTCCAGTACAGCAAGCCCGACACCGTGCAGGCGGCCGTCGACTTGTCGAGCCCGGTTTCCCGCTTCATCGCCGGCGGCACCAACCTGCTGGACCTGATGAAGGAAAACCTCACCCGCCCCGAGCACCTGATCGACATTACCGGGTTGCCCCTGGCGGACCTCAGTGAAACCCCTTCCGGTGGGGTGATGATCGGGGCCTTGGTGAGCAATGCCGACCTGGCCTGGCACCCGTGGATCGAGCGCCGTTATCCGCTGCTGGCCCAGGCCATCCTGGCGGGCGCCTCGCCGCAACTGCGCAACATGGCCAGCACCGGCGGCAACCTGTTGCAACGTACTCGCTGCTATTACTTCTATGACGCGAGCGTACCGTGCAACAAGCGTCGACCCGGCAGCGGTTGTCCGGCCCGGAACGGTCTGAACCGGATCCACGCGATTTTCGGTGCCAGCGATCAATGTGTCGCCACCCATCCCTCCGACATGTGCGTGGCCCTGGCGGCCCTGGAGGCGGTGGTCCATGTCCTGGGGCGGGGCGGGGCGCGGACCATCGAGTTCGCCGACTTCCACCGCCTGCCCGGCGACGCCCCGGAGCGCGATAATCAACTGGCTGACGATGAGTTGATCACCGCCATCGAGTTGCCTGCCGCCGGTTTTGCCGACCATAGCCACTACCTGAAGATCCGTGACCGCGCCTCCTACGCCTTCGCGCTGGTCTCGGTGGCGGCGGCGCTGGAACTGGATGGGCCGGTGATTCGCCGAGCGCGCCTGGCCCTGGGGGGCGTGGCGCACAAACCGTGGCGCGACCGGGCCGTGGAGAGCTGGCTGGTCGGACAGACCGTCAGTCGCGAAACTTTCACCGTCGCCGCCGATGCATTGCTGCAACACGCCGAGCCGTTGGCGCACAACGGCTTCAAGGTCCGATTGGCGCGCCGGGCAATTGTCCGCGCCTTGAGCGATGCCGCGTTGGGTGGCGCACCGCAGGGAGGACAAGCCTGATGAACGCTCCGAGCAAATCCATAGGGCAACCACTCGACCGGGTCGATGGCCTGCTCAAGGTGACGGGCCAGGCCCGTTACGCCGCTGAATACCCCGAGGACGGCCTGCTGCACGGCAGCGTCGTGTCCGGCACTATCGCCCGTGGCCGTGTGCTGCGCATCGATGCTGCCCGCGCCCTGGCGCTGCCTGGCGTGGTCGCGGTCATCGACCACACCAACCGGCCGAGGATCGCCAGCTACGACGAGCCCTACCAGGATGCCGATGCGGCGGACGGCTCACCGTTCCGTCCCCTATACGACGATCAGGTGCTCTACAACGGTCAGCCACTGGCCTTGGTGGTGGCGGAAAATCTTGAGTTGGCCCGGTATGCCGGTTCGTTGATAGACATCGAATACGCGGCCGAGGATCATCAGACCGATCTGATAACCCTGCAAAACGACGCCCATCCGGCACCGGCAGAATTACCCAAGCCCCGTGGGAATTTTCAGGGCGAGTACGCCAGCTCCGCGCTCAGCGTGGACGTGTCCTATAGCACGCCGATTGAACACCACAACCCGATGGAGCCGCACGCCTCCACCGTGCTGTATCAGCCTGACGGCAGCCTGCACATCCACGACAAGACCCAAGGCACGCAAAACGGCCAGGCCTATGTGCAAAAAGTCTTCGGGCTCGAAAAAGAGCAAGTGCGAGTGTTTGCCGCGTTTGTCGGCGGCGCCTTCGGTTCCGGGCTGCGCCCGCAATATCAATTGCCATTGGCCGTGATGGCGGCACTGGCCCTCAAACGCTCGGTGCGGGTCAGCCTGACGCGCCAGCAGATGTTTACCTTTGGCTATCGGCCGCGAACCCTCCAGCGCGTGCAACTGGGGGCAGCGGCCAACGGTCGCCTGCTGGCCGTGGCGCACACCGCCGTCGGCCAGACCTCGCGTTTCGAGGATTTCACCGAGCATGTGGTGGAGTGGAGCGGCATGCTCTATCACTGCGACAACGTCGAGTTGACCTACAAACTGGTGCCCCTGGACGTCTACACGCCTTTGGACATGCGCGCACCCGGTGCCGCCCTTGGTTTGATTGGCCTGGAGTGCGCCATGGATGAACTGGCCTGTGCCCTGGCGATCGATCCGGTGCAATTGCGCTTGATCAACTACGCCGAACGCAACGAGAACGAAGGCAAGCCGTATTCCAGCAAGGAGTTGCGTGAGTGCTATGCCCAAGGTGCCCGTCGTTTCGGCTGGGACAAGCGCAACCCGGAACCGCGCAGCATGCGTGAAGGCCGGCAACTGGTGGGCTGGGGCATGGCCGGCGGCGTGTGGGAGGCCATGCAGCAGAAGGCTAGCGCCAGGGCGTCGCTGGATACCCATGGCAAGCTGACCGTCAGCAGCGCCACCACTGACATCGGCACCGGGACCTACACGGTCATGACCCAGATCGCCGCCGAGGCGTCAGGCGTTTCCCTTGGGGACGTTACGTTTGTCCTGGGGGATTCGTCGCTGCCCACCGCGCCGCTGCAGGGCGGCTCGTTCACTGTCTCGTCGGTGGGCACCGCCGTGCAGCAGGCCTGTGAAGCGCTGAAGGAAAAACTCCTGGCCGTGGCCCGTCAGGCGTGTCCGGCCTTCAGCGGCGCGACCCTTGAGCAAGTGATGTTTGTCGATGGTCAGCTGCTGCTGGGCGAAGCGAGTGTTGCATTGGCGCAGCTGGCGCAGAAAAGCGGCGAGACGCCGTTGCAGGCCCAGGTCACCGCCGAGCCGGACGCAAAACGCCAGGCCTGCGCCACGGCCACTCACTCGGCGGTGTTCGTCGAAGTGCTGGTGGACGAAGACCTGGGCACGGTGAAGGTCAATCGCGTGGTCAGCGCCATCGCCGCTGGCCGGGTCGTCAACCCGAAAACCGCCCGCAGCCAGATTCTCGGTGGCGTGGTGTGGGGCGTCGGCATGGCCTTGCACGAAGAAACCCTGACGGACCACGCCTTGGGTCGCCACATGAACCACAACCTGGCCGAGTATCACATGCCGGTCAACGCCGACATCGGTGACATCGAGGTGATTTTCGTCGAAGAACATGACGAGATCGTCAATGCGCTCGGGTCCAAGGGCGTGGGTGAAATCGGCGTCGTCGGGGTGGCAGCGGCGGTGGCCAATGCGATTTACCATGCCACCGGCAAGCGGGTGCGGGACTTGCCCATCACCCTCGACAAGTTGCTCTAGGCTTTGGCTTCATCCATTGCTTCGTGCATTCGGTCGCGGTTGGCCAGGGTCGGGAACAATTTGATCCAGACCCCGGTCACCAGCAGCGTACCGATGCCGCCCATGACCACCGCCGGTACGGTGCCGAACCAGTGGGCAGTGAGGCCGGACTCGAACTCGCCCAACTGGTTCGAGGCGCCGATGAACAGCCCGTTCACCGCGCTGACCCGGCCGCGCATTTCATCGGGTGTTTCCAGTTGCACGAAGGAGGCGCGGATCACCATGCTGATCATGTCCGCCGCGCCCAGCACCACCAGCACCGCCAGGGAAAACCAGAACGAGGTGGAAAGGCCGAACGCAATGGTGGCGACGCCGAACACGCCCACCGCGGTGAACATCACCCGGCCGACCTTGCGCTCCACGGCAAACCGCGCCAGCCACAGCGACATCAGCAAGGCCCCGACCGCCGGCGCCGACCGCAACAGGCCCAGGCCCCAGGGACCGGTGAGCAGGATGTCCTTGGCAAACACCGGCAGCAGCGCCGTCGCGCCGCCGAGCAACACCGCGAACAGGTCCAGGGAAATCGCCCCGAGAATGTCCGGGCGGCTGCGAATGAAGCGAATCCCGGCCAGCAGCGAATCCAGCGTCGCCTTGCCTTTGTTCAGCGGCGTCTGCCGGGCGGGTAGGTTGAGCATCAGGCAGCAGGCAATGAGGTAAAGCACTACGGTCGGCCCATAGACCCAGACGCTGCCGAAGGCGTAGAGCAAGCCGCCGAGCGCCGGGGCGACGATGGTGGCCGACTGTTGGGCCGATTGCGCGGCGGCCACGGCACGGGGAAACAGGCCGGCCGGCACGATGCTCGGCAGCAGCGCCTGGGTGGTCGGCATTTCGAAGGAGCGGGCGGCGCCCAGCAGGAAGGCGAGGATGAAGATCATCTCCCGCGTGACATGGTCGGTGGCGCTGCCGATCACCAGCGCCAGGGCAATCATCGCCTGCAATGACTGGCAGATGGCCGCGACTTTACGGCGGTCATAGCGGTCGGCCACATGCCCGGTGTGGAGCATGAACAGCACGCGCGGGGCAAACTCGACCAACCCCACCAGGCCGAGGTCCAGGACGTTGCCGGTCAGTTGATAGAGGTTCCAGCCGATGGCCACGGTGAGCATCTGGAAACCGCTGGCGGTGAATATCCGGGCCAGCCAGAAGGCGATGAAGGGACGGTGGTGACGGAGCAGCAGCGGCGCTTGGCTGGGCATCTATGACGGGTCCGGTGATGAAGGCATCGAGATTATCACCGAGCTGTAGCTGGAAGTTGCGGTGTCGGGAAAAATAGTTAGCCAAGCATCGATCTTTCACATCGCACCGTTTTTGTGGCGAGGGGATTTATCTGTGGGAGCAAGGCTTGCCCGCGATGGACGCGACTCGATTTCTGAAAGACCGCATCGCCTTCATCGCGGGCAAGCCTTGCTCCCACATATCCCCTCGCCTCAGTCAGCACTGAGACAACCTGTCACGCGACAAACGACCACGCCGTTCATCGACGAGAATGCGGCTACTCTTTGAGCATTGCTTGATCCAGGTCAATACCTTTCGGGGCGTTGGGCTGGCGGCCATCCGGCCAGAGTCCTGCGTTGTGACGGTTATAAAAAGAACGATTTGAAAAGCATCGCACTCCATATCCCTGGGGATTGTGATGCAGGCCCCACCCGCAGCCGGTTTTACCTGACAGAGGAAGACTTATGTTCGGTTTGGAGGCGCTCGATCTCGCCCGAATCCAGTTCGCGTTCACCATCTCGTTCCACATCCTGTTCCCGGCCATCACCATTGGCCTGGCGAGTTACCTGGCGGTACTCGAAGGCTTGTGGCTCAAGACCCGCGATGACACCTACCGCGACCTGTACCACTTCTGGTCGAAGATATTTGCCGTCAACTTCGGCATGGGGGTGGTGTCCGGGTTGGTCATGGCCTATCAGTTCGGGACCAACTGGAGCCGTTTCTCGGACTTCGCTGGTGCGGTGACCGGGCCGTTGCTGACCTACGAGGTGCTCACGGCGTTTTTCCTCGAGGCCGGTTTCCTGGGTGTGATGCTGTTCGGCTGGAATCGCGTCGGTCGCGGCCTGCATTTCTTTTCCACGGTCATGGTGGCGATCGGCACCCTGATCTCGACCTTCTGGATCCTGTCCTCCAACAGCTGGATGCAAACCCCCCAGGGTTACGAAATCATCGACGGCCGGGTGATCCCGGTGGACTGGCTGGCGGTGGTGTTCAACCCTTCGTTTCCTTATCGATTGCTGCACATGTCCACGGCAGCGTTTGTCGCCACGGCGTTTTTCGTCGGCTCGTCGGCGGCCTGGCATTTGCTGCGCGGTCGCGACAACCCGGCCATCCGCCGGATGCTGTCGATGGCGATGTGGATGGCCTTGCTGGTGGCGCCGATACAGGCGGTCATTGGCGACTTCCATGGCCTGAACACCCTCAAGCATCAACCGGCGAAAATCGCCGCCATCGAGGGCCACTGGGAAAACGTCGGCAATGAACCGACCCCGCTGATCCTGTTCGGCTGGCCCGACATGAAGGCGGAAAAGACCAAATACGCCGTGGAAATTCCTTACCTGGGCAGCCTGATCCTGACCCACAGCCTGGACAAGCAGGTGCCGGCCCTCAAGGAGTTCCCGCCTGAGGACCGACCGAACTCGACCATTGTGTTCTGGTCGTTCCGGGTCATGGTCGGCCTCGGGTTGCTGATGATTTTCACCGGGCTGTGCAGCCTGTGGCTGCGCCGCAACGATCGGATCTATCAATCCCGGCCGTTCCTCTACATGGTGCTGTGGATGGGGCCGTCCGGACTGGTCGCGATCCTGGCCGGCTGGTTTACCACGGAAATCGGTCGCCAGCCGTGGGTGGTCTATGGGCTGATGCGCACGGCCGATGCTTCGTCCGGCCACAGCTTCGCCCAGATGAGCATTACCCTGGTGCTGTTCGTCGTGGTGTATTTCGCGCTGTTCGGCGCCGGCCTGAGCTACATGATGCGTCTGGTGCGCAAGGGGCCGGAGGCCCACGAAACCGAGCCGAGCGATGGTGGCCCGGGCCAGAAACGTACGCCGGCCCGGCCATTGTCGGCCGCCGACGACGGCGACGATATGGACCATAACGAACGCTCGAACAAGGGGAATTGAATCATGGGTATTGATCTTCCGCTGATCTGGGCCGTGGTCATCATCTTCGGCATCATGATGTATGTGGTCATGGACGGCTTCGACCTGGGGATCGGCATTCTCTTCCCCTTCATCAAGGGCGAGCGCGACCGCGACGTGATGATGAACACCGTGGCACCGGTCTGGGACGGTAACGAAACCTGGCTGGTGCTGGGCGGTGCCGGGTTGTTCGGGGCGTTTCCGCTGGCTTATTCGGTGGTGCTCTCGGCGCTGTACCTGCCGTTGATCCTGATGCTCATCGGCTTGATCTTCCGCGGCGTGGCCTTTGAGTTCCGCTTCAAGGCCAAGGCTGAGAAGCGTCATCTCTGGGACAAGGCATTCATTGGCGGTTCGCTGACGGCCACCTTCTTCCAGGGCGTGGCGCTGGGAGCGTTCATCGACGGCTTCGAGGTGGTCAACCGCCAGTTCGCCGGCGGTTCCTTGGACTGGTTCACGCCATTCACCATGTTCTGTGGCCTGGCGTTGATCGCCGCCTACGCGCTGCTCGGTTGCACCTGGCTGATCATGAAGACCGAGGGCAAGTTGCAAGAGCAGATGCATGACCTGGCCCGGCCGCTGGCGATCGTGGTGCTGGCGGTGATCGGCATCGTCAGCATCTGGACACCACTGGCCCATGCGGACATCGCGGCCCGCTGGTTCACCTTGCCGAATCTGTTCTGGTTCTTGCCGGTGCCGATCCTGGTGCTGGTGACCATGTACGGTTTGTTCCGCGCGGTGGCACGCAATGCCAACTACACGCCCTTCATCCTGACCCTGGTACTGATCTTCCTCGGCTACAGCGGCTTGGGCATCAGCCTGTGGCCGAACATCGTGCCGCCGTCCATCTCGATCTGGGACGCCTCGTCACCGCCCCAGAGCCAGGGCTTCATGCTGGTGGGCACGCTGTTCATCATCCCGTTGATCCTGGTGTACACCTTCTGGAGCTACTACGTGTTCCGCGGCAAGGTGACCCACGACGACGGCTACCATTGAGGGCGTCGAGCATGGCCAAACCTGACTTGAAAGACATCGAGGCCGCCGAACGCAAGCCACTCTGGCAGCGGCTCGGCTGGCTGGCGCTGATCTGGACCGGCAGTGTGCTGGCGCTGTTCATCGTCGCCAGCCTGATGCGGATGTTCATGAATGCCGCAGGCCTGACCACTCACTGAAATTTTTGTGGGAGCAAGCGTTTGCTCCCACAAAGGACCCTTTACTTGCGGGCCTTGAGGATCACGAATTTCGGTGTGGCGGCCACTTGCTCGACGCCGCGGAACAGCCGCGCCAATTTGCTGTGGTAACCCAGGTGCCGGTTGCCGACGATGTACAACGCGCCGCCTACCACCAGCGCTTCGCGAGCCTGCTGGAACATCCGCCAGGCGAGGAAATCGCCCACCACCTGCTGCTGGTGGAAGGGCGGATTGCACAACACCACGTCCAGTGACTGCGCCTCTTGCCCAGCCAGGCCATCACCGGCTCGGATGATCACTTCGCGTTCGCCCAGGGCCGCACGCCAATTCTCGGCGGCCGATTGCACGGCCATATAGGACTCGTCCACCAGGGTGTAGAGGGCCTCGGGGTTTTGCAGGGCACTGGCGATGGCCAGCACGCCGTTGCCGCATCCCAGGTCCGCGACCCGGGCCGTCCCGAGGTTTTTCGGCAGATGTGGCAGGAACGCGCGGGTGCCGATGTCCAGGCCTTCGCGGCAGAACACATTGGCATGGTTGAGCAGTTCGATCTTCGGCTCGTCCAGCCAGTAGCGCGTGGGATAGGGCGATACGGTCGGTGCACTGCTTTGTGAGGAACTGGCTTGTGGCGTGGCAATCAACAGCCGCGCTTTTTTCACCGCCAGGGAGGCCTGCACCGGGCCGATATACCGCTCCAACAAATCGCCAGCGGCCCGGGGCAGGTGCTTGATCATGGCCCCGGCAATCACTTGGGCGCCTGGCGCGAGTTGGCCTTGCAGGCGAATCAGTTGTTCTTCCAGCAAGGCCAGGGTTTTCGGAACTTTGACCAGGACGCGATCGAACGGGCCAGTCAGCGGTTCGCTGGCAGGCAATGTCGGCACCGCATCGAAGGGGCGGCCGTTGCGCACCAGGTTTTTCTCCAGCGCCTGCAATGCCAGGAAGGAATCGCCGCTGCTGGTCACCAGGACGTTGCCCGCCAGGCTGGCCGCCAGGGCGCCAAAGCCGTCATTGAGCACCAGGACCCGAGTCTGCACGCTCGGCTGTTGTTCGGCCAGGTACGCGAGCAGGTATTCATCGGCCGCATCGAAGGCTTGCAGCGGTTCGTTCTGCTGTTCGGGTTGGCGGATCAGGTCGAGTTGGGCGAAGGGACTGTCGAGCAGGGGCATGGCTGGGGACTCTGGAGATCAACGAATGTCCCGCTGCCTGGAGGTAGGTGTCTGTGCGGGACCGCCTGAATGAACTGCGTCGCGTGCAAGAAGCGGCATCATCCAAGTGGAGCCGTAAATGGTACGTTTTTTTGTTGCACATTACTCGCGGGTTTTTTTGCCCGGCACTGTCACTCCACTGTTCAGATCACATGGATCTGGGCGGCTTTTGCCACCGCTGAAATTTTATTGCTGACGTTCAGTTTTCGCATGCAACTGCACACATGGAAATTCACGGTCCGTTCGGAAAGACAGAGAATCCTGCCCACTTCCGACGCCGTCTTGCCTTCGGCAGACCATCTCAGCACTTCGATTTCTCTCGGTGACAAGTGATAGTTCTGCTTGACCACGATGGCGTCGGACAGTTTTTTGCTGGCAAGTGCATGCAGCCGCTGACTGGCAAAAATGGCGTAGCCGAGATTTGCATAGTGCTCCTCGATATCGATGGGACAATGGGTTCGTGCGAGACTGAACAGACTGCACTGCATCCCTTGTTCGTCATGAACGGACTGGGTCCAGCCGTGCTTGAGTCCCTGTCTATTAAGTTCTCGCCACAACTTGGGGGCCTGGGCAAAGACAGTCTCATTCCACAGGATTGGAAGCGATGATTGATTGCAATGTGCTACTAAGGGGTCGTTCGAGACATAACCATTTTGTTCATAAAGTCTATCCCATCCATAAGGGTAGTTATTGAGGCTCACCTTGCTGGTGTGCTTGTCGGGATTTCCGAGATAGGCTGCGAATGCGCAATATTCAAATCCTTGATTGTTAAAGAAATTAAGTACCAGACGATAGGCCGTCTGAAGGTCTTTTTCACAGGATAACTTTCTCAGTGTCAAGTCTTTCCACTTGTCCATCGCTGTCTCCTGGGTTGATTAATCCTTGTGGATCCAATCCGTAATGCGAAATTTTAGTGTAGGACTTTTCTTACTTTGTAGTGAGATTTTTTTGTTTTCTTACAGTTGAAATGTTTAAGCAAATAAGTTTTTTTAGTCGATTTTTTTACAGAATTTTGCAGTTTGTATAAGTTAGGAAAAAGTTTTTATTGAGCAAGCGCGGTTTGCGGTCAAAGTGCCATTATTCGTCATCGGTGGTGAAGACGCTCGCTTTGCGGGACACTGCAAGTCTCGACCCATTGGAGTGACTCATGACCGATAGCGCAGAGAAGTTCACCCGCCAAACCCTGCTCGATGTCCAGCCGTTGACGCCTCATTTGTTTACTTTGCGCGTGACCCGGGACCGCGGCTTTCGCTTCCGGGCCGGTCAGTTTGCCCGGCTGGGGGTCGTCAAGGCGGACGGGACCACCGTCTGGCGGGCGTATTCCATGGTGTCTTCGCCGTTCGACGAGTTCCTCGAGTTCTTTTCCATCGTGGTTCCCGATGGCGAGTTCACCAGTGAGCTTAGCCGCCTGCAGCCAGGTGACGAACTGTTGGTCGATCGTCAGGCTTTCGGCTATCTGACACTGGATCGCTTTGTCGATGGTCGGGATTTGTGGCTGTTGTCTACGGGAACAGGTGTGGCGCCGTTTCTTTCCATCCTCCAGGATTTTGAGGCCTGGGAAAAATTCGAGCGGATCATCCTGGTATATAGCGTGCGCGAGGCGCGGGAACTGGCGTATCAGGAGCTGATCAAGGAACTGCCCCAGCGCGACTACCTGGCCGAGTACGCTCATAAGTTCCGTTTCATTGCGACCGTCACCCGTGAGCAGCATCCGGGGGCGCTCAGTGGGCGCATCACCACGCTGATCGAAAATGGCGAGCTGGAGCGGGCAGCTGGCGTGGCACTGACGCCGGAACATTCGCGAGTGATGCTGTGCGGCAATCCGCAAATGATCGATGACACGCGCAAGTTGCTCAAGGCCAGAGGGCTACAACTGAGCCTGACCCGCCGGCCAGGCCAGGTGGCGGTGGAAAACTACTGGTAGGAAAAGACGGGTTGCCCCATGCATGTAGGCGCAGTGTAGGAGCGGTCTAGGAGCGGTCTAGGAGCTGTGTAGGAGCTGTGTAGGAGCTGTCGAGTGCAACGAGGCTGCGATCTTTCCCCTGGCGCTTGAATCTCAAGCGAAAGATCAAGATCAAGATCAAGATCAAGATCAAGATCAAGATCAAAAGATCGCAGCCTGCGGCAGCTCCTACACCCGGCGGGAGCAAGAGGTGTCAGTGACTGACTGCCTCAGGGCCGCTCGTTCTGGGCCTTGAGCAGATCGCGAATCTCACTGAGCAGCAGTTCTTCCTTGGTTGGAACCGGAGGCGCGCTGGGGGCTACGGCTTCTTCGCGCTTGAGGCGGTTGATGGCCTTGACGCCCATGAAAATGGCAAACGCCACGATGATGAAGTCGATGGTGCTCTGGATGAATTTACCGTAGGCCAGGAGCACGGCGGGCGCATCACCCTGGGCGGCCTTGAGGGTGATGGCCAGGTCACTGAAGTCCACCCCACCGATCAGCAGGCCGAGGGGGGGCATGATCACATCGCCAACGAATGACGAAACGATTTTGCCGAAAGCGGCACCGATGATGATCCCGACGGCCATGTCGACGACATTGCCTTTGACCGCGAAGGCCTTGAACTCGCTTAGCACGCCCATGAGCTATTCCTTGTGACAGATGAAAGATGAGTGGCAGTGTAAATCAGCCCAACGAGTCCTGCTCGAAACGCCAGCTTACAAAGCTTCAGTTATCGACCCGGTCCCGGGTGAAAAGTTTTCAAAGTGCCATCAATCGCGCGTGATACGCGGTTTCAGCCTGGCGCCCCTCAACGTTTTTTCTATCGGCGCGGTACGGTATTTCTATTTAGGTTTTCCTTTTTCGAGCACTAGCCTCTGGATGGCGCACATGGATGCGCTCTATAACATCAGAGGAACACGCCTATGAACACTTCCCTTGGCCACGGGGCTTATTCCCATTGCCGCGCTTTTTTTGTGCTGACCGCGAGCCTTTTGTCCTTGTCTGTCAACGCGGCCACCCTGACCCGGGACAACGGTGCGGCTGTCGGCGACAACCAGAACTCGCAAACGGCAGGCCCCAACGGCCCGACCCTGTTGCAAGACGTGCAGTTGATCCAGAAGCTCCAGCGCTTTGACCGTGAACGCATCCCCGAGCGCGTGGTGCATGCCCGCGGCACCGGCGCCCACGGCACCTTCACGGTTTCCGACGATCTCAGCGACCTGACCAAGGCCAAGGTCTTTGCCGCAGGCCAGGTCACGCCAGTGTTCGTGCGTTTTTCTGCCGTGGTGCACGGCAATCATTCGCCGGAAACCCTGCGCGACCCCCGTGGTTTCGCCACGAAGTTCTACACCGCCGACGGTAATTGGGACTTGGTAGGTAACAACTTCCCGACCTTCTTCATCCGCGACGCCATCAAGTTTCCAGACATGGTCCACGCCTTCAAACCTGACCCACGGACTAATCTGGACGATGATTCACGCCGATTCGATTTCTTCTCCCATGTTCCAGAATCGACCCGTACCCTGACCGAGTTGTATTCCAACTCCGGGACACCGGCCAGTTATCGTGAGATGGACGGTAATGGTGTGCATGCCTACAAACTGGTTAACGCCAAGGGTGAAGTTCATTACGTTAAGTTTCATTGGAAAAGTTTGCAGGGCTTGAAAAATCTCGATCCGAAAGAAGTTATGAAAGTTCAGGGTCAAGATTACAGCCATATGACAAATGATCTGGTGAGTCATATTGATAAGGGCGACTTCCCGAAGTGGGACTTGTACGTCCAGGTACTCGATCCACAGGACCTTGCCAAGTTCGACTTCGACCCACTGGATGCGACCAAAATATGGCCGGGCGTGCCTGAGCGAAAAGTCGGGCAAATGGTCTTGAACCGCAACCCGGCGAATGTCTTCCAGGAAACCGAGCAGGTGGCCATGGCGCCGGCCAATCTTGTACCGGGTATCGAACCTTCCGAGGATCGTTTGCTCCAGGGGCGAGTATTTTCCTACGCTGACACGCAGATGTACCGGATAGGCGCCAATGCCCTGCAATTGCCGATCAACGCCCCCAAGGTGGCGGTGAACAACGGTAACCAGGACGGTGCGATGAACCCAGGCAGCACCAGCACCGGGGTGAATTATCAGCCGAGTCGCCTGATGTCGCGTGAAGAACCACAAGCGGCACGCTACAGCCAGGCCGCGCTGAGCGGTAGCACTCAGCAGGCGAAGATCCAGCGTGAGCAGAACTTCAAGCAGGCTGGTGATTTGTATCGTTCATTCAGCAAGAAAGAGCGCGATGACCTGATCGACAGCTTCGGCGGCTCTCTGGCGACCACCGATGACGAGAGCAAGCACATCATCCTGTCGTTCCTCTACAAGGCTGACCCCGAGTACGGCACTGGCGTGGCCCGTGTCGCCAAAGGCGACTTGGCCCGGGTCAAGGCCCTGGCGGAAAAACTGACCGACTGATCCACCGCCGGGCAGGGGCATGACCTGTGGGAGCAAAGCTTGCTCGCGAGACAGGTGCTGGGGACTGAAACCAGACCGAGTTGTCGGCATCGCGGGCAAGCCTTGCTCCCACAACCATGCCCCCACAGTCATCTGCCAGAGGAGACGTCATGATGCGCAGATTTCTTTTATCGATGTTCGCGACCTGGTCACTGAGCGTACTGGCCGATCAGCCAATACCCACCGAACCGGCCGCCGTACAAGAACAGTTGCACAACTATTACTTCGACGCCGCTCGCCGCGGCGATATGCCGATGCTCGAGACCTTTATCGAGGCCGGTTATTCGCTCGATACCCGGGATGAGAAAGGCTACACCGCGTTGATTCTGGCGGCCTATCACGGCCACGGCCCGGCGGTGGAGCGGCTGCTGGCCGCCGGCGCCGATGCCTGTGCCCAGGACAAACGCGGTAACACGGCGTTGATGGGCGCCATTTTCAAGGGCGAAGTGCAGATTGCGCGGCGTTTGTTGTCCACCGATTGCAGCCCGGACCAACGCAATGGTGCCGGACAGACCGCGGCGATGTACGCCGGTCTGTTCAAACGTGATGAATTGCTCGATGCCTTGAAGGCCAAGGGCGCCGATCTGCAGGCCCAGGACCCGTTGGGCAACACCGCGGTGGATCTGGCCAAGGGTGAAATCAGAATGCCGGCCCCTCAGTGAACCTTGGCTGGGCTATCATCGCGGTTTTTATCCCGGAGTTCAGATGGCCAAGGCAAAGCGCATGTACGGCTGCACCGAGTGCGGCTCGACCTTTCCCAAATGGGCCGGCCAGTGCAGCGAATGCGGGGCCTGGAACACCCTGACTGAAACCATGGTGGAAAGCGGCGGAGCGGCGGCACCCACCGGTCGCACGGGCTGGGCTGGTCAGCAGGCGCAGATCAAGACCCTGGCCGAAGTCAGCGTTGAAGAAATTCCGCGTTTCTCCACCGCCTCCGGTGAGCTGGACCGCGTGCTGGGCGGCGGCCTGGTGGACGGTTCGGTGGTGCTGATCGGCGGCGATCCGGGCATCGGCAAATCCACCATCTTGTTGCAAACCTTGTGCAACCTCGCCACCCGCATGCCGGCACTGTATGTCACTGGCGAAGAGTCCCAGCAGCAAGTCGCCATGCGCGCCCGACGCCTGGGCTTGCCCCAGGACCAGTTGCGGGTCATGACCGAAACCTGCATCGAGACCATCATCGCCACGGCGCGCCTGGAAAAACCCAAGGTGATGGTGATCGACTCGATCCAGACCATTTTCACCGAACAGCTGCAATCGGCCCCGGGCGGCGTGTCCCAGGTGCGCGAAAGCGCGGCGTTGCTGGTGCGCTACGCCAAGCAGAGTGGCACGGCGATTTTCCTGGTGGGCCACGTCACCAAGGAGGGCGCACTGGCGGGGCCGCGGGTGCTGGAACACATGGTCGATACGGTGTTGTATTTCGAGGGCGAATCCGACGGACGCCTGCGTTTGCTGCGGGCGGTGAAGAACCGCTTTGGCGCCGTCAACGAGTTGGGTGTGTTCGGCATGACCGACAGAGGCTTGAAAGAAGTCTCAAACCCTTCGGCGATCTTTCTGACGCGTGCCCAGGAAGAAGTCCCCGGCAGCGTGGTCATGGCAACATGGGAAGGCACCCGGCCGATGTTGGTCGAAGTGCAAGCGCTGGTGGACGACAGCCATCTGGCGAACCCGCGCCGGGTCACCCTGGGCCTGGATCAGAATCGGTTGGCCATGTTGCTGGCGGTGTTGCATCGACACGGCGGGATTCCGACGCACGACCAGGATGTTTTCCTCAACGTCGTGGGCGGGGTCAAGGTGCTGGAAACCGCATCCGACCTGGCGTTGATGGCCGCGGTCATGTCCAGCCTGCGCAACCGGCCGTTGCCCCACGATCTGTTGGTGTTCGGCGAAGTGGGGCTGTCGGGGGAAGTGCGGCCGGTGCCCAGTGGCCAGGAGCGGCTCAAGGAAGCGGCCAAGCATGGCTTCAAACGCGCCATCGTGCCCAAGGGCAATGCGCCGAAGGAAGCGCCGGCGGGGTTGCAGATCATTGCCGTGACGCGCCTGGAACAGGCGCTGGATGCGTTGTTCGAATAGCGCTGGCAATTGCGCAAGGAATGTATGTGGGAGCAAAGCTTGCTCGCGATGCAGGCGACTCGATTTTGAAGGACCGCATCGCAGCCATCGCGGGCAAGCCTTGCTCCCACATGGAACCCCTCGCCAAAGAGGCGGGGTAGCTCAAATCTGGATCAACGCCGCCAATTCCCGCTCCAGCTCATCATGATCGGCCAGGTTCAGCTCCACCAGCCGGCGCAGATGGGCGATGGAATCCAGGTCGATATGCTCGCAGACGAAGCCCAGGTGGCCGTGGTCGTCGTGGGCCAGGCGAACTTCCATCTTCACTTCCACCTCATTGCTCAGGTGAATGTCGGCGATAAAGGTTTTCTCGGGATTGCCCAGCCAGGGCTCGGGTTTTTTGATCAGCAGCCCCTTGAGGGACAGGTCCAGCAGTTCAACCGGCCATTTGAATGGAGCCTGGATCAGCTCGGTCTTGGCATGGAATTCTATTCGTACGAAGCGGCGACGTTCGCTCATTACGTGTTCCCTCTGGAGATTCACTGACTATAGACCCAACTGAGCGAGCATCGTCACCGTTCGGCAACACAGAGACAAATGTCGAGTATGGCCTTTGTCCGGGTTAAGGCTAGACTCCAGTGGCTATCTTTCTTGTCCACCCTGGCTGGAATATAAAAATGAAAAACAACAATAGCCTGCTACGCCATCTACCCTGGCTACTGCTGGCCGTCCTGGGAGCGTGCGCCCTGG
>NZ_JBWLPW010000016.1:0-138493 GCF_056521845.1 Pseudomonas sp. PF05 | reverse complement strand
CACAGAGGACTCCCTTGGCAGCAAAGATCAGGCCGGCTCGACCGTCCCGATAAAATTCGCCAGTTCGGCCGTCCGCGGCTCGGCGAACAACACCTTGGGATCGCCCACCTCATGGACCTTGCCCTGGTGCATGAACACCAGTTTGTCGCCGACTTCCCGGGCGAAACGCATTTCATGGGTGACCATGATCAGGGTCATGCCTTCCTTGGCCAGTTGCCGCACCACGCTGAGCACTTCATTGACCAGCTCCGGGTCCAGGGCCGAAGTGATTTCGTCGCACAGCAGCACTTTCGGCGACATCGCCAGGGCCCGGGCAATCGCGACCCGTTGCTGCTGGCCGCCGGACAAACGGTCCGGGAAGGCATCGAATTTCTCGCCGAGCCCGACCCGTTCCAGCATCTGTCGCGCCAGCTCGGCCGCCTTGGCCTTGGGCACTTTCTGGACAACTTGCGGCGCCAGCATGACGTTCTCGCCGACCGTCAGGTGTGGGAACAGGTTGAACTGCTGGAACACCATCCCGACTTTCTGCCGCAGGCTGCGCAGGTCGGCGCGGGCCGCATCGAGGTATTCGCCGTCGACTTCGATTACGCCGTCGTTGATCGATTCCAGGCCATTGAGGGTGCGCAACAAGGTGGATTTGCCCGAGCCGCTGCGGCCGATGATCGCCACCACCTGGCCTTCCTCGACACTCAGGTCGATGCCTTTGAGCACGTGATGATCGCCGTAGTATTTATGCAGGGCGGTAATTCTAAGCAGAGGCATGCAGTCTCCTTTCCAGGTAGCGCGCACTGAGGGACAAGGGGTAGCAGAGCAGGAAGTAACCGAGGGCGACCAGGCCATAGACCATGAACGGCTCGAACGTGGCGTTGGCGAGCATGCCGCCGGTCTTGGTCAGTTCGGTAAAGCCGATGATCGAGGTCACGGCCGTGCCCTTGACCACTTGCACCGAAAAGCCCACGGTTGGCGCCACGGCGATGCGCAGGGCCTGGGGCAGGATCACATAGCGCAACTGCTCCAGCGGGTTGAGGGCCAGGCTCGCCGAGGCCTCCCACTGGCCGTGGGAAATCGAATCGACACAACCGCGCCAGATCTCCGCCAGGTAGGCGCTGGTAAACAGCGTCAAGGCAATCGCCGCCGCCATCCACGGGGAAATTTCCACCCCGGCCAGGGCTACACCGAAGAACACCAGGAACAGTTGCATCAACAGCGGTGTGCCTTGAAACAGCTCAATGTAAGTACGGGCGATGTTGCGGGGCAGGGCGCTTTTGGAGATGCGCAACACCATGATCAGCAAGCCGATCACGCCGCCACCGATAAACGCCACCAGCGACAGCGCCAGGGTCCATTGCAGGCCGGTGAGCAGGTTGCGCACCACGTCCCAGAAAGTGAAATCGCTCATCGGCCGCTCCCATTACCGCTCTTGTACAGGCAGCGGCGACCCACCCAGTTCAGGAACTGGCGGATCAACAGCGCCATGCACAAGTAGATGAGCGTCGTCAGCGCATAGGTTTCGAACGCGCGGAAGTTACGTGACTGGATGAAGTTGGCGGCAAAGCTCAGCTCTTCGGTGGCGATCTGCGAACAAACCGCCGAGCCGAGCATCACGATGATGATCTGGCTGCTCAGGGCCGGCCAGACCTTGCCCAGCGCCGGCAGCAGCACCACATGACGGAAGGCCTCGAAACGGCTCATCGCCAGGGCCGCGGCGGCTTCCAGTTGCCCCCGCGGGATCGCCTGGATGCCGGCGCGAATGATCTCGGTGGAGTAGGCGCCGAGGTTGATCACCATCGCCAGCACCGCCGCCTGCCATTCGGAAATCTGCAGGCCCAGGGACGGCAAGCCAAAGAAGATGAAAAACAGTTGCACCAGGAACGGCGTGTTGCGGATCAATTCCACGTACACACCGAAGATCGCCGCGAACGGGCGAATGTTCCACGCCCGCACCACGGCCCCGACGATGCCCAGGCTGACCCCGAGCAACGTGCCGATGGCCGTCAGTTCCAGGGTGAACAGCGCGCCGCGCAACAGCAGCTCGGTGTTTTGCACCACCGGCAGAAAATCGAACTGATAAGCCATGCTCAGCCTCTCAAGCGACGGTCAGAGATCGGCCGGCAGCGGCTGCTTGAGCCAGGTCTGGGCGTTTTTCTCCAGGCTGCCATCGGTCTTGGCGGTGGCGAGGATCTGGTTGACCTTGTCCAACAGCGCCGGCTCGTTCTTGTTCACGCCCACGTACACCGGCGAGTCCTTGAGTTTTACTTTCAGCGCCGGAATACGCTTGGGGTTGCGTTCGCTGATGGCGACCATCACCACATTGCCGCTGGCGATCAGGTCCACCTGGCCGGCCAGGTAGGCGGCGATGGTCGAGTTGTTGTCTTCGAAGCGCTTGATGGTGGTGCCTTCGGGGGCGACCTTGCTCAGCTCGATGTCTTCGATGGCGCCACGGGTGACGCTGATGGTCTTGCCCTTGAGGTCATCCAGAGTGTTGATGGCGGCATCAGGCGGGCCGAACACGGCCAGGTAGAACGGCGCATAGGCGTTGGAGAAGTCGATGACCTTTTCCCGCTCGGGGTTCTTGCCGAGGCTGGAAATCACCAGGTCGACCTTGCCGGTGGTCAGGAAGGGAATGCGGTTGGTGCTGTTGACCGGCGTCAGTTCAAGCTTGACCTTGAGCTGGTCGGCCAGCAGTTTTGCGGTGTCGATGTCCAGGCCGCGAGGTTTCATGTCCGGGCCTACCGAACCGAATGGCGGGAAGTCCTGGGGTACGGCGACCTTGAGGGTGCCACGCTTGACCACGTCTTCCAGACCATCGGCGTGGGCGGGTAGCTGACAAAGCATCAGGCTGGCAAACAGGGCTGTGAGCAGGGCGCTGCAACGCTGAATCATGGCGAATCTCCGCAATCGGTGATGTGATTTCTGCGTTCGGACAGAGCACAGGCCATGCCAAGGCGGCTTTTCATCGGTCCAAGCCACGGTTTTGCTGGTGGGGAGCGGTCTTACTGGTCTGAACAGTCGCGGCGTTTTTCGCACCGTTATCGAGCGTCGGTATTTGTCGCCGAACCCTGCTGGGGCACGACTTGCCGGGCGCGATGAATAGCTTTACAACTAGCCGCTCACTGGCCCGGTTCGTCCTGAAAATCATGAATTCCATCGCTCGCGCCGTTCCTGAAGTGGCCCTGCAAGCCATCCGCAAACTGATCGTCGATGAAGGCTTCGGCCCGGGCGATGCGCTGCCGTCGCAACGGGACCTGGCGCTGCAATTGGGGGTGAGTCGGGCGTCGTTGCGCGAAGCGCTGTCATCGCTCAGTGCCCTGGGCATGATCAGCGTGCAACCGGGCAAGGGGGTGTTCGTGCAGGCCCCGGTAGAGGCTCCACGCAGCGACTCGGCGCCGGGTTGGCCGTTCGCGGCCCAGGCCTCGCCAGTGGATATCTTCCAGCTGCGCTACGCCCTGGAGGGTTTTGCGGCGGGGTTGGCGGCGGTGACCCTCAGCGCCGATGAGCTGGACAAGCTGCAAGACAATGTCGAAGCCATGCGCCGGGAATTGAAGATCGGCGATTTCGACGCCGCTGCGCGGCTGGATTTCGAGTTCCATCGGCGCATCCTCTTGGCCAGCGGCAACCAGGCGATGCTGAGCATCCTCACCGCCAGCGCCGACATCTTCCTGGAGAGCCAGAAACTACCGTTCATCAGGGCGGAGCGGGCGATGGAAACCTGGCAGGAGCATCGCAAGATCCTTCGCGCCCTGGCTCGCCGCGCTTCAGGCGCTGCGCAAAAAGCCATGCAGGAACATGTACGTAACGCCGCACTGCGCACCGGGATCTCCTTCGTCGCCCCCGCTGCTTCGTGAGGCCGGCCATACCCAAAGCCATCGACCGCCATAGCGAGACTCAATCAACTGCGGCTTCCTGAACCCGGGAAGGGCCGCTATGATGGGCCACGTTTTTTTGCTGACAACCCCGGAGATTTCCATGAGCAGCGATCTGATCAAACACGTTAGCGACGCTAGCTTCGAGGCTGACGTACTCAAGGCCGAAGGCGCGGTACTGGTCGACTATTGGGCTGAGTGGTGCGGTCCCTGCAAAATGATCGCCCCGGTCCTGGACGAGATTGCCGAGACCTACAAAGGCAAGCTGACCGTTGCCAAGCTGAACATCGACGAAAACCAGGAGACTCCGGCCAAGCACGGCGTACGTGGTATCCCGACCCTGATGCTGTTCAAGAACGGCAACGTCGAAGCCACCAAAGTAGGTGCGCTGTCGAAGTCGCAACTGGCTGCTTTCCTCGACGCCAACATCTAAGCGCCGAATGCCACTGGAAAAGCCCCGCAATTGGCGGGGCTTTTTCGTTATTCAGGGCTAGACGCTTGCAAACCCAGGTGTTACATTCGGCCCCGCACTGGTTTCTCCATTGCCCCCTGCAAGCCGTCGCCGACGCTCTCCTTTCGAATAAGTACGCGATCCTGTCGCCTTCTCCGCGGCGCGGCCTCATTAAGCCAAAAGCTTAATTTCCCCCCTCCATAAATGATTACGTCATTCCTATATGAATCTGACTGAACTCAAGCAAAAGCCGATTACCGAACTGCTCGAATTGGCCGAACAGATGGGCATAGAAAATATGGCCCGTTCGCGCAAGCAGGACGTGATTTTCTCCCTGCTCAAAAAGCACGCGAAAAGCGGCGAGGAAATCTCCGGTGATGGCGTGCTGGAGATTCTCCAGGACGGCTTCGGCTTTCTCCGCTCTGCAGACGCTTCCTATCTCGCCGGCCCAGACGATATCTACGTCTCGCCGAGCCAGATCCGTCGCTTCAACTTGCGCACCGGTGACACCATCGTTGGCAAGATCCGCCCTCCGAAGGAAGGCGAGCGTTATTTCGCGCTGCTCAAGGTCGACACGATCAACTTCGACCGTCCGGAAAACGCGAAGAACAAGATTCTCTTCGAGAACTTGACCCCGCTGTTCCCGACCGTGCGCATGAAGATGGAAGCCGGCAACGGTTCCACCGAAGACCTCACCGGTCGTGTCATCGACCTGTGCGCACCCATCGGCAAAGGCCAGCGTGGCCTGATCGTGGCGCCGCCGAAAGCGGGCAAGACGATCATGCTGCAGAACATCGCGGCCAACATCGCCCGTAACAACCCTGAAGTTCACCTGATCGTGCTGCTGATCGACGAACGTCCGGAAGAAGTGACCGAGATGCAGCGCACCGTGCGCGGCGAAGTGGTTGCCTCGACGTTCGACGAGCCGCCGACCCGCCACGTGCAGGTTGCCGAAATGGTGATCGAGAAGGCCAAGCGCCTGGTCGAGCACAAGAAAGACGTGGTGATCCTGCTGGACTCCATCACCCGTCTGGCCCGTGCCTACAACACCGTGATCCCGAGCTCCGGCAAGGTGCTGACCGGTGGTGTCGATGCCCACGCCCTGGAAAAGCCGAAGCGTTTCTTCGGTGCCGCACGGAACATCGAGGAAGGCGGTTCGCTGACCATCATCGCCACCGCGCTGGTTGAAACCGGTTCGAAGATGGACGAAGTGATCTACGAGGAATTCAAGGGCACTGGCAACATGGAGCTGCCCCTGGATCGCCGTATCGCCGAGAAACGTGTGTTCCCGGCCATCAACATCAACCGTTCCGGCACACGCCGCGAAGAGTTGCTGACCGCCGACGACGAGTTGCAGCGCATGTGGATCCTGCGCAAGTTGCTGCATCCGATGGATGAAGTCGCCGCCATCGAGTTCCTGGTCGACAAGCTGAAGACGACCAAGACCAACGATGAGTTCTTCCTGTCGATGAAACGCAAGTAACACGAAGCAACGCTTCAAAAAAAGAGCGCCCTGAACAGGGCGCTCTTTTTTTTGCTGGATTTGTATCAAGATCGACACTTTTTAGGGCTGGCAGTGTCCTTGTTGTTGGCATTTTATATTTCAAGAACAAGGAGTGTTATGCACACGTTTGGCAATCGCCGTGATATTGACGGCTTGAGGGCCTTGGCTGTTGTCCCGGTGGTGCTGTTTCATTTCGGCTTCGACACGTTCAGCGGCGGCTTTGTCGGGGTCGATGTCTTCTTTGTCATTTCCGGGTTCCTGATAACCGGCATCCTGTTCCGTGAGATCAGCGCGCAGCGTTTCAGCTTCGTCGATTTCTGGGCCCGGCGTGCGCGACGCATCCTTCCGGCCCTGAGTCTGGTGCTGCTGGTAACGTTGGCCCTGGGCTGGTTGCTGTTGACGGCCAAGGACTTTTCGGAGCTTGGCCGGACGGTTCGTTATCAGTCGTTGTTCATTTCAAACATCTTGTTCATGCGTGAGGACGGCTACTTCGAGCCGGCGTCAGACCTCAAGCCGCTGCTTCATACCTGGTCGTTGGCTGTCGAGGAGCAGTACTACATTTTCTTTCCGCTGCTGATGGTGTTGTTGATGCGTCATGTGCGTCATTGGCGCTGGATGCTGTTTGTCGTCTTGCTGGTTTCCTTCGGGCTGAACATCGCTTACATCGACCGCAAGCCCGATGTCGCTTTCTTCTCGTTGCCGACACGCGCCTGGGAACTGTTGTGCGGTGCGATGCTTGCGGTATTGCCCACGTCCAGACATGGCGTGAGGCCGTGGCTCTATCAATCGGCGGGTGTGGCCGGGTTGGCGGCGGTGCTGCTGGCTGTTTTCACCTTTGACAGGACCACGACGTTCCCGGGTTGGGCCGCCTTACTGCCTGTTCTCGGCGCCACCGCGCTGATTTGGTCCGGGGTGCAGGGGTCGACCTGGGTCGCTCAACTGCTCGGTACCAGGCTGCTCGTCTGGATTGGTTTGATTTCCTACTCCCTTTACTTGTGGCATTGGCCGGTCTATGTCTATGCCAATGCTGTTTCCATCGACGGTATCGAACATTTGGAGGCGGTGGGCTGGATGCTGCTGGCGTTGAGCCTTGCCTGGCTGAGCTGGCGCTTCGTCGAGCTTCCGTTTCGTGAGAAACGCTTGCTACCCGGACGCAAACCGGTACTGGTGGGAGGCTTGCTGGCCATGGTCGCCCTGGCGGTGACAGGTTCGGTGGTGCGTTCGGCGGATGGTTTTCCCCAGCGCCTTACCGGCAAGGCGTTGGAGTATGCGCAGGCGCGGGATTGGAAGGCCGGGCAGATGAAATGCTTGCTGGTGACTTCGGACAAGCATCTGGACAAGGTGTGCCTGATTGGCGAGAACAAAGAGGTTCCGGCGACTCAACTGTTCTGGGGCGACAGCCATGCCGCGGCGTTGTTGCCGGCGATCGAAAGCAATGCCACGCGTGAGGTGCGCCCGGTGTGGCTTTACAGCATGAGCGGCTGTCCGCCGATCCTGAGCGACGACCTGCGCCAACGTTGCAGTGACTTCAATGAAGCGACCATGGAGCAGGTTCGCCGCCTGCAGATCAAGGATGTGGTGCTGGCCTCCAACTGGAGCCTTTACGTCTATGGTCGCGAGGACGGCGACAGGAATATGGTGCTCAACCCCCGCGACAATACGGCCGAGGCCGAGGCGCGCATGGCCGCGGCGCTCAAGGCCCGGGTGGCAATGTTAAGGGCGGCGGGTGTGCAGGTGTGGTTGTTCAAGGAAGTGCCGCTGCAGCGCACGAGCGCTATCAACCGACTGACGAGCCTGGCCCGGGTTGGACGTTCGGCCGAAGGATTGGGGCGCCCGCTCCAGGAGCACTTGATCCGTCAGCATTTTCTCAGTGCCTTGTTCAACTCGATGAGCGCCGCCGATCCAGGCGTACATGTCATCGATCCGGCCCCGCTGATGTGCGCGGGGCAGACCTGCAGTATCGAAATCGATGGTTACTCGCAGTACAAGGATGAGGATCATCTGTCTGATTTCGGTAGCACCCGACTAAGCCCACTTTTTGCCCCGGTGCTGCTGGATACAGCCGAAAATTGATCGTGCCACGTAAGCGCGGGCTGCTGTTTGGGCGTTAGAGCAGGTAGGATGTACGCCTATTTTCGGGGTGGCATCTCAATGAAATTCAAGGATCTTCGGGATTTCGTGCAGCAGCTTGAGCAGCGCGGCGAGTTGAAACGCATCCAGGTTCCCATCTCTCCAGTGCTGGAGATGACGGAAGTCTGCGACCGCACGCTTCGGGCCAAAGGCCCGGCGCTGCTGTTCGAGAATCCTACGGGTTATGACATTCCGGTGCTGGGCAACCTGTTCGGCACGCCGGAGCGCGTGGCCTTGGGCATGGGGGCTGAAGCCGTCAGCGAACTGCGCGAAATCGGCAAGCTGCTGGCGTTTCTCAAGGAGCCCGAGCCGCCCAAAGGCCTGAAGGACGCTTGGTCCAAGTTGCCGATTTTCCGCAAGATCATTTCCATGGCACCGAAAGTCGTCAAGGATGCGATCTGCCAGGAAGTGGTGATCGAGGGTGACGATGTCGACCTGGCCATGCTCCCGGTGCAGACCTGCTGGCCGGGCGACGTAGGGCCGCTGATCACCTGGGGCCTGACCGTTACCAAGGGCCCGAACAAGGACCGCCAGAACCTGGGTATCTATCGTCAGCAGGTGATTGGCCGCAACAAAGTCATCATGCGCTGGTTGAGTCATCGCGGCGGTGCACTGGACTACCGTGAGTGGTGTGAAAAACACCCCGGCCAGCCCTTCCCGGTGTCGGTGGCCCTGGGCGCGGACCCGGCGACCATCCTCGGCGCCGTCACGCCTGTGCCCGACAGCCTCTCCGAATATGCGTTCGCCGGCCTGTTGCGCGGCAACCGTACCGAGCTGGTGAAATGCCGCGGCAATGACCTGCAAGTGCCGGCCACCGCCGAGATCATCCTCGAAGGGGTGATCCATCCTGGCGAGATGGCCGATGAAGGCCCGTATGGCGACCACACCGGCTACTACAACGAAGTCGACAGCTTCCCGGTGTTCACCGTCGAGCGCATCACCCATCGGATCAAGCCGATTTACCACAGCACCTATACCGGTCGTCCGCCCGATGAGCCGGCCATTCTTGGCGTGGCGCTGAACGAAGTGTTCGTGCCTATCCTGCAGAAGCAGTTTCCGGAAATCACCGATTTCTATTTGCCGCCGGAAGGCTGTTCGTATCGCATGGCCGTGGTGACCATGAAGAAGTCGTATCCGGGACACGCCAAGCGGGTGATGCTGGGGGTCTGGTCGTTTTTGCGACAGTTCATGTATACCAAGTTCGTTATCGTCACCGACGACGATATCAACGCACGGGACTGGAACGACGTGATCTGGGCCATCACCACGCGCATGGACCCCAAGCGCGACACGGTGATGATCGAGAATACGCCGATCGACTACCTCGACTTCGCCTCGCCGGTGTCTGGCTTGGGGTCGAAGATGGGGCTCGATGCCACGCATAAGTGGCCCGGTGAAACCACCCGTGAGTGGGGCCGGGTTATCGTCAAGGATGAAGCCGTTACCCAACGGATCGATGCCATCTGGAATCAGTTAGGAATAGATTGATGCGTGTAACCTTGCAGCCTTCCGGGGCGGTGCTGGAGATTCGGCCCGCCGAGCGGATTCTCGATGGTGCGCGGCGCCTGGGCTATGAATGCCCGCAAAGCTGCCGCAACGGCAACTGCCACGTCTGTGGCGCGTTGTTGGTGGAAGGCCGTGTGGAACAGGCGGGCGAGGTGCGCGATCACGGTGAGATCTTCACCTGCATCGCCGAGCCGCTGGAGGACTGCGTGGTGTTGTGGGATGGCGTGCTGTCGCCGGGTGAGCTGCCGGTACGCAACCTGGCGTGCCAGGTGGTCGAGTGCGCCGACGTGGGGGGCGATGTCTGGCGGGTGCGCCTGCGTGCGCCGGCCGGCAAGCCGCCACGCTATCACGCCGGGCAGTACCTGATGATCGAACGGGAGAACGGCGAAAAATCGGCCTTCTCCCTGGCCTCGGCACCGCATTCGGGGCGCGAGCTGCAATTGCACGTATTGGTGCGCGAAAGCAGTGCACAAGCCTTGCTGGAGCAACTGCGACGCAACCCCAGCGTGCGTATCGAGATGCCTTTTGGCGACACGCATTTGTCCGAACTGCCGGACGGACCGTTGGTGTTGATCGCCGCCGGAACCGGCATGGCGCAGATGCACAGCCTGATCGAGCATTGCCGGGCGGCGGGTTTCAAGCATCCGGTGCACCTGTATTGGGGTGTGCGGCGGCCGGAAGATTTCTATGAAATCGAGCATTGGGACGAATGGAAAAAACTGCCGAATCTGTTCCTGCATAAAGTCGTCAGCGACTTGTGCGGCTGGGAAGGGCGCTGCGGCATGCTCCATGAGGCCGTGTGCGAGGACATCCGCGATCTTTGCGGCGTCCACGTCTACGCCAGCGGCTCGCCGGCCATGATCTACGCCACGCTCGATGCGCTGGTGGAAGCTGGAATGGACGCCCACCAAATGCGCGCCGACGTGTTTGCGTATGCGCCGCGGGCTTGAGCCACTCTTGAAATTTGCCTGAGGTCTGCTTTTGTGGCGAGGGAATTTCCGCTTTGTGGGAGCAAGGCTTGCCCGCGAAACAGGCAACTTGGTCTCTGAAAGACCGCATCGCTCTCATCGCGGGCAAGCCTTGCTCCCACAGGGTTATAGGCCTGACGATATATCTATTCGATATTTAGCGTGCGCCCTAGATGTCGTTAAGGTATATGCCAACATCATAGGCAGGGGTGGCATCCAACTTGCCTTGATCTCTATGTGCGCCAGCATCATGACGGCGCGCGACCGAACTCTTTGACCCGCGAGGAGCCAACCGCTACCGGCCATGACCGCTATCGAATCCGCCATTACCTGTGCCCTGTATCCACCACGACTGGAACTGGGGCCGCAGCTGACCCGTGAGCAACTGCTCGCCTCGATGCAATTGACCATGAGCCTCCACCAGGGCGGTCCGGTCTGGCTCTTCGCGTACGGTTCATTGATCTGGCGGCCCGAATGCACGGCGGTGGAGCGGATGCGCGGCCGGGTCCATGGTTATCATCGCGGTTTGTACCTGTGGTCCCACGAGCATCGCGGTACACCGGAGTTGCCGGGGCTGGTGTTCGGGCTGGATCGCGGCGGTTCGTGCAGCGGTTTCGCCTACCGATTGCCGCAGGAGAATCTCGAGGACTCGCTGTTTGCCCTGTGGCAGCGCGAGATGCCGGTTCCGTCCTATCGTCCGCACTGGCTCACTTGCCGTCTCGAGGATGGCAGCCGGGTGCAAGCCTTGGGGTTCGTGCTGGAGCGACACCTGCCCAGCTATGCCGGCAACCTGCCGGACCATGTGCTGAGCCAAGTGTTCGAAAGCGCCTGTGGGCGTTACGGCACCACTCGCGATTACGTCGAGCAGACCATCCACGCCCTGCGCAGCCACGCCATGCCAGACCGGAATCTGGAGGCGCGGCTCAAGCGCTGCAAATCAGCGCTGGATCAGGCGACCGCTTCGCGGCTCTGACTGGCGATTTGCTTGTGCCACAGGGTTGGCGCGAGGAAGGCCATCGCCAGCAGGCAAGCGCTAACCAGTAGGATGAAACCGCCATCCCAGCCGTAATAGTCCACCGTGTAGCCCATCATGGCACTGGCCGCGACCGAACCACCGAGATAACCAAACAGACCGGTGAAGCCGGCAGCCGTGCCCGCCGCTTTCTTGGGCACCAGTTCCAGTGCCTGCAGACCCACCAGCATGACCGGACCGTAGATCAGAAAGCCGATCGCGAACAGCGAGATCATATCGACCATCGGGTTGCCCGGCGGATTCAGCCAGTAAACGATCGTCGCAACGGTCACCAATGCCATGAACACCATGCCCGTCAGGCCACGGTTGCCCCGGAAGATCTTGTCCGACATCCACCCGCACAGAAGCGTGCCGGGAATGCCGGCCCACTCGTACAGGAAGTAAGCCCAGGACGTCTTGTCGAAGTTGAAGTGCTTGACCTCTTTAAGGTAGGTCGGCGCCCAATCCAGGATGCCGTAACGCAACAAGTAGACGAAGACGTTGGCCAGCGCGATGAACCAGAGCATTTTGTTGCGCAGCACGTATTTGACGAAGATGTCCTTGGCGCTGAATTCTTCTTCGTGGCTGGCATCGTAGCCTTCCGGGTAATCGTTCTTGTACTTCTCGATGGGTGGCAAGCCGGTCGATTGCGGCGTGTCGCGCATGGCAATGAAGGCAAATACAGCGACCAGCAGCGCCACCGCTGCCGGTACGTAGAATTTGCTGTGCCAGTCGTTGAACCAGCCCATGCCAAGTATTGCCAGTGGACCGATCAGGCCGCCGCCGACGTTGTGGGCGGTGTTCCATACCGAAACCACACCACCGCGTTCTTTCTGCGACCACCAGTGCACCATGGTGCGCCCGCTAGGTGGCCACCCCATGCCTTGGGCCCAGCCGTTGATGAACAACAGGATGAACATCATGGTCACGCTGGAGGTTGCCCACGGTGCGAAACCGAAAACAAACATGACACCGGCGGACACGATCAGGCCAAAGGGCAGGAAGTAACGAGGATTGGAGCGGTCGGACACGATGCCCATCAAAAACTTGGAAAGGCCGTAGGCGATTGCGATCGCCGACACCGCCACCCCCAGCTGGCCTTTTGTATAGCCTTGGGCGATCAGATCCGGAAACGCCAGGGTGAAGTTCTTGCGCAGCAGGTAGTAACCCGCATACCCAATGAAAATCCCGGCGAAGATCTGCCAGCGAAGGCGTCGATAGGTGCTGTCTATTTTTTCTTCAGGCAATGGAGCCTGATGTGCGGCAGGGCGAAAGAAAGCAAACATTCAAGAGCTCCAAATTTCTTGTTTTGACTGCGGATGCGAATGTTACAGTTTCGTTACCGAAAATAGCATCGGTTCGCATCAACAAAAAAGCGGGAATTTTGGAGATACAGTGTTCTTTTATGAACATGTCGCTCAGGTGTAAATGAAGGGCGGTATGGGAATGGCGAAACCGGGTCGTAGGGTTGCGGCCCGGTATAAACAGTTTTAGGTAAGCAATCAGCGAACCTGCACCACCACCTTTCCGACCGCCTTGCGTTGGCCAAGATCATTGATGGCTTGTGCCGCATTGCTCAGCGGATACACCTGCGACACCAGCGGCTTGAGCTTGCCTTCGGTAAACCAGCCGAACAATTGCTGGAAGTTGGCGGCGTTGTCCTGGGGCTGGCGTTGGGCGAAAGAGCCCCAGAACACGCCCACCACGGCGGCGCCCTTGAGCAGGGCCAGGTTCACCGGCAGTTCGGGGATGCGTCCGCTGGCAAAGCCCACCACCAGCAACCGGCCGTTCCAGGCGATGGCGCGGATGGCCTGGTCGAACAGGTCGCCACCCACCGGGTCGTAGATCACGTCGGCGCCCTGGCCGTCGGTGAGGCGCTTGATTTCATCCTTCAGGTTGGTTTCGGTGTAGTTGATCAATTCGTCGGCGCCGGCGGCCTTGGCCACGGCGAGTTTCTCTGCGCTGCTGGCAGCGGCGATCACCCTGGCGCCCATGGCTTTGCCGATCTCCACCGCCGCCAGGCCAACGCCGCCCGAAGCGCCAAGCACCAGCAGGGTTTCGCCGGGTTGCAGGTTGGCCCGTTGCTTGAGGGCGTACATCGAGGTGCCATACGTCATGCTGAAGGCGGCGGCGGTGTTGAAGTCCATGGATGCGGGGATCGGCAACACGTTGTAGCCAGGTACCGCCACCTGTTCGGCAAAGCTGCCCCAGCCGGTCAACGCCATGACCCGGTCACCGACCTTGAGATGATTGACCTTCTCGCCCACCGCGCTGACCACGCCAGCGGCTTCGCCGCCGGGGGAAAACGGGAAGGGTGGCTTGAATTGGTATTTGCCCTCGATGATCAGCGTGTCAGGGAAGTTCACCCCGGCGGCATGCACGTCCAGCAGCACTTCGTTCTTCTTGGCGACGGGGCTGGCGACGTCTTCCAGCACCAGCGATTCGGCGGGGCCGAATTCTTTGCACAGCACGGCTTTCATCAGGGCTATTCCTTTGGGAGTGATGGCCGATAAGTGTAGGTGTGAGAGACAACGGGTCAACGAGCATGCCCTGCCCTGATAGCCGGCTATAAGCTTGTGCTTGAACGGCGGGGCGGTATGCTGGGCCGCAAACCGGATGAGGAATCAATTGTGAAAGCGTGGATCATGTTGATGCTGGCCCTGTCGTTGCCTGTGGCAGCGATGGCCGAAGAGGGCAAGGAAGCGAAGGAAGGCGAGGCGCCGAAGGTCAGTTACATCACCCTCAGCCCACCCTTTGTTGGCAACTATGGGCTCGACGGTTCGGCGAAGCTGAGGGTCTACAAGGCCGATGTAGCCCTGCGCGTGACAGGAGATGCCGCTGCAGCGGCGGTCAAGGCCAATGAGCCGTTGATTCGCAACCAGTTGGTGGCGCTGTTTGCCCAGCAGACCACCGAGGCCATGAATAACCTGGAAGCCAAGGAAAAGCTGCGCCAGGAAGCGCTGAAGCAGACCCAACAGGTGATGAGCGACGAAACCGGCAAGCCGATGGTTGATGACCTGTTGTTCAACAACCTGATCATTCAGTAAACCGGCTCGATCGCAGCCTTTGGCAGTGCCGGATCTCCTGGCGCTGCCCAAGGCTGCTTTTTTTCGTCAAGACGCCAGGCTTTTCCGAAACCGGGCCAGGGCGATGACAAAGAACAATAGCCCGATGGCCGCCAGCGCCAGCAGGTCCGGCCAGATCACACCAGGGCCGGCATCTCGGAACAGGATCGCCGCGCTGAGGCTGACGAAATGCGTCGAGGGCGAGCCTTGCATCACCCATTGCAACCATTGCGGCATGCTGTCCAGCGGTGTACTGCCGCCCGACAGCAGTAGCATCGGAATGATGACCGGGATCGCCAGCAAGCCGAATTGCGGGGTCGAGCGGGCGAGGGTGGCGAGGAAGATACCCAGTGAGGTGCTGGCGAACAGGTAGAGTGCAGTCACCAGCAGAAAGAGCACCATGGAGCCGGCAAGTGGAACCCCCAGGGCGAACTTGACGATGATTTCCAGCGACGCCCAGGTGCACAGCACCACCACCAGCAGGTTGCTCCAGATTTTCGCCAGCATGATTTCCACTGCCGTCAGCGGCAGCACCAGCAAGTGGTCGAGGGTGCCGTGCTCGCGCTCGCGCAGCAACGCGGTCCCCGTCAGGATGATGGCCAGGATCGTGATGTTGTTGACGATCTGGATCACCGCCAGGAACCAGCCACCTTCCAGGTTGGTATTGAACAGCGAACGCGTGGTCAGCCTCACGGGCGTTGCTTCGCTCGTTTGTGCCTGGCCGGCGTAGGTCGTCAGTTCCTGCTGGAAAATCCGCCCGATGTAGCCGGCGCCCATGAACGCCTGGCTCATGGCCGTGGCATCGACATTGAGTTGCAGCGTCGGTTCGCGTCCTGCGAGCAGGTCGGCCTGGAAGTTGGCAGGCACGTTAATGACAAAGGTGTAGCGGCCACTGTCCATGACGTTGTCCAGTTCGGCATAGGGCAAGGCCACCGGGTTCTGGAACTCCGGCGGTTGCAGGACTTGGGCCAATTGGCGCGAAAGGTGGCTCTGGTCTTCGTCCACTATTGCGACACTGGCGTTGTGGACACCGATTACCGAACCGGCGGCTGGCATGTAGATCGCCACCGTGAAGGCGTAGCCTAAAAACAGCAGCAGGACGGAGTCGTAGCGCAGGCTGGTCAGCTCCTTGAGCCCCAGGCGCCAGATATGTGAAAGCGTGTGCATCAGGCCTCCTGCTTTTTCAGCATGATCAGGCTGAGCCCGGTGAAGGCCAGGAAAAACCCGCCCAGCGCCAGGCATTGCGGCCATAGCTGGCGCAAATCCAGGGCCTTGGTGAAGGTGCCGACGGCGATATCCAGGAAGTAACCGGCGGGAAACAACTGGCCCATCACCGAGGCCGCACCGTCCAGGGATGAACGCGGCACGATCAGCCCCGAGAACTGGATGGTCGGCAGGCTGGTGATGATCATGGTGCCGAGGATCGCCGCGATCTGGGTGCGGGTGAACGCCGAGATCAGCAGCCCCATGCTGGTGGTTGCCAGTACATAGAGCAGGCCGCCCACCGCCAGCGTCAGGCCGCTGCCCTTGAACGGCACGCCGAACAGCCAGCGGTTCATCGCTGTCAGCAGGGCGAGGTTGATCAGGCTGACCACCAGGTAGGGCACTTGTTTGCCCAGCAGGAACTCCAGGCGGGTCAGCGGCGTGGCGTAGAAATTGGTGATCGAGCCCAGTTCCTTCTCCCGCACGATGCCCAGCGCGGTCAGCATGGCCGGAATGAACGCCAGGATCAGCGCCATCACCCCCGGGCCGATGGCGTTGACGCTGACCACGTCCTGGTTATAACGAAAGCGCGTCTCCAGTGTCGCACCGGGTTGCCGGGTCGGCGCGCGGCTGCTGAATTCAGCCAGTTGCTCAAGGTTGGCCTGGTGCACGGCCTGGACGTAGTTGCGACTGGTCTCGGCCCGGAACGGTATGCCGCCGTCCAGCCAGGCACCCACTGTCGGCTGGCGGCCGGCATAAAGGTCACGACCGAAACCGGGGGGTATTTCCAGGGCCAGCTTGATCTCCGAGCGCTGCAAACGGCGGTGCAGCTCCTTCGCGTCGAGAATGATCGGCTGCTCCTCGAAGTAGCGCGAACTGCGAAACGCTTCCAGGTAGGCACGGCTTTGCGGGCTCTGATCCTGGTCATACACGGCGAAGGCCAGTTTCTCCACATCCAGGGAAATACCGAAGCCAAAGACCACCATCATGAACAAGGCCCCCAGCAGGGCGAATGCCATCCGCACTTTGTCGCGCAACAGTTCCTTGCCCTCCCGGCTGGCGACGGCCCACAGGCGACCGAGGCTCAGGCCGCGCCGGTCACGGGGGGCGTCGGCACTGTCGAGGGTCACGGGGGCGGCGTCTTGTTGCGTCTGGCCCTGGGCTTTTTCCAGGCAGGTGACGAACGCGGCTTCCAGCGTCTGGCCGTTGAACTGCGCCTGCAAGGCCGCCGGTGTATCACAGGCCAGGACCTTGCCAGCGTGCATCAGCGAAATGCGATCGCAGCGCTGGGCCTCGTTCATGAAGTGCGTGGAAAGGAAAATCGTCACGCCCTGTTCGCGAGACAACTCGATCAGCAGTCGCCAGAAATCATCCCGTGCAGCCGGGTCGACACCTGAAGTCGGTTCATCGAGGATCAACACTTCCGGGCGATGCAACACCGCCACCGCCAGGGACAAACGCTGACGCAGGCCCAACGGCAGCGCGCCGGAAGGCTGGTCCGCCAGAGCCTGGAGATTGAAGCGCTGGATCAGTTCGTCGATGCGCTGGCGGCTCTGCGTCGTGGGCAGGTCGAAGAGTTTGGCGTGCAGTTCCAGGTTTTGGCGCACGCTCAGTTCGCCGTACAGCGAAAAGCTCTGGGACATGAAACCCACCCGCTTGCGGGTGGCGAGGTCCTTGGCGTTGACCGGGTTGCCCAGCAGCCGGGCGCTGCCTTCGCTGGCGGGGATCAGCCCGGTCAGCACCTTCATGGTGGTGGTCTTGCCGCAACCGTTGGAACCCAGGAACCCAAAGATCTCGCCGCGACCAATCGCGAAGCTGACGTTGTCGACGGCCGTGAAATCACCGAAGCGCAAGGTGAGGTCGTGGGCTTGGATGGCAATGTCGGTGGTGTTGGCGCTCCTGGGGGGAATCACCAGCGGTTCGGCGTTGCGACCGCTGTCGCCTTGGAAATGGGTGAAGGCCGAATCGAGCTTGCCGTCCGGGGTGACCTTCGCCAGCTCGGTACTCAAGCCCTTGGCGATCAAGCGACCGTTATCGAGCATCAGGCAATGCTCGAATTGTTCAGCCTCTTCCATGTACGCGGTGGCGACCAGCAGGGTCAGTTGCGGGCGTTGTCGGCGCACGTCTTCTATCAGTTCCCAGAAGCGTCGCCGGGACAGCGGGTCCACGCCGGTGGTGGGTTCGTCGAGAATCAGCAGGTCCGGTTCATGGATCAGTGCGCAACACAGGCCGAGCTTCTGTTTCATGCCGCCGGACAGTTTGCCCGCCGGGCGATCGGCAAAACGCTGCAGATCGGTGGCCAACAACAAGGTGCCCATGCGTTGTTCGCAGTCTGCCCGCGATAACCCGAACAACGTGCCGAAGAACCGGATGTTCTCGCGTATCGACAGGTCCGGGTAAAGGTTACCCCCCAGCCCCTGGGGCATGAAGGCAATGCGTCGGTAGAGGGTGTTGCGATGGCGTCGGTCGTCGATCGAGGCACCGAGCACGTCCAATTGGCCGTGCTGGAGTTTCTTCACTCCGGCAATCAGCCCCAGCAGGCTCGACTTGCCGGCGCCGTCCGGGCCGATCAGGCCACAGCGAGTGCCGACCGGCAGGCTGAAGGTGATATCGCTCAACGCCACCTGCTGGCCGTAGCGATGCTCGATGCCCGAAGCGTGCAGTGCCTCACCCAGGGCGATGGTCATTGCAGGTTGGCCGGCCAACCGATGGGGGCGGTGCGTACATAGCCGGCGCCGGGCATGCCGGGTTTGGCCTGGGGCATCTCGCCGGGTTGGGTCAGGCGTACTTTGACGCGGAACACCAGTTTCTGCCGCTCATCACGGGTCTCGACTTCTTTGGGGGTGAACTGGGATTTGGCTGCGACAAAGCTGACCTTGGCCGGCAGCGGCCGCTCGGGCAGGGCGTCGAGCAGCAGTCGCGCTTCATCGCCCACCGTCAGTTTCCCGGCCACCGACGCCGGCAGGTAGAGGTTCATGTATTGGTCGTTTGGATCGATCATCAGCAGTACTCGGCCACCGGCACCCAGCACTTCACCTGGCTCGGCCAAGCGCAACTGGATCACGCCGTCGAGTGGTGCCCGCAACGTGCTGTCGTCTATTTCGCTGGTGAGTTGGGCCACTTGAGCCAGGGTCGCGCCGATGGCGGCCGTCGCTGCCGATACCTGGGCCCGGGCAGCGTTGACCGCAGCGTTGGCGGTGTCGACTCGGGCCTGTTGCTGGTCGATGACCTGGGCGCTGGCGTAACCGCGCTTGAACAGTTCCTGGGTTCGCTTGAGTTCCTGATGGGCGAGCAATTGTTCGCTCTGGCGCAACTGCACGTTGGCTTCGGCGGCGGCAAGGTTCTGCCGGGCACGCACGACTTCGGCCTCTGCCTGGTTGCGCTGGGCCTCCAGGGTGCGGGTGTCCATGCGCGCCAGCACTTGGTCTTTGATGACGTTGTCGCCTTCGTCGACATGCACTTCGGCCAGGCGCCCGGGTGTCTTGCTGGCAATCTGGACTTCGGTGGCCTCCAGGCGCCCGTTGCCCATGCTCAGGCCTTCCGGAAGGCGATCGTGGCGTGATTTCCAATAGCCGAAACCACCAGCGGCCAGCAATACAGTCATCAAGGCGAGGGCAAAAAAGCGAGAGGTACGATGGTTCGTCGACATATCCAGCATCCTGCGGCTATAGCATCGAAGTCTGCGGGATCAACGACCGATCCAGCTTGATATCCATCAACTCATCGGCGATCAGCGCAGGGCAATCACCGCGGCCCATTGTTCAGGCGTGACAGGCATCACCGACAGTCGCGAGCCTTTCTGCACCAGCGGCATTTCAGCCAGGGCGGTCTGTTGCTTGAGGTAGTCGAGCTTCAGCACGTGGGCAAACGTTTCGACGTGGGCCACGTCGATCGCGGTCCAGGGGTTTTTGTCCGGGCCGGCCTTGGGGTCGAAGTAATGGCTGTCAGGTTCCAGCGCTGTTGGGTCGGGATAGGCTGCGCGGACGATCCGGCCGATCCCGGCAATGCCTGGCTCGGGGCAACTGGAGTGATAGAAAAAGAACGCGTCCCCCACCGCCATGGCCCGTAGGAAATTGCGCGCCTGGTAGTTGCGAACCCCGTCCCAGCGTGCCTGGCCGAGTTTTTCCAAACCTTGGATGGATAATTCGTCGGGCTCGGACTTCATCAGCCAATAGGCCATGATTGCTGCTCCTTGGCGGTGTTGAAAAAAATAGTTCAGCGATTTTATGACAAACCGACAGTCGGTTGACGCCAGAGTTTGCGTGTCGGGGCCGGTTGCCGCAAAATGCCGGCCTTCCAAGCTTGACGCTGCTGCACGGCCAATAAGAAAACCGCTGCTGTCATCGTGTGTGATCTGCCTTGAGGGGGGCAATCGATGAAACGCAAACCGGATTTGTTGTGGATCTTAGTCATTCTGTTCGGTCTAGGTGTCGTGACCACGGGTTACGCCCAAAGCCTATGGGCCAACAAGACCACCGATGCGCCGATGGAAATCACCCAGTCCGCGCCATCGCTCAAACGCTGAACCCGCTTTCCTGGCGCCGCTGATTATTGCGGCGTCTACCCCGCGATATACCAATGCCTGTCGCTGACCGTTCCCTGCAGCGGCACGTCCCAGCTCGCCTGTGCCAATCGTTCGACTTTCTGGCATTCATGGGCCAGCCCCAATAGCGTCGGCTTGCGCCACTGCTTGCGCCGTGCCAGGTACGCCAGGCTGCGGTCATAGAAGCCGCCGCCCATGCCCAGCCGGCCTCCCGCATCGTCGAACCCCACCAGTGGCAACAACACCAGGTCCAGCGTCCAGACCTTGCGTTGCCGGGCGATGTTCTTGCGCGGCTCAGGAATACGAAACCGGTTGGGCTGCATTTTTTCGCCGGGGTGGATGCGCTGGAACACCATTTTGGTCTGCGGCCATGGGCTGAGCACTGGCAGGTAGGTGGCCTTGCCCCGGCGTTGGGCGGCGCGCAGCAGCAGGCGCGGGTCGATCTCGCCGTCGTTGGGCAGGTACAGGGCGATGTGGCGGGCGCGGCGAAACAGCGGATGCTGAGCCAGTTGTTTGTACAGCCCTCGGGCGGCTTGCCGTTGCTGGGCGGGCGTCAGGGCGCGACGGGCCTGGCGCAGCAGGCGGCGAAGTTGCGGGCGGGGCAGCAGCGCAGGTTCGGTCATATCAGAGCTTCACGCGGTGACGATGCCACAGCGTAACCGCAAAACAGGCTGCTCAGAAATGCCTGCGCCAGAAACGACAATGCCAGTCCACATGGACTGGCATTGTCTGGAGTCAGGCTCCCCGGATGAACCGCTGTCGGCTTAGCCCTTGAACCCGAAAGTTCAAGGTGGAAGTTGCAGGGGGCGTTAAGGCTTTCCGTCAAGCGGACATGCACACCGGCCCCAACGTGCAACCCCCGTGGTTGTGCGTATCGGCTCAGGGACATCACCAACTGGCAAGCACCCCAGGGAGTGAAGCGAGTATACCCCAGGCAGCCTCGCGAATCAGCCTTTGCTGACGTCTGGATCGGTGGCGAGCACCAGATCCACCCGATCGAGCAGGTCGCGCACCTGTTCACGGGTCGAGCCGCTGACCTGTACGTCCGGCGTATCCTGGCGATGCAGCAGGTCGTGGGTGATGTTCAAGGCAGCCATCACCGCGATGCGATCGGCACCGATGACTTTGCCGCTGCTGCGGATCTCGCGCATCTTACCGTCCAGGTAACGGGCGGCGCTCACCAGGTTGCTGCGCTCTTCCTGGGGGCAGATGATCGAATACTCTTTGTCGAGGATCTGCACGGTAACGCTATTGCTTGAACTCATGAGTCTTGCTCCAGGGCCTTGAGGCGCGAAATCATCGATTCGACCTTACGTCGGGCGATTTCGTTTTTTTCAATGAGGTGCGCGCGTTCCTCGCGCCAGGTTTTTTCCTGAGCTAATAGGAGTCCGTTTTGGCTCTTAAGTTGCTCGACCCGGTCAATTAGCAGTTCGAGTCTGGCCATCAGCGCTTGCAGGTCGGTGTCTTCCATTGTGTCCACTGAAGATTGTGTCTGATGGAGGGTATGGGTCGCACAGCCTCTGATAGTCTTGGCGAGTCTGTCGATGTAGGATACAAGGCCTCCATTCTAGACATAGCGCCGTCTGGCGCCTAGCTGCCCATGCCCATTCAGAATTCCCCGTATCAAGCATTCGCCACCCTGCTGAGCACCAGCGGTCATCCTGTCTCGCCTGCCGAACTGCATGGCCTGCTGCTCGGCCGCAGCTGCGCCGGCGCCGGTTTCGAAGCCGACGGCTGGTTGGCCGACGCCGCCGAGCTGCTGGAAGGCGAACCGGCTGACAACGTCCGCAACGCGCTTATCGGCCTGCAGGAAATGGTCAAGGGCGAGCTGACCAGCGACGACATGACCGTCGTCCTGCTGCTGCCCACCGACGACGCCCCCTTGGCCGAACGCGCCGCTGCGTTGGGCCAGTGGTGCCAGGGCTTCCTTGCCGGCTTCGGCCTGACCCGCCGCGAATACGCCTTGAGCGAAGAGGCCAAGGAAGTGTTGCAGGACTTGGCCGCGATCTCCCAGGTCCAGGATGCCCTGGAAGAGTCCGATGACGGCGAAAGCGACTACATGGAAGTGATGGAGTACCTGCGGGTCGCGCCATTGCTGCTGTTCACCGAGACCAAGAAAACCGATGCAGCGGCCCCCAAGCCATCCTTGCATTAATTTTTAGAGGGAACCCCGTCTGCCCATGATTCATATCCCGAAATCGGAATACAGCCGTCGCCGCAAGGCGCTGATGGCGCAGATGGAACCCAACAGCATCGCAATCCTGCCCGCCGCCGCCGTTGCCATCCGCAACCGCGACGTCGAGCACGTCTATCGCCAGGACAGTGACTTCCAGTACCTCAGCGGCTTCCCCGAGCCGCAGGCGGTGATCGTTCTGATGCCTGGCCGCGCCCATGGCGAATACATCCTTTTTTGCCGCGAGCGCAACGCCGAACGTGAATTGTGGGATGGCCTGCGCGCCGGCCAGGAAGGGGCGATCCGTGACTACGGTGCCGACGACGCGTTTCCCATCACCGACATCGACGACATCCTGCCAGGCCTGATCGAAGGCCGCGACCGGGTGTATTCGGCCATGGGCAGCAACCCGGAATTCGATCGGCACCTGATGGAATGGATCAACGTGATTCGCTCCAAGGCCCACCTCGGCGCCCAGCCGCCGAACGAATTCGTTGCCCTGGATCATCTGCTGCATGACATGCGCCTGTATAAAACGGCGGCAGAAGTGAAAGTGATGCGCGAAGCGGCGCGGATCTCCGCCCAGGCGCACATCCGGGCGATGCAGGCGGCGCGCCCGGGGCTGCATGAGTTCAGCCTGGAAGCCGAGCTCGATTATGAGTTTCGCAAGGGCGGGGCGAAGATGCCGGCCTATGGCTCGATTGTCGCGGCGGGGCGCAACAGCTGCATCTTGCACTACCAGCAGAACGACGCGCTGCTCAAGGACGGCGACCTGGTGCTGATCGACGCCGGTTGTGAAATCGACTGCTACGCCAGCGACATCACCCGTACCTGGCCGGTCAGTGGCAAGTTTTCACCCGAGCAGAAGGCGATCTACGAAGTGGTGCTGGCCGCCCAGGAAGCCGCGTTTGCCCAGATTGCGCCGGACAAACACTGGAACCAGGCCCATGAAGCGACGGTGCGGGTCATTACCGAAGGATTGGTGCGCCTGGGGCTGCTGGAGGGTGAGGTGGACGATTTGATTGCCAGCGAGGCCCACAGGGCGTTCTACATGCACCGCGCCGGCCACTGGCTGGGCATGGACGTGCACGACGTGGGTGAATACCGGGTGGGTGGCGAGTGGCGGGTACTTGAGGTGGGCATGACGCTGACGGTGGAGCCGGGCATCTATATCAGCCCGAACAACCGCAGCGTCGCGAAAAAATGGCGCGGCATTGGCGTGCGCATCGAGGATGACGTGGTAGTGACCAAAACCGGTTGTGAAATCTTGAGCCACGGCGTACCGAAGACGGTCGCCGACATCGAGGCCCTGATGGCCGCCGCCCGGACGCAAGCAGCATGAGCCGGGTCAACCTGGCGATCATCGGCGGCGGCCTGGTCGGCGCGAGTCTGGCCCTGGCCTTGCAGGCCGGTGCCAAGGCCCGGGGCTGGAAGATCATGCTGATCGAGCCCTTCGCCCCCGGCGACGCCTGGCAGCCAAGCTACGATGCCCGGTCCTCGGCATTGTCCTACGGTGCCCGGCAGATTTATCAACGCCTGGGTGTCTGGCAGGAAATTTCCCGCCGCGCCGAACCGATCAAGCAGATTCACGTGTCCGACCGCGGGCGGTTTTCCACGGCGCGGCTGTCGGCCATGGAAGAGGGCGTGCCGGCGCTGGGTTACGTGGTGGAAAACGCCTGGCTCGGCCAATGCCTGTGGCAAGGCCTGGACCCGGAGGTCGTCAGTTGGCGCTGCCCGGCACAGGTCACCCGCATGGAACCGCTGGTCGGCGGTTATCGCTTGACCCTCGACGACGAAACCACCTTGGAGTGCGACCTTGCCGTACTGGCCGATGGCGGCCGCTCCGGCCTGCGCGAGCAGTTGGGTATCGGCGTGCGCAGTCGACCCTATGACCAGAGCGCCTTGATCGCCAACATCACCCCCAGCGAATCCCACAACGGCATGGCCTTCGAACGTTTCACCGATGATGGCCCGATGGCCTTGTTGCCGCTGCCGGAGAATCGTTGCGCGCTGGTCTGGACCCGCCAGGGCATGGACGCACAACGGCTCGCAGCCCTTGACGAGCGCAGTTTCCTCAGCGAATTGCAGGGCGTGTTCGGCTATCGCCTGGGCACCCTGAAACAGGTAGGCGTGCGCCATCTTTACCCGCTGGCGCTGGTGGAGGCCGAAGAGCAGGTTCGTCCGCACCTGGCGATCCTGGGCAATGCCGCCCACAGCCTGCATCCGATTGCCGGGCAGGGGTTCAACCTGTCCCTGCGCGACGCCCAGGCCTTGGCCGATGCCTTGCTCGACAGCGAAAGCGAGCCTGGGGATTTTGCCGTGTTGCAAGCCTATCGCGAGCGCCAGCGAATGGATCAGGCCCTGACCGTGGGCTTCTCCGACCAGGTCACGCGCCTGTTCGCCAGCAGCCTGCCGCTGGTGTCCCTGGGCCGTAACCTCGGCCTGTTGGGCCTCGACTTGCTGCCGCCGGCCAAGCGCTGGTTCGCCCGCCAGGCCATGGGGTTGGGGACGCGTCCCGATGCTTGAGGCCGGGGCTGTCATTTCTTTTCATGGGCGACTGATGTCGCCAGCAAAACAGGCTTAGAGCATGGAATTGCGTGCAGATCTGCTGATTGTCGGCGCCGGTATGGTCGGCAGCGCCCTGGCGCTGGCGTTGCAGGGCAGTGGCCTGCAAGTGCTGTTGCTCGACGGCAGCCCGATGAGCGTCAAACCCTTCGATCCCCAGGCCGCGTTCGAGCCTCGGGTCAGTGCGTTGTCGACGGCCAGCCAGCGGATCCTCGATCGCCTGGGCGTCTGGGACGGCATCATCGCCCGACGCGCAAGCCCCTACACCGACATGCACGTCTGGGACGGCAGCGGCACCGGGCAGATCCATTTTTCAGCCGCCAGCCTGCACGCCGAGGCGCTTGGGCACATCGTTGAAAACCGTGTTGTGCAGGACGCCTTGCTGGATCGACTGCATGACTGCGACCTGGGTCTGCTGGCCAATGCCCGGTTGGAACAGATGCGTCGTTCCGGTGACGACTGGCTGCTGACCCTGGCCGATGGCCGCACGTTGCGCGCGCCCCTGGTCATCGCGGCTGACGGCGCGAATTCCGCGGTACGCCGCCTGACCGGCGTCGCCACACGCGAATGGGATTACCTGCACCACGCCATCGTCACCAGCGTGCGCAGCGTCCGGCCGCATCGAATGACGGCCTGGCAGCGTTTCACCGACAACGGTCCGCTGGCGTTCCTGCCGCTTGAGCGTGACGGTCAACACGACTGGTGCTCGATCGTCTGGTCCACCACCCCCGGTGAAGCGCAGCGCTTGATGGCGCTCGATGATGCTGAGTTCTGCAACGAACTGGAACGGGCCTTCGAAGGCCAGCTCGGCACGGTACTGAGCGCCGACCCGCGCCTGTGCGTGCCGCTGCGCCAACGACATGCCAAGCGCTATGTGGCCGAAGGGCTGGCTCTGATCGGCGACGCGGCCCATACCATTCATCCGTTGGCCGGGCAGGGCGTGAACCTGGGCTTCCTCGACGCCGCCGTGCTGGCCGAAGTGCTGTTGCAAGCGGCCGGGCGTGGCGAACGACTGGCAGACGTGAAGGTGCTGAGCCGCTACGAGCGGCGACGCATGCCCCATAACCTGGCACTTATGGCGGCGATGGAAGGGTTCGAGCGCTTGTTCCAGGCCGATCCGTTGCCGGTGCGCTGGTTGCGTAATACCGGATTGAAACTGGTGGACCGCATGCCTGAAGCCAAGGGGCTGTTCGTGCGCGAGGCGCTGGGGTTGATTGGGGATTTGCCGGACTTGGCCAAGGCCTGAGAGGTAGGTTGGGGCTTATGGCTCTATCGCGGGCAAGCCTTGCTCCCACAAGCGATGACGGACGTAAACACTGCACATCTTCTCAAAGTCGCAACATTTGGAAATGTGTCCAACTATTGTTCGATTGAGATGCCAAATGTGAGTCCTTATCATTTGCGCTTCGCTCACCATCCAGAGACCGCTACCATGTTGGCAACCAGACGCCTGCTGTCCGCCCTCGCCTTGACCCTGATCGGTTCTACTGCCGCCCAGGCCGCCGATGAGGTGGTGGTCTACTCCTCGCGTATCGACGAGCTGATCAAGCCGGTCTTCGATGCCTATACCAAGAAAACCGGCGTGGCGGTGAAGTTCATCACCGACAAGGAAGCGCCGTTGATGCAGCGGATCAAGGCCGAGGGTGAGAACGCCACCGCCGACCTGCTGCTCACCGTCGACGCCGGCAACCTCTGGCAAGCCGAGCAGATGGGCATTCTCCAGCCGTTCAACTCGCCGGTGATCGACGCGAATATCCCGTCCCAATATCGCGCCTCTTCCCACGCCTGGACCGGCCTGAGCCTGCGGGCGCGGACCATTGTCTACTCCACTGAGCGGGTTAAACCTAGCGAATTGACCACCTATGAAGCGCTGGCTGGCAAAGAGTGGGAAGGCCGCCTGTGCCTGCGGACCTCGAAGAAGGTCTACAACCAGTCCCTGACCGCCACGCTGATCGAAACCCACGGGGCGGAAAAAACCGAGGAAATCCTCAAGGGCTGGGTCAAGAACCTGTCCACCGACGTGTTCTCCGATGACACCGCGCTGCTCGAGGCGATCAATGCCGGGCAGTGCGATGTCGGCATCGTCAATACCTACTACTATGGCCGCCTGCACCAACAGAAACCGGATTTGAAGGTCAAGCTGTTCTGGCCGAACCAGGCCGACCGTGGCGTGCACATCAATCTCTCGGGCATTGGCCTGACCAAGCATGCACCGCATCCGGATGCGGCGAAGAAACTGGTGGAGTGGATGACCACGCCAGAAGCACAAAACATCTTCGCCGACGTGAACCAGGAGTTCCCGGCCAACCCGGACGTCGAGCCGTCCAAGGAAGTGGCGGCCTGGGGCAAGTTCAAGGCCGATACCCTGCCAGTGGAAGTCGCGGGTAAGCGCCAGGCTGAAGCCATTCGCATGATGGATCGCGCTGGCTGGAACTGAACCTGTGGTGAGGGAGCTCCCTCCCCCGGGCCTGTAGGAGCTATGTAGGAGCTGTCGAGTGCAACGAGGCTGCGATCTTTCCAAAGACACTTGAATCTCAAGCGAAAGATCAAAAGATCAAAAGATCGCAGGCTTCGCCAGCTCCTACAGAGTCCAGCGGTAGCAAGTCCTGTTTGTTTAACGAGAGTATTCCTTGGCCCATCCCGCCCAACGCCGCTGGTACCCCCTGGTCTTCGCCATCGCCGCGCTGGTCCTGTTGCCCCTGAGCGTCTTGCTGCTGTCCTGGCAGAGCATCGATCAACAGATCTGGTCCCACTTGTGGGAGACGCAGATGCCGCGCCTGTTGGGCAACACCCTCACGTTGATCCTTGGCGTGGGCGTCGGGGTGACCTTGCTGGGTGTCAGTCTGGCCTGGCTCACCAGTCTGTGTGAGTTCCCCGGGCGACGCTGGCTCGACTGGGCGTTGATGCTGCCATTTGCGATTCCGGCTTACGTGTTGGCGTTTGTCTTCGTTGGCCTGCTGGATTTTGCCGGCCCCGTACAGACGCTCATGCGTGAATGGTTCGGCAGCGGCTTGCGCCTGCCCCGGGTCCGCTCCACCGGCGGGGTGATCCTGGTGCTGGTGCTGGTCTTTTACCCTTACGTCTATCTGCTGGCGCGCAGTGCCTTCCTGGCCCAGGGCAAGGGGTTGATGGAAGCCGCCCGCGTGCTCGGGCAGTCACCGTGGCAGGCGTTCTGGCGCGTAGCGCTGCCGATGGCCCGGCCGGCCATCGGTGCGGGCGTAGCGTTGGCGTTGATGGAAACCCTGGCAGATTTCGGCGCAGTGTCAGTGTTCAACTTCGACACCTTCACCACCGCGATCTACAAGACCTGGTACGGCTTCTTCAGCCTCTCCAGCGCTGCCCAACTGGCCAGCCTGCTGTTGCTGGCGGTGATGCTGGTGCTCTACGGCGAACGCCGGGCCCGCGGTGCCCACCGAGCCAGTAACGAGCGTCCCCGGGCCAAGGCTTTGTATACGTTGCGCGGTTTCAAGGCCGTGGCAGCCAGCAGTTGGTGCTTTCTGGTGTTCGCCTGTGCCTTTGTCATCCCGGTACTGCAGTTGCTGGTGTGGTTCTGGCAACGCGGTCGTTTCGACCTGGATGAACGTTATACCGGGCTGATCGTCCACACCCTCTATCTGGGCGGCCTGGCCGCGCTGGTTACCGTCTGCGTGGCCTTGCTGCTGGCGTTCGCCCGCCGGCTGGCGCCAACCCGCCCGATTCGTGTCGGCGTCGGCCTGGCGAACCTGGGCTATGCCTTGCCCGGTTCGGTGCTGGCGGTATCGATCATGCTTGCATTCAGCTACCTGGACCGTGAGCTGGTCATCCCGCTGTCGACCTGGCTCGGCGGTGCAGGCAAACCGCTGTTGTTAGGTAGCCTGTCGGCGCTGTTGCTGGCATATCTGGTGCGCTTCCTGGCCGTGGCCTACGGTCCGTTGGAGAGCAGCCTGGCGCGAATTCGTCCGTCTTTGCCCGAAGCGGCACGCAGCCTTGGGGTCAGTGGGCCGCGACTGTTTTTCAAAGTGTATCTGCCGCTGCTGCTGCCCGGCACCTTGAGCGCGGCGTTGCTGGTATTCGTCGACGTGCTCAAGGAAATGCCCGCGACCCTGCTGATGCGCCCGTTCGGCTGGGACACGCTGGCGGTGCGGATCTTCGAGATGACCAGCGAAGGGGAGTGGGCCCGGGCTGCCTTGCCGGCGCTGACGCTGGTGCTTGTGGGCCTCTTGCCGGTCATCGGATTGATACGACGTTCGGCCCATCGAAACAGCTAGGTGTCAGTCCTACCTCATGCGGCTACAATGCGCGGCATTCGGTGCGGTCCATCTGTCGGACCGGGCAACTGAGGATGTCAGAAAACTCCTTTTTTCAGACGTTCGCGCTACGCAGTGTCCGTCCGCACCTTCGCCAAGCCCGGAAGGAGAAACCCATGGGACAGCGTACGCCTCTGTATGACCTTCATCTCGCCCTCGGCGCGAAGATGGTCGATTTTGGCGGTTGGGATATGCCTTTGCATTACGGCTCGCAAGTCGAAGAACACCATCAGGTGCGTCGCGACTGCGGAGTGTTCGATGTATCCCACATGACCGTGATCGATGTCGCCGGTCCCCAGGCCAAGGTCTGGCTGCAGCGTTTGCTGGCCAATGACGTCGATCGTTTGCAGGACACAGGCAGTGCCTTGTACAGCGCGATGCTCAATGAGCGCGGCGGCATCGTCGACGACATGATCATCTACCGTGTCGAGGACGGCTATCGGCTGGTCTTCAACGCCTCGACCCGCGATCAGGACCTGGCGTGGATGCAGGCACAGCTCGGTGGCTACGACGTGCAGTTGCATGAGCGCCCCGAACTGGCGATGCTGGCGATCCAGGGCCCCCAGGCCCGGCAGAAGATTGCCGAACTGGTGACACAACCGCGTGGGCAAATCATCCTGCAGCTCAAGCCCTTCGAAGGTCGCGCCGACGGCGAATGGTTCATCGCCCGGACCGGATACACCGGCGAAGATGGCCTGGAAATCGTCCTGCCCGCCCAGGAGGCCCCGAGTTTCTTCAACGACCTGGTCGGTGCCGGTATTTCGCCCATCGGCCTCGGTGCCCGCGATACCTTGCGCCTGGAGGCCGGCATGAACCTCTACGGCCAGGACATTCACCAAGGCGTTTCGCCGCTGGCCTCGAACATGGCCTGGAGTATCGCCTGGGAACCGGCGAGCCGTCAGTTCATCGGGCGCAGTGCGCTGGAAACCGAGCTTGCCAGCGGTGTGCAGCACAAACTGGTCGGGCTGGTGCTGGAGGAGCGGGGTGTCTTGCGCGCCCATCAGGTGGTTCGCATCGCCAATGTTGGCGATGGAGAGATCACCAGTGGTAGTTTTTCTCCTACGCTTAGCAAGTCGATTGCCCTGGCACGTGTTCCGATGGCTACCGCCGACCGTGCCGAGGTGGAAATTCGCGGCAAGTGGTACCCGGTACGGGTGGTCAAACCGACCTTTGTCCGCCATGGCAGAACCCTGATCTAACCTTTTGCGGCGGGCCGCTGGCCGCTGACACTTTCTCTTGAGGACACAGAATATGAGTGATATCCCTGCCGAACTGCGTTTTGCCGAAAGCCATGAGTGGGTACGCCTGGAAGCTGACGGTACCGTCACCGTGGGCATCAGCGATCATGCGCAGGAAGCCTTGGGCGATGTGGTATTCGTCGAGCTGACTGAAGTCGGTAAGACTTTTGCCGCAGGTGACCAGGCCGGTGTGGTTGAGTCGGTCAAGGCCGCTTCCGACATCTACTCCCCGATTGCCGGCGAAGTGATCGCGATCAACGAAGACTTGGGAGGTTCGCCGGAGTCGTTGAACTCCGATCCGTACGGCGCCTGGATCTTCAAGCTCAAGCCGAGCGATAAGGCCGACCTGGACAAGCTGCTCGATGCAGCAGGCTACAGGTCCGCTATCGGCGAATAACCCGGATCCAATGTGTGAGTACAGCCTTGGGGTATTCTCCGGGCAAAAAAATGCCGCTCAATCGAGCGGCATTTTTTATTGGCCTTGAATCAATCCTGGGCGACGGCGTTTTTCGCCAGGATCGCGTTGGCCAGTTCCATGTCAGTGGCTTGCAGGCCTGGGTTATCGGCACGCACTTTCTGCATCGCCGCTTCCAGGTAGGGGCCCCGAATACCGCCGTCACTGGCGACGAAGCTGCCGGCGTCGTCCTGGGCGGCGACGATCAGCTTGTGATCCTTGAAAGTCAGGTAGGTGGAACCGGTAGTCGCACCGGATGAGATGACGTTACGCCAAAACGTGTCAGCCATTGCCGAGCCAACAGGAAGAGACAGCAAGGCTAGGGTAGCGACAGCAAGTTTGAGACGCATGATAGGTGACTCCACTGGGTTAACTATCACGTTGGATTACCTGCGCCTCTGTTCAGTTCCATGACTCCTCAGTCAGCCCGCTCCACCTGCAGCACCGCGCCTTCCTGCGCCACCACCCTGACCCGCGTGCCCACGGCCGACTCGGGGCCCTTGGCCAGCCAGACACTGTCGGCCACCTTGATCTTGCCGCGGCCATCGACAATCGCTTCATGAACCTGGAAGACCTTGCCGATCAGCTCTTGCCCGCGCAGGTTCAGGTGCGGCTGATCGCTTTCGCGAACAGCGCTGCGCTGGCGTCGCCACCAATACAGCGCCGTTGCGATGGCGAACAGGCCGAACAGCAGGAACTGCAGCTCCCACGCCATCTGCGGCAGAAGGAATGTGAGCACGCCGACAGCCGCGGCGGCCATGCCGATCCACAGCAGGTAGCCGCCGGCGCCGAACACTTCGAGGATCAGCAGGATCACGCCCAGCGCCAGCCAGTCCCAGTACGACATGTGTTGCAGGAACACCCACATATGCGTGCCTCAGGCTTTCTTGCTGTCGAAGGTGGCTTTGACGATCTCGCCAATGCCGCCGACCGCACCAATGACCTGGCTGGCTTCCAGAGGCATCAGGATTACTTTGCTGTTGTTGGCCGAAGCCAGTTTGCCCAGCGCATCGATGTATTTCTGCGCGACGAAGTAGTTCACGGCCTGGACGTTGCCGTCGGCAATCGCCTGGGACACCACCTGGGTGGCCAGCGCTTCGGCTTGTGCCTGGCGTTCGCGGGCCTCGGACTCCAGGAATGCGGCTTGACGGCTGCCCTCGGCCTCGAGGATCTGCGCCTGCTTTTTGCCTTCGGCAGTGAGAATCGCCGAAGCTCGCAGGCCCTCGGCTTCGAGGATCTGGGCACGCTTGATACGTTCGGCTTTCATCTGCCCCGACATGGCGGCCATCAGGTCGGCCGGCGGGCTGATGTCCTTGATCTCGATCCGGGTGATCTTGATACCCCACGGCGCCGTGGCTTCATCGACGGTGCGCAGCAGTTTTTCGTTGATACCGTCGCGCTGGCTCAGCATCGCGTCCAGCTCCATGGACCCCAGCACGGTACGGATATTGGTCTGCAGCAGGTTGCGGATGGCGTGTTCGAGGTTGTTGACCTCGTAGGCGGCCTGGGCGGTGTTGACCACCTGGAAGAAACACACGGCGTCGATCTGTACCGTGGCGTTGTCGGCGGTAATGACTTCCTGGGGCGGGATGTCCAGCACGCTTTCCATCACGTTGATCTTGCGACCGATGCGATCCATCACCGGAATGATGATGTTCAGGCCGGGCTTGAGGGTGTTGGTGTAGCGGCCGAACCGCTCGACGGTCCATTGGTAGCCCTGGGGCACGACCTTGAAACCCATGAATAGAATGGCGACCACGAGGCCGATGAAAAGTAAAAGTACACTGCCGATCTGCATGACGGTTCCTTGTGTGAATTGAGATGGACCTGCGAGCCCTGAGTGTAAGGCAAGCGGCCATTATCTTCCCTATAGTCCTTGTGCCGTGGAGATTTAGTGACACGTTGAGCCCTGTAGAAGCTGCCGAAGGCTGCGATCTTTTGATCTTGATCTTTCACTTCCGGCGCAATTGTCTGGGACAAGATCGCAGCCTCGTTGCACTCGACAGCTCCTACACAGCTCCTACACAGCTGCTACGGCTCAGCGGAGATCAACTTCCCGTCGCTACTTCTGCTCGCTCTGCGGCGTCACCCGCAGCACTTCCTCGACCGTGGTCAAACCCGCCGCCACCTTTTGTGCCCCCGACAGTCGCAGGCTGCGCATGCCTTCCTTGAATGCCTGGCGGCGCACTGCCAGCAGGTCGGTGTCAGGGTGGATCAAGGCCTTGACGCTGTCGGTCAGTTGCATGATTTCGTATACCCCAGCACGCCCACGATAGCCGGTATCGCGGCATTCCGAACAACCGACCGCCTGCTGCGCATTGCTGGGCAGCGGGGCCTGCCAGGGACGCGTCAGGGTTTGCCAGTCGTCTTCGTCCAGGGCCAGGGGCGTCTTGCAATGTGGGCACAGGGTGCGCACCAGTCGCTGGGCCATGACCCCGAGCACGGTGGCCTTGATCAGGTAATGGGGCACACCCAGCTCCAGCAGGCGACTGATTGCGCTCGGCGCGTCGTTGGTGTGCAGCGTCGACAGGACAAGGTGCCCGGTGAGCGCCGCCTGGATCGCCATTTCGGCGGTCTCCAGGTCGCGGATCTCACCGATCATGATGATGTCCGGGTCTTGTCGCATCAGGGCCCGCACCCCGGCGGCGAAGGAGAGGTCGATGTTGTGCTGGACCTGCATCTGGTTGAAGGAGGCCTCGACCATTTCAATCGGGTCCTCGATGGTGCAGAGGTTCACTTGCGGCGTCGCCAGTTTCTTGAGGGTGGTGTAGAGCGTGGTGGTCTTGCCGGAACCGGTAGGCCCGGTCACCAGGATGATGCCGTTGGGCTGGCGGGTCATGTCCTGCCAGCGCCGCAGGTCGTCGGCGGAGAAGCCGAGTTGGTCGAAATCCTTGAGCAGCACTTCCGGGTCGAAGATCCGCATGACCATTTTTTCGCCGAACGCGGTGGGCAAGGTCGACAGGCGCAATTCCACTTCGCCGCCGTCCGGCGTCTTGGTCTTGACCCGGCCGTCCTGGGGTTTGCGTTTTTCTGCGACGTTCATCCGCCCCAGGCTCTTGAGGCGGCTGACGATCGCCATCGTGACCTGCGGCGGGAACTGGTAGACGGTGTGCAGCACTCCGTCGATGCGAAACCGCACGGTGCCCTGTTCGCGGCGCGGTTCGATGTGGATATCACTGGCACGCTGCTGGAAGGCGTACTGGAACAGCCAGTCGACAATATTGACGATGTGGGCGTCGTTGGCGTCCGGCTCCTGGTCACTGGCGCCCAGGTTGAGCAATTGTTCGAAGTTGCTCAGGTTGCTCGGTTGCTGATCGACCGTGGTGGCGCCGCTGACCGATTTGGCCAGGCGATAGAACTCCACGCTCAAGCGCTGGATGTCCACCGGGTTGGCGACCACCCGCTGAATCGGCAGCTTGAGCACGTGGGTCAGGTCGGCTTCCCAGCTGTTGACGTAGGGCTGTGCGCTGGCCACGGTGACGGTGTCACGATCGACCGCCACCGCGAGGATCTTGTGGCGCTGGGCAAAGGCGTAGGACATCAAGGGCGTCACGGCCGCGACGTTGATTTTCAACGGGTCGATGCGCATGTACGGCTGGCCGGTCTGTTGGGACAACCACAGGGTCAGGTTCTCCAGGTCCAGGTGCTTGCCAGGTCGGCTGAGATCGTCCAGGTGCTGGTTGGCGATGAACTCCAGCGGATGCAACTGGCTATTGGCGCTATGGCGTCGGCGGGCGTTCAGCGCGGTTTCAGCCGAATCCTGGCTGATGAGGCCCTGGGTGACCAGTTGGCGCAGCAGATCGTTGAGGTCCAGCCAGCGGTCCTGAGTGGCGTGTTTGGTGGACATGCGGGTTCCTATTGGACAATTGCAGCAAAGCCGCGATACAGACGCTTCGGCGTCCTCGCTCGGTCTGCAAAAGAATAGTCCCGACCCCGTGGACCGTTGGGCCACTACCCGACCAATGAGTTACCAATTCTTGCCCTTGGGCATTCAACAGGCGGTCTGGGCCGGCCCAACGTGCGCAATATCAGCGTCTTGCAAGTCCACCGAACAGACGCTGATCAAGTTACGTAATTTTTCAGCGATGACCTGGGCACGGTGCCAGCTCAACCCATCCATGACGATGTCCAGCGACAGCACATCGTCGAGTCGCTCGACCTGAACCTGCTGCGGCGTCAGGCCCTGCAAGGCAAACAGGTTCATCGCCCGGCACAGTAAATCCGGTTCGGCTTCGGCCAGTATCTGGTACCGCGCCCGACAATGGGTATGGGCGGCGTGCCAGACGTCGGCGCGGGTCGGGGCAATGGCAACGGCTTCGAGTGGGGGCATGTTCGGTCTCCTGGGTGACGGGAGAAATATTTACATGCGATCCGAGGTATTTCTTATCTAAAATGAGTAACTCTGGCGAAGTTTCGAATCGCCTGATTCTCTAAATCAATTATTTCGGGTTTATTCATGCACAGCGAATTGGATGGCTACGACCGCAGGATACTGGCGCTGCTGCAGGAGGATGCCTCGCTGTCCAGTGCGCAGATCGCCGAACAGGTCGGCTTGTCTCAATCGCCATGCTGGCGGCGGATCCAGCGGATGAAGGAGGAGGGCATCATCCGCGGCCAGGTGACCCTGCTGGATCGCAAGAAAATCGGCCTCAACACGCAGATATTCGCTGAGATCAAACTCAACGCCCACGGTCGTTCGAACTTTACCGAGTTCACCGAGGCGATCCGCGGCTTCCCCGAAGTGTTGGAATGTTACGTGCTGATGGGGTCGGTGGATTTTCTGCTGCGCATCGTCACGGCGGACATCGAGGCGTATGAGCGATTCTTTTTCGAAAAGCTGTCGATGGTGCCGGGGATCCAGGAAGTGAACTCGATCGTGGCGCTGTCGGAGATCAAGTCGACGACGAGTTTGCCGGTGCTGCGATAGTTGGATCTGAGGTGAATGTGCCGGCCCCTTCGCGAGCAAGCTCGCTCCCACAGTTGATCTTCAGTGGCCACAAGATGTGTGTACAGCACTGATCCAATGTGGGAGCGAGCTTGCTCGCGATGGCGATATTACAGGCGCAGCAAAGTCTTCCAGGCCCGATTCTGGTAAACCGCAATTGCCTGCTGCTTGCGCGCATCCAGCGTTTCGTCGGTGATCGGCTGGTTGGCCAGTTGCGCCAGTTTGTTCAGCTCGCCGTAGAGGCGATCCATTTCCGGGATCTCCAGCACATGGCGGGCGTGGTGCAGCCAGGCCTGGATGCGTTCGATGCGCGGCAGTTGCTCGGCCAGGTCTTCCGGTTGCTGCTGATAGCGTTGCAGTTGCAGGGACGAGGACTCTTCGCCCAGCAGGCGCGGCAGCCAGCTGCCCAGTTGCGCCGCGCCCTGGCGATTGCCACGGGTGTTGCGCTCGGCGGCCCAGCTGCGAGCCAGCAGCCAGCGTGAAGTGTTGAGGGAAAACAGGCCCCAGCGCGGGTCTTGCAGCTCTTCAAGGAACTGTTCCGGCGCCGCCTTGCGCACGTCTTCGTCATCCAGGCCGGCCTGGACCAGTGGGCGCCAGTCTTCCAGCAACGCGTCCAGGGCCAGGCGCAAGTCGTGGGTCGATTGGCGCGGCGCGGCCTGGCCGAGGCTGCTGAGCAGGGCACGCAGTTCGGCGAGGTTTTCCACCCAGTCCTGCAGCAGGCGCCAGTGACCGTTGAAACGGTACTGCTCGGCCAAGCGCTGGCTGCTGCCGAGCAGATGCCAGCTCAGCGCGGCGAAGGCGTCATCCAGCGGCGTTTCGGCGGTCAGTTGTGGCGCTGGCAGGCTCAGGGCGTAGCTGCCTGCGTCATACAGGCGATAGCCACGCTCGGCCTTGCTGATGTCGCAAGGCATCAAGGGCAGGGTCGCGGCCAGCTCGGCGGCCAGTTCCAGCAGGGCGGCGGGTTCGCCTTCGCGCAGTTCCAGCTCCAGTTCGCAGATTTCTTCCTTCTGCTTGCCGACCACCACATGGCCCAGGTCCAGGGCGGCTTCGATGACCACCTTGCTTTTGCCACGGCCCCAGGCGATTTCAGCGCGTTCGCGAACGAAATCGGTGGTGAAGATGGCCTTGAGGGTTTTCTTGTCCAGTTCGGTCAAGGCTTCGGGCCAGCATTCACCGTCGAGTTTTTTCAGGTCGAGCTTGGCCTTGGGCAGGTGCCAATCGTACTCGTTGCGCTCGGACAGGCCGGCAACGCTCTGGCCGCGGGTCTTGAGGGTCTGGATCACCTCTTCGCCGTCGCGACGCAGGCGCAGGGCGACCTTGGCCCGTGCCAGGTCACGCTCCGGCGTGTCGAAATACTGGTTCATCAGTTCGTGGCGTTCCCAGCCACTCTTGTTGCGTTTTTTCAGCAGCGGATGCTCGCGCAAGGCTGCCAGGGTCTCGCGGCTGACGCGGAGTTTGATTTCGGTTTCTTTCTGCATGGCCGGAAAATCCAGGGATCGGGTGTGCAGCCGGGGGAAGGTGTGGCTGCCAAGGCCGTGCAGTGTACAGGACTCACCCGCCCTAGGTGCTGCGACGGTTTATTCCTGGCGTCGGATGGTTCTATGATGGACATCAATCTGTAAGCCCGGAGTCAGCGATGCCTTTGCCTTCCATGAAAGATCAATTCGCTGCCCTGATCGCCACGCCTTCGGTCAGTTGCACCCAGCCTGGGCTGGACCAGTCCAACAGTGCCGTGATCGAGCTGCTGGCAGGCTGGCTCACTGAGCTTGGGTTCTGCTGTGATATCCAGCAGGTCAGCCCCGGCAAATTCAACCTGCTGGCCAGTTTCGGCAGCGGCCCCGGCGGCCTGGTGCTGGCTGGCCACAGCGACACGGTGCCGTTCGACGGCGCGTTGTGGCAGACCGATCCGCTGAAGCTCACCGAGGTCGATGGCCGTTGGGTGGGCCTGGGCAGTTGTGACATGAAGGGTTTTTTCGCCTTGGTCATCGAAGCGGTCAAGCCGCTGCTGGACCAACCGTTCAAGCAACCGCTGCTGATCCTCGCGACCTGTGACGAAGAAAGCTCCATGGCCGGCGCCCGGGCCCTGGCCGATGCCGGGCGACCGCTGGGGCGGGCGGCGGTGATCGGTGAGCCGACCGGCCTCAAGCCGATTCGCCTGCACAAAGGCGTGATGATGGAGCGCATCGACATTCTCGGGCGCAGCGGCCATTCCTCCGACCCGAGCCTGGGCCACAGCGCGCTGGAAGCCATGCACGATGCCATGGGCGAACTGCGTGGGCTGCGCCTGCAATGGCAGCGTGAGTTCCGTAACCCGCAGTTCACCGTGCCGCAACCGACCCTGAACTTCGGCTGCATCCATGGTGGCGACAACCCCAACCGGATCTGCGGCCAGTGTTCCATGGAATTCGACTTGCGGCCCTTGCCGGGCATGGACCCGCAAGTGCTGCGGGCAGCGATCCAACAGAAGCTCGACCCCATCGCCGAACGCCATAAAGTCAAGATCGACTACGCACCGCTGTTCCCTGAAGTGCCACCCTTCGAGCAGGCCGAAGACTGCGAGCTGGTGCGGGTGGCCGAGCGACTCACCGGCCATCGTGCCGAAGCAGTGGCGTTTGGCACCGAAGCGCCTTATCTTCAGCGCCTTGGCTGCGAAACCCTGGTGCTCGGCCCTGGCGATATCGCCTGCGCCCACCAGCCGGGCGAGTACCTAGAAATGTCACGTTTGCAACCTACCGTACAGCTGTTGCAACAATTGATCGGTCATTACTGCCTGACACCGGCCACGGTCGGTTAAATTGCCCCCTTGCGGGGCCGTATTCATCACATGAGGAGAGCGCGCGTGTCGCCAAGCCTGTTCCGACGATAACCACCAGCCCGTTGTGCGTTCTGTTTCGTCTTTTTTTGGCTGTTATTTATTACAGGTCCAGGTTCATGCCCGAATACGTCAATTGGCTTCGTCACGCTTCGCCCTACATCAACGCCCACCGCGATTGCACCTTTGTCGTCATGCTGCCTGGCGACGGGGTGGAGCATCCTAATTTCGGCAACATCGTCCATGACCTGGTGCTGCTGCACAGCCTCGGCGTGCGCCTGGTGCTGGTCCATGGTTCGCGCCCGCAGATCGAGACCCGCCTCGCTGCACGGGGCCTCACGCCGCACTACCACCACGGCATGCGCATCACCGATGCCGCGACCCTGGAGTGCGTGATCGACGCGGTCGGCCAGTTGCGCATCGCCATCGAGGCCCGGCTGTCCATGGACATGGCGTCCTCGCCCATGCAAGGCTCGCGGCTGCGGGTCGCCAGCGGCAACCTGGTCACCGCACGTCCCATCGGCGTGCTCGAAGGCGTGGATTATCACCACACCGGTGAAGTGCGCCGGGTCGATCGCAAGGGTATCAATCGTCTGCTGGACGAGCGCTCGATCGTGTTGCTGTCGCCGTTGGGTTATTCGCCCACCGGAGAGATCTTCAACCTGGCCTGTGAGGACGTTGCCACCCGGGCGGCCATCGATCTGGCAGCCGACAAGCTGCTGCTGTTCGGTGCCGAGCAGGGGCTTATCGGGGAAGACGGTCGGCTGGTCCGCGAATTGCGCCCGCAACAGGTTCCGGGCCATATGCAGCGCCTGGGCAGCGACTATCAGGCCGAACTGCTGGATGCGGCAGCCCAGGCCTGTCGTGGCGGCGTGGCCCGCAGCCATATCGTCAGCTATGCCGAGGACGGTGCGCTGCTGGCCGAACTGTTCACCCGCGATGGCAGCGGTACGCTGGTGGCCCAGGAGCAATTCGAGGTGGTACGCGAAGCGGCCATCGAGGACGTTGGCGGCCTGCTGGACCTGATCAGCCCGTTGGAAGAGCAGGGGATCCTGGTACGTCGCTCCCGCGAAGTGCTGGAGCGCGAGATCGAGCAGTTCAGCGTGGTCGAGCGCGAAGGGATGATCATCGCCTGCGCGGCGTTGTACCAGATCGCCGATTCGGACGCCGGGGAGCTGGCTTGCCTGGCCGTGAACCCGGAGTACCGCCACGGCGGGCGCGGTGACGAATTGCTGGAACGGATCGAAACCCGGGCCCGCGCCCAAGGGCTCAAGACGCTGTTCGTGCTGACGACGCGGACCGCCCACTGGTTCCGTGAACGTGGCTTTGAACCCAGCAGTGTCGAGCGCCTGCCAGCGGCGCGGGCTTCGCTCTACAACTACCAGCGCAATTCGAAAATCTTCGAAAAATCCTTGTAAGCGGCTTCGGAAAACGTGCACTGCCGCGATCTTCTTGATTTCAGACAATGAGCAACTAGTCTGGATCGCGTCAAGATCGCGGCATGCGCGAGCTGTCGTAAACAGGAATCGAAGGCGCAGGAGGCGCGCAAACCTATCTCGCCGCCAAGCATTCGCGGGCCTCATGAATCCCCGACGAATCATCGTTCAGTAATTTCCTGCTTCGCCGATAAGTCATGTCACGGCCTGATGGTGCTGTGATGCGATCATTTATCGAAACGATCTGAAAACTTTTGAAACAATTCTTCTTACCGTCATAAAGAATCCATTATCCTGCGGACCGTGTAGCGGGGGTTAGACCATAGTCGTAGTCATAAATGGTTACGATTGACTTGTCGGTCACGGTCTGGCGCTAATCGCGCATCCGCGGGATCCGGGCGTTCGATCCGGAACCAAAGACACACAAGAATTAGAAAACGAGAGGAGCGAAGCATGAACAAGTCCACCTTGGCACTGGCTGTGGCCGTTGGGGTTCTGGCGCAGCAGGCAGGCGCCGCTGGTTTTATCGAAGACAGCAAGGCGTCTGTCAGTTCTCGTACGTTGTATTTCAATAATGACAACCACGAAACGGGCAAAGAAGACCTGCGCGAAACGGGCACGGGCCTGAAGTTCGACTACAAGTCTGGCTTCACGCAAGGTGTTGTGGGTTTCGGTATCGACGCTCAGGCGCTGGTGGGTATCCGTCTCGATGGGGGAAGGGGTCGTAACAACGGTTCCTATATGCCAGCCGATACTGATGGTTCGGCGGTACATGAGTGGAGCCGCTTGTCGGGTAACGTCAAGGCGCTGTTCTCCAAGACCGAAGCTCACGTGGGTGGCGCACTGGCGCCAAACCTGCCGATCCTGGTTTCCAACGACAGCCGTCTGCTACCACAGACCTTTGAAGGTGGCACCATCACCTCCAAGGAAATCGACAACGTCACTTTCAACGCTGGTCAGTTGGAACACGCCACAGGTCGTGCATCGAGCAACAGCACCGGCCTGGCAGTGGCGGGTGGTACCGAGGAAAGCAACCAGTTCCGCTTTGCCGGTGCTGACTGGAAGGTCACCAAGGACCTGACCCTGCAGTACTACTACGCCAACCTGCAGGATTACTACAAGCAGCACTTCCTGGGTGCGGTTCATGTGTTCCCGATCAGCGAAGGCCAGTCGTTCAAGACTGACCTGCGTTACTTCGACAGCAGCTCGGATGGCCGTAACGGCGACGCGGGTTATGAGTTCAACAACAACAGCGGTTATGCCAAACATGCGGGCGAGGTCGATAACAAGACCTGGAGCGCCATGTTCACTTACACCCTCGGCGGCAGCGCCTTCCTGCTGGGTCACCAGCAAGTCGGTGATGACGGTGGCTTCGTATACCTGAACCAGGGCAACGTGGTTGACAGCAACGGTCGTCCCGAAGGTGCCGGTGGCGCGAGTTTCTACCTGTTCACCGACAGCATGATCAACGGGTTTGTCCGTGCCGGTGAAAACACCACCTTTGGCCAATACTCCTACGACTTCGCTTCCTTGGGCGTTCCAGGCCTGAAAGCCTCGGTTTCCTACCTGCGCGGTGACGACGTTAAAACCACCAACGGCGCAAGCGATTACTCCGAGTGGGAACGCGACATGCGTGTGGATTACGTCATCCAGCAGGGCGCGTTGAAAGGCTTCGGCACTACCCTGCGTCAGGGTACATACCGCAGCAGCGGCGTGGGCGACAGCCAGGATCAGACCCGCCTGATCTTCAACTACACTTACAACTTCATGTAAGACGTAGCGAAGTAAAAAAAGCCCCACCCGGCAACACGCCGGGCGGGGCTTTTACGTTTTTGTCTCAACGAGCCGGATATCGCTTTATCCCTTGGACTCCGCCGCGTCCTTACGCAGGATGAACGTGCTGAAAGCCAGGAAGTCGCCCAGATGCTGGGTAATGATCGCGACCATGATCGGCAATTGCAGGGCTTGGTAGTCATGCACGGCGATATTCCTGAAACCCACCATGTTCTTCAGGTTTTTCACCAGACCTTCTTCCACCCAGCCACCTTGAAAAAGTAACTCGAATGTATCGCGGGCACTTTGCGGGACACCCAGTCGCTCACGTCGAATCAGATGCTGTCCCATATCCAGTGCCGCTTCGCACGCACGCTGGATATTCAGGACTGCCGAATCCTGGCGAGTGAAGTCAGTGGCAAACGTAGCGGGATCCTTCTCGTACTCCTCCCGCACCCTGGCGACGCAACGCTCGATACTCGCTGCTTTATTAATCAGTATGTCATCGGCCATACACGCTGCCTTCTTCCTGAATATCCTGGAGCAATCCGGCCCGAACCTCGTCGAGAGCGGTTTTTTCGCTAAGAATAAAACACTCGAACAACCCCGCCTGGATGTCTCTGGCCCAGAGCCTCCGACCGCGGGTCAGGATCTGATACTGCATGACGGTCGTTGCGCCGCGTAGATCGATCAGATCCACTGGACTGCCCGCGATATCCGCCAGATCACCTGAAAGCTGCCATAACGACACAGGGTCGATCTCGCCGGACAAAAGCACAGCCAAATCGACATCACTGTCAGGCCCGGCGGTGCCCTGTGCATGGCTGCCGAACAGGTAGACCGCGAGCAGGCCAGGGAGGTGGTTTTGCAGATGAGTCAGCAAGGCTTGAGTGTTCATGCTGCCTATCCTAGCCGCTCGTTCTGAAATCGCCTCAATAATTTCCGTAGTGTGGGTACAAAACAAAAAAAAGCCCCGCCCGGCAACACGCCGGGCGGGGCTTTTGCGTTTCGGGTCTGGCCCACCCCTGTAGCCTTCCCCGAACCTTCTCCTCTTTACAGCAACTCGAGGCCTTCTCGAACCTCGCTGACGATCTTGTGCCGGTATGCGTTATGGCGCCAGTGAACAGTTTTTTATATTCACTAAAGATCTACATAAATGGATATTCATTCTTTTTAAAGCAATCGAAAGCGGTGCAAAGTTTGGGCTCACAACCCTCTCATCCAGGAGCCGCACCATGAGCCTCAGACTCGGCGACATCGCCCCCGACTTCGAACAGGACTCCAGCGCCGGCAAAATACGCTTCCACGAATGGCTCGGCGACAGCTGGGGCGTGCTGTTTTCCCACCCAGCGGACTTCACCCCGGTGTGTACCACCGAGTTGGGCCTGACCGCCAAGCTCAAGGACGAATTCGCGAAGCGCGGGGTCAAGGCCATTGCCCTCTCGGTCGACCCGGTGGACTCGCATCACAAATGGATCGAGGACATCAACGAGACCCAGAACGCCGTGGTCAATTTCCCGATCCTGGCTGATGCCGACCGCAAGGTGTCGGACCTGTACGACCTGATCCACCCTAACGCCAGCGACACCTTGACCGTGCGTTCGTTGTTCGTGATCGACCCGAACAAGAAGATCCGCCTGACCATTACCTACCCGGCCAGCACCGGGCGCAATTTCAATGAGATCCTGCGGGTGATCGACTCCCTCCAATTGACCGACAACTACAAAGTCGCCACACCAGCCAATTGGCAGGACGGTGATGAAGTGGTGATCGTGCCCTCGCTCAAGGATGAAGAGGAACTCAAGCAGCGCTTTCCCAAGGGCTATCGCGCCGTGAAACCTTACCTGCGCCTGACCCCGCAGCCCAACCGCTGACGCACACCCGACCTGAACCTGTGGGAGCTTGCTCGCGATGGCGTCGGATCTGCCAACGTCGATGTCGACTGATACACCGCTATCGCGAGCAAGCTCGCTCCCACAGGGGATTTCTGTGCACCAAGGGTTTTGGCCGTTTCGACGGCCTTTTTTTAATGCTTAAAGAGAGTGGGTTGCATATCTCTTAATTGCATAAATAAATGAATAAATATGATTTAAAGATATATGTGTCCCCCTGTTATGGTTGGCTACGTACCGCGAGATCGCCCACCGCGAATCGCACGTGACAGTTAAGGAATAGCAGGCATGTTGGTCGTCTCGCTCGGTGGCAGTCCCAGCCAACGCTCCCGCTCCGGGGTGCTGCTGGAGCACTCGCAACGCTGGTTGCAGCAGCAAGGTGTGGAAGTGGTGAGCTATCAGGTGCGCGACTTCCCGGCCGAAGATTTGCTCCATGCCCGCTTCGACAGCCCGAAGGTGATCGACTTGCTCCAGCAGATCGAAAATGCCGATGGCCTGTTGATCGCCACGCCGGTGTACAAGGCGTCTTTTTCCGGTGCGCTGAAAACCGTGCTGGACCTGCTGCCTGAGCGCGCCCTGGCCCATAAAGTGGTGTTGCCGATGGCAACCGGCGGCAGCATCGCCCACATGCTGGCGGTGGATTACGCCCTCAAGCCGGTTTTGTCGGCGCTCAAGGCCCAGGAAATGCTCCACGGGATCTTTGCTGAAGACAGCCAGGTCGCTTATGGCGAAGGCAGCGCCCCGGCGCAATTGGCGCCGGCCCTGCAACAGCGCCTGGACGAGGCGCTGGAACAGTTTTTCAGCGCCATGGCCCGTCGGCCCAGGCCGCTGGACCCCAGTGTATTGAACGAACGTTTGCTGAGCGCTCGCTGGAGCATATGAACCCCGAACACCCCTGATTCAACTCACCTTACTCAGCCGTCAACGGCCAAGCAGGTGCAGCCAAAACCCCACAGCAAAAAGGAGAGGTGCCATGCGCACTGTCATTTTGCGTCGCGGGCTGGTCGCTCTGTTTGCTGCGGCTGTGTCCCTCGGCGTCATCACCCAAGCTCAAGCCGAAACCTTGCGGATCGGTTATCAGAAATACGGCACCCTGGTGCTGCTCAAGGCCAAGGGTACGTTGGAGAAACGTCTCGCAGCCCTTGGCGTGGACGTGCAATGGACCGAGTTCCCCGGCGGGCCGCAGCTGCTTGAAGGCTTGAATGTCGGCTCCATCGACTTTGGCGTGACCGGTGAAACCCCGCCGGTGTTCGCCCAGGCCGCGGGCGCCGATCTGCTCTACGTCGCCTACGAGCCACCGGCGCCCACCAGCGAGGCGATCCTGGTACCCAAGGGGGCGGCGATCCAGTCGGTGCGAGACCTCAAGGGCAAGAAAGTCGTGCTGAACAAAGGCTCCAATGTCCACTACCTGCTGGTGCGGGCGCTGGAAGATGCTGGCCTGAAATACTCCGATATCCAGACCGTTTTCCTGCCGCCGGCCGACGCCCGCGCCGCGTTCGAGCGTGGCAGCGTCGACGCCTGGGTGATCTGGGATCCGTACCAGGCGGCCGCCGAACAGCAGCTGCAGGCGCGCACCCTGCGTGACGGCAAAGGCATCGTCGATAACCACCAGTTCTACCTCGCCACCAAACCCTATGTGCAAAAAAATCCCCAGGTCATTAAGACACTGGTGGAAGAGGTGCGCGCAGTGGGGGCGTGGTCCAAGGCCAACCCTGAAGACGTGACCCAGCAAGTATCACCGCTGCTCGGCCTGCCGGCGGACATCACCCTGACGGCGGTGAAGCGCCAAGGCTATGGGGCGTTGTTCCTTACGCCGGAAGTGGTGGAGGCGCAGCAGAAAATCGCCGACAGCTTCTACCAGCTCAAATTGATTCCAAAACCCTTGAGCATCAAGGACGTGATCTGGACGCCGCCGGCGGCCGTTGCGAAAGCGCAGTAATTCGATCCCTTAGGAGACCACTCCATGAGCCTCAATATTTTCTGGTTCCTGCCTACCCATGGCGACGGCCATTACCTGGGCACTGCCGAACGTGCCCGCGCCGTCGATCACGGTTACCTGCAGCAGGTTGCCCAAGCGGCAGATCGACTGGGTTTCGGCGGCGTGTTGATTCCTACCGGGCGTTCCTGCGAGGACTCCTGGCTGGTGGCCGCTTCGTTGATTCCGGTGACCCAGCGCCTGAAATTCCTCGTTGCCCTGCGCCCCGGGATCATTTCTCCAACGGTGGCAGCGCGCCAAGCCGCGACCCTCGACCGGTTATCCGGCGGACGTGCTCTGTTCAACCTGGTGACCGGCGGCGACCCGGATGAGTTGGCCGGCGACGGCCTGTTCCTCGACCACGAGCAACGCTACCAGGCGTCGGTGGAATTCACCCGCATCTGGCGTCGGGTGCTGGAAGGCGAAACCGTGGATTACGACGGTGAGCACATCAGTGTGAAGGGCGCCAAGCTGCTCTATCCGCCGATCCAGCAACCGCGACCACCGCTGTACTTCGGCGGCTCCTCCGAAGCCGCCCAGGATTTGGCGGCCGAGCAGGTGGACATGGTGCTGACCTGGGGCGAGCCGCCCGCAGCTGTCGCACAGAAAATCGAACAAGTGCGAGCCAAGGCCGCGAAGCTTGGCCGTACCGTGCGATTCGGCATCCGCCTGCATGTGATCGTACGTGAAACCAGCGCCGAAGCCTGGCAAGCGGCCGACCGGCTGATTTCCCACCTGGACGACGAGACCATTGCCCTTGCCCAGGCTTCCCTGGCGCGCTTCGACTCGGTGGGCCAGCAACGCATGGCCGCCCTGCACGGTGGCCGTCGCGACAAGCTGGAAGTCAGCCCCAACCTCTGGGCCGGTGTCGGCCTGGTGCGCGGCGGGGCCGGCACGGCGCTGGTGGGCGATGGCCCGACCGTGGCGGCGCGGGTCAAGGAATACGCCGATCTTGGCATCGACACCTTTATTTTCTCCGGTTATCCACACCTGGAAGAGTCCTATCGCGTGGCGGAACTGCTGTTCCCGCACCTGGACGTGGAGCGCCCGGAGTGGCCCAGGAGCCAGGGCTATGTGAGCCCGTTCGGTGAAATGGTCGCCAACGATATTCTTCCCAAAGCCGCGTCCCAGAGCTGAGGCGGCCATGAAGAAAATCATTCACAACCTCGCGCCTTGGGCAGTGCCGCTGCTGTTGCTGGCGGTATGGCAACTGTCGGTATCGGCCGGTTGGTTATCCACGCGGATCCTGCCGGCACCCGTGGCCGTGATCGAGGCCGGGGTCAACCTGGTGCGCAGCGGCGAGATCTGGACGCACCTGGCGATCAGCGGTTGGCGCGCAGCGGTCGGATTCCTGATCGGCGGCGGTATCGGCCTGGCCCTGGGCTTGATCACCGGTTTGTCGAAGTGGGGCGAGCGCCTGTTGGACAGTTCCGTGCAAATGGTCCGGAACATCCCGCACCTGGCGCTGATTCCGCTGGTGATCCTGTGGTTTGGCATCGATGAGTCGGCGAAGATTTTCCTGGTGGCGTTGGGCACGTTGTTCCCGATTTACCTCAACACCTACCATGGCATTCGCAACGTCGACCCAGCGCTGGTGGAAATGTCCCGCAGCTACGGCTTGTCCGGTTTCAGCCTGTTTCGCCAGGTGATCCTGCCGGGGGCCTTGCCTTCGATCCTGGTGGGTGTGCGCTTTGCCCTGGGTTTCATGTGGTTGACGCTGATCGTGGCGGAAACCATCTCGGCCAGCTCTGGCATCGGCTATCTGGCGATGAATGCCCGGGAGTTCCTGCAGACCGATGTGGTGGTGCTGGCGATTCTCTTGTACGCCGTGCTGGGCAAGCTGGCCGACCTTGCCGCCCGCGGGCTTGAACGGGGTTGGCTGCGTTGGCACCCGGCGTACCAGGTGAACAAGGGAGGTGTCGCATGACCGCCCAACAACCGCCGTGCCTGCGCCGTGGTATCTCGCTGGCAGTGCGCAAGCTGCAAAAAACCTTTGGCACGCGCCAAGTGTTGCGCGACATCGACCTGCATATCCCGGCCGGGCAGTTCGTGGCCGTGGTCGGTCGCAGTGGCTGCGGCAAAAGTACCTTGTTGCGGTTGCTGGCCAGCCTCGACCAACCCACGGACGGCCAACTGCTGGCGGGCTCGGCAGCGTTGAGTGCTGCGCAACAGGACACGCGGTTGATGTTCCAGGAAGCGCGTTTGCTGCCCTGGAAAAAAGTCATCGACAACGTCGGCCTTGGACTAAAAGGCAACTGGCGCCCGCAGGCGTTGCAGGCACTGCAAGCCGTCGGCTTGGCCGATCGCGCCCACGAATGGCCGGCGGCGTTGTCCGGCGGACAGAAACAACGAGTGGCCCTGGCCCGCGCCCTGATTCATCAGCCACGCCTGTTGCTGCTCGACGAACCCTTGGGGGCGCTGGACGCACTGACCCGCATCGAGATGCAGCAACTGATCGAAAACCTCTGGCAGCAGCACGGCTTCACGGTGTTGCTGGTGACCCACGACGTCAGCGAGGCGGTAGCGATTGCCGATCGGGTGATCTTGATCGAGGACGGCCATATCGGCCTCGACCTGACTATCGACCTGCCACGCCCGCGGGTTCGCGGCTCTCATCGCCTGGCGAGCCTGGAAACCGAAGTCCTCACCCGTGTGCTGTCCTTGCCCGGCCAACCGCCGGAACCCGACCCCGTTTCACCCTTGCCTACGCAATTGCGTTGGGCGCAATAACTTCATCCAGACAGGAATCGACACCATGACTATCAAAGCCATCAACGTACGCAACCAGTTCAAAGGCACCATCAAGGAAATCGTCGAAGGCGACGTGCTGTCGGAAATCGACGTGCAGACCGCGTCGGGCATCGTCACGTCGGTCATCACCACCCGCTCGGTCAAGGAGTTGGAACTGGCGATCGGCAGCGAAGTGATCGCCTTCGTCAAATCCACCGAGGTTTCTATCGCCAAATTGTGAGCGATGCTTGACCCACAGCCCCGGAAGGTGAGAGCCCTTCGGGGCTTTCCGGTCCCTGGCGATCAACGATCAATCAGAGCGCTTGGGCAAATACGGCGGCAGATACAGCCCCAGGTATGCATCGAACACCCGCATGCCCTCTTCGGCCATGCGCGGGGTGATCTGGCCGTGTTGCTGTACCGAGCGGGCGTAGACGCGGTCGCCCAGTTCCATGGCCAGGGCGAACACGTCGACGTCGTCGGGCAGGGTCGGCAGTTCGAAATGATGGTCGAACACCTTATGCATCAGGTCGCCCAGCTCGAGGTCGTGCTGACGGTCGGCCTGGGTGACTTCGGTCAGGCCATGCTGGGTCAGGATCAATTGGCGGGCGGCGGCGTCCTGGCTGTAGATGGTGAGCATGCGCTGTTCCACCAGCCGTGACAGGTCGTGCCAATGGTTCAGCGCCGCATGATCGATCGGTGCTTGCAGGCAGGCGCGAAAGGCGGCGTGGACGTCGGCGGTCAGGGCTTCGAGCAGGGCCGGGACGCTGGCGAAGAAGTGGTACACGGAAGAGGGCGGGATCCCGGCGCGCTCGGCGACGCTGTAGATCGACAGGCTGGCCACGCCTTCGGCGGTAAGCAGCGTACGGGCGGCATCAAGAATGCTGTCGATCCGGGCCTGGCTGCGTGCGCGGGGTTTGCGGGGGGTGGCGATGCGCGTCATGGACGTCTCCTGCGGGGCTGCCGGGCATTGTACGAGTCGATTTATGTGTTGTCTGCCGGGCCGTCATCGCGGGCAAGCCTTGCTCCCACAGAGCAATATATTGTGAATCAGACCAAATGATCAGAAGAGCCCCTCTGTGGGAGCTGAGCTTGCTCGCGATCCGCCGAAGGCGGCCATCCACCCAAATATAAAAAAACGCCGCAGTCCCGAAGGCCTGCGGCGTTTTTTTACTGCAACCCGCTTACACGGTATGCAGGTACCAGTTGTATTCAAGGTCGGAGATGGAGTGTTCGAACTCCTCCAGCTCGCTCTCCTTGCAGGCCACGAAGATATCGATGTATTTCGGGTCGATGTACTTGGCCATGACTTCGCTGTCGTCCAGCTCGCGCAAGGCATCACGCAAGTTGTTCGGCAGGCTTTGCTCGTTCTGCTCGTAGCTGTTGCCTTCCACTGGCGCCCCGGGCTCGATCTTGTTGACCAGGCCATGGTGAACGCCTGCCAACACGGCGGCCATCAGCAGGTACGGGTTGGCATCGGCACCGGCGACGCGGTGTTCCAGGCGCACGGCATCGGCCGAACCGGTAGGAACGCGCAAAGCCACGGTGCGGTTGTCCAGGCCCCAGGTCGGCGAGTTCGGCACGTAGAACTGTGCGCCGAAACGACGGTAGGAGTTGACGTTCGGGCAGAGGAAAGCCATCTGCGCGGGCAGGGTCTCGAGCACACCGCCGATCGCGTGACGCAGTGCGGCGTTCTGCTCGGGATCCTCGCTGGCAAAAATATTCTTGCCATCTTTATCAAGAATCGAGATGTGGACATGCAGACCATTACCCGCCTGGCCCGGATAAGGCTTGGCCATGAAGGTGGTGTCCATTTCATGGTCGTAGGCGATGTTCTTGATCAGACGCTTGAGCAGGACCGCATAGTCGCAGGCCTTGATCGGGTCGGCCACATGGTGCAGGTTCACTTCGAACTGCGCCGGGGCACTTTCCTTGACGATGGCGTCGGCAGGAATGCCTTGCTCCTTGGCCCCTTCCAGAATGTCCTGGAGGCAATCGACGTATTCGTCGAGATCATCGATCAGGTAGACCTGTGTCGAGTGCGGGCGTTTGCCGGAGATTGGCGAGCGGGGCGGTTGTGGGCGTCCATTCACGTTCTCCTGGTCGATCAGGTAGAACTCCAGCTCGAATGCGGCGCAGATGGTCAGGCCCAGTTCATCGAACTTGGTCACGACTTGGCGCAGGACTTCACGCGGGTCGGCGAAGAAAGGCTCGCCTTCAAGTTCGTGCATGGTCATCAACAGTTGCGCAGTCGGGCGCTTCTGCCAAGGCTCGTTGCACAGGGTGTCAGGGATTGGATAACAGATCCGGTCGGCATCGCCGATGTCCAGACCCAGGCCGGTGCTTTCCACCGTGGAGCCATTGATATCCAGGGCAAATAAAGAGGCCGGCAGGTTGATGCCTTTCTCGTAAACCTTGTGGAGGCTGGTGCGTTCTATGCGCTTGCCGCGCACCACACCATTCATATCCGCAATCAGAAGGTCAACGTACAGAACCTCAGGATGTTCCTTAAGGAACGCGTTCGCTTCGTTAAGCTGAACGGCACGCGGGGGTACCGACATGATGCAACACCTTTGTTGTTAAAAATATCAATCATTGATCTCTTCCAAACCCAGTCAACCCGAACGGCATGCCGAAGTCAAGCAGGGCCTTTTTTGCCCTAAAAAAGCACCTGCAGGGCTTTTTTGAGGCAATTTGGGGCGTTTTTTCCCGTTAAGGGGGCTTGGCGCCCGCAGGCTTGAGCGGGCCGTGTTGTATTTTTTACGGGGGTGTTGTGTAAAAAAATGAACAAGGCTAAGCTCGATTCAAACCCATAACAGCAATAATACCGGGGTGCTTCATGTCTCGCCTGCCGTTAATCGGCATCACCACCTGCTCCAAGCAGATCGGTCTGCATGCTTATCACACCACCGGCGACAAATATGCCCGGGCTGTCGCGACAGCCGCCAAGGGCTTGCCAGTGCTGATCCCGTCCCTGGCGGATCTGTTTTCGCCGTCCGATATTCTGGACGCTCTGGACGGTATCCTCTTTACCGGCTCTCCTTCCAATATAGAACCTTTTCATTACCAAGGCCCGGCCAGTGCGCCAGGCACTGCTCATGATCCTGCACGGGACGCCGCCACCTTGCCGCTGATCCGCGCCGCTGTCGATGCGGGCATCCCGGTGCTGGGCATTTGCCGTGGGTTCCAAGAGATGAACGTCGCCTTTGGCGGCAGCCTGCATCAGAAAGTTCATGAAGTCGGAACCTTCATCGATCATCGTGAAGACGATACTCAAGCGGTGGATGTCCAATACGGCCCTGCCCACGCCGTGCATATCCAGCCTGGCGGTGTACTGGCAGGCCTGGGGCTGCCTCAACAGATAGCGGTCAATTCGATCCACAGCCAAGGCATCGCGCGCCTGGCGCCTGGGTTGCGGGCCGAAGCGGTGGCGCCCGATGGCCTGATCGAGGCGGTTTCGGTGCCAGAAGGCAAGGCTTTTGCTTTAGGTGTGCAATGGCACCCCGAATGGGAGGTAAGCTCTAACCCGCACTACCTTGCGATTTTCCAGGCATTTGGCGATGCCTGCCGAGCAAGGGCAATCCAACGCGACGCCGATGCGTCAAACAACGCCTGACGACTAATAGCAGTCAGGAAACTCACGCCTAGAGGCATTTATGAGTAACAACCTCGACCAGCTCACCGATTGGTTGAAAGACCACAAGATCACAGAAGTCGAATGCATGATTGGCGACCTCACCGGTATCACCCGGGGCAAGATCTCGCCGACCAACAAGTTCATCGCCGAGAAAGGCATGCGCCTGCCCGAGAGCGTTCTGCTCCAGACCGTTACGGGCGACTATGTCGAAGACGACATCTATTACGAACTGCTCGACCCTGCTGACATCGACATGATCTGCCGCCCGGACGAGAACGCAGTATTCCTTGTGCCCTGGGCCATCGAGCCCACAGCCCAGGTCATCCACGACGCCTACGACAAGCAGGGCAACCCCATCGAGCTGTCGCCGCGCAACGTGCTCAAGAAAGTGCTCAAGCTCTACGCCGACAAGGGTTGGCAGCCGATCGTCGCGCCGGAAATGGAGTTCTACCTGACCAAGCGCAGCGACGACCCGGACTTTCCGCTGCAACCGCCCGTTGGCCGCTCCGGCCGTCCGGAAACCGGCCGTCAGTCTTTCTCGATCGAGGCGGCCAACGAATTCGACCCGCTGTTCGAAGACGTCTACGACTGGTGCGAACTGCAGGAGCTTGACCTCGATACCCTGATCCACGAGGACGGCACGGCGCAGATGGAAATCAATTTCCGTCATGGCGATGCCCTGTCCCTGGCCGACCAGATCCTGGTGTTCAAGCGCACCATGCGCGAGGCGGCCCTCAAGCACGACGTGGCCGCCACCTTCATGGCCAAGCCCATGACCGGCGAGCCGGGCAGTGCGATGCACCTGCACCAGAGCATCATCGACAAGGAAACCGGCAAGAACGTCTTCTCCAATGAAGACGGGACCATGAGCGATCTGTTCCTGCACCACATCGGTGGCCTGCAGAAATTCATCCCCGAGCTGTTGCCGCTGTTCGCCCCCAACGTCAACTCGTTCCGCCGCTTCCTGCCGGACACATCGGCACCGGTGAACGTGGAGTGGGGCGAAGAGAACCGCACCGTGGGCCTGCGGGTGCCGGATGCCGGGCCGCAGAACCGTCGGGTGGAAAACCGCTTGCCGGGTGCCGATGCCAACCCGTACCTGGCGATTGCCGCCAGTCTGCTGTGTGGCTTCATCGGCATGGTCGAAGGTATCAACCCGAGCGCGCCGGTGGTGGGCCGAGGCTACGAACGCCGCAACCTGCGTTTGCCGCTGACCATCGAAGATGCTTTGGAACGCATGGAAAACAGCACCACCATCGAGAAATACCTGGGCAAGAAATTCATCACAGGCTACGTCGCGGTCAAGCGGGCCGAGCATGAAAACTTCAAGCGCGTCATCAGTTCGTGGGAGCGGGAATTCCTGCTCTTCGCCGTCTGAAGCGCCGGGCGGAGCTGCTTCAGGCAGCTTCGCCCTCACCGATAAAAGGAGAATTGGCATGACCCGCAACAACCCGCAGACCCGTGAATGGCAGGCCCTGAGCAACGATCACCACCTGGCGCCGTTCAGCGACTTCAAGCAGCTCAAAGAGAAAGGCCCGCGCATCATCACTCACGCCAAGGGTGTCTACCTCTGGGACAGTGAAGGCAACAAGATCCTCGACGGCATGGCCGGCCTCTGGTGCGTGGCCGTCGGTTATGGCCGCGAGGAACTGGCCGATGCCGCCAGCCAACAGATGCGCGAGCTGCCGTACTACAACCTGTTCTTCCAGACGGCCCACCCGCCGGTGCTGGAATTGTCCAAAGCCATCGCCGACATCGCCCCTGAAGGCATGAACCACGTGTTCTTCACCGGTTCCGGCTCCGAAGGCAACGACACCATGCTGCGGATGGTCCGCCACTATTGGGCGATCAAGGGCCAGCCGAACAAGAAGGTCATCATCAGCCGCAAGAACGGTTATCACGGTTCGACCGTGGCCGGCGCGAGCCTGGGCGGCATGACCTATATGCACGAGCAGGGCGACCTGCCGATCCCGGGCATTGTCCACATCGCCCAACCTTATTGGTTCGGCGAAGGCGGCGACATGAGCCCCGAAGAGTTCGGCGTGTGGGCCGCCAACCAGCTGGAAGAGAAGATCCTGGAGATCGGCGTGGACAACGTCGGTGCCTTCATCGCCGAGCCGATCCAGGGCGCCGGTGGCGTGATCGTGCCGCCGGACAGCTACTGGCCGCGCATGAAGGAAATCCTCGCCAAGTACGACATCCTGTTCGTGGCCGACGAAGTGATCTGCGGTTTCGGTCGTACCGGTGAGTGGTTCGGTACCGACTACTACGGGTTGAAACCCCACATGATGACCATCGCCAAGGGCCTGACCTCCGGCTACATCCCCATGGGCGGGCTGATCGTGCGTGACGACGTGGTCGCGGTGCTCAACGAAGGCGGCGACTTCAACCATGGGTTTACCTATTCCGGTCACCCGGTGGCCGCCGCGGTGGCCCTGGAAAACATCCGCATCCTGCGCGACGAAAAGATCATCGAGCGCGTCCATGCTGAAACGGCACCCTATTTGCAGAAACGTTTGCGCGAGCTGAACGATCATCCGTTGGTGGGTGAGGTGCGCGGTGTCGGTTTGCTGGGGGCTATCGAGCTGGTCCAGGACAAGGCCACGCGCAAGCGCTACGAAGGCAAGGGCGTGGGCATGATCTGCCGGCAGTTCTGTTTCGATAACGGGCTGATCATGCGCGCGGTGGGCGACACCATGATCATTGCGCCGCCGCTGGTGATCAGCAAGGCCGAGATCGATGAACTGGTGACCAAGGCGCGGCAGTGCCTGGACCTGACGCTCAGTGCGTTGCAAGGCTAAGTGCTAGGCTCTGAGCGAGGTTCCTGCAAGGGCCTCGCCCAGCGCGAACAAAAGTCTGGGCTTGTGTTGAAAGCCCGGCCTGTAACTTGCCAGACTGGTGGCCGGCTACTGAACTGTGGCTAAGAAGAATAACTGGAGCACTTTTTCATGAAGGCATTAGGCATGAAGACATTAGGTATGAAGATAGCTGGCAAGACCCTCCTCGCCATGTCCCTGATGGGCGTGATGGCGGGCGCCGTTCAGGCGGAGGACAAAGTGCTGCACGTCTATAACTGGTCCGACTACATTGCGCCGGACACGGTCGCCAAGTTCGAAAAAGAAACGGGGATCAAAGTCGTCTACGACGTGTTCGACAGCAACGAAACACTGGAAGCCAAGTTGCTGGCCGGCAAGTCCGGTTATGACATCGTGGTGCCGTCGAACAACTTCCTGGCCAAGCAGATCAAGGCCGGGGTCTACCAGGAACTGGACAAGTCCAAACTGCCGAACTGGAAGAACCTGGACACCGACCTGCTCAAGGCGGTCGGCGATGCCAGCGACCAGGGCAACAAACACGCCTTCCCTTACATGTGGGGCACTATCGGGATCGGTTATAACCCCGAGAAGGTCAAGGCCGCCTTGGGCGTCGACAAGATCGATTCCTGGGACACCCTGCTCAAGCCAGAGAACATCGCCAAGCTCAAGAGCTGCGGCGTGAGCTTCCTCGATTCGCCAACCGAAATGATTCCGGTAGCCCTGCATTACCTGGGCTACCCGACCGACAGCCAGGACAAGAAGCAACTGGCCGAGGCCGAAGCGCTGTTCCTTAAACTGCGTCCATCGATCAGTTACTTCCACTCGTCCAAATACATCTCCGACCTGGCCAACGGCAACATCTGCGTCGCCGTGGGCTACTCGGGTGATATCGAGCAATCCAAGAGCCGTGCTGCCGAGGCTGGCGGCAAAGTGAAAGTGGCCTACACCATTCCCAAGGAAGGTGCCGGTTCGTTCTATGACATGGTCGCCATCCCCAAGGATGCCGAAAACATCGAAGCCGCTTATAAATGGATGAACTTCATCATGCAGCCGGAAATCATGGCTGAGATCACCGACAACGTGCGTTTCCCTAACGGCAACAAAGCCGCCACCCCTCTGGTGGACAAGGAAATCTCCGGTGACCCGAGCATTTATCCATCTGACGAAGTGAAGGCCAAGCTCTACGCCATCGCCGATCTGCCGTCCGCGACCCAGCGGATCATGACCCGCAGCTGGACCAAGATCAAATCCGGTAAATAAGCCGGCCTGAAGCATCCTCCTGTTGTCGCTGCCGTCGCGGCGGCGGCAACAGGAGCAATTAAATAACCAAAAAATTTTGCTGGATCGGTTTATCGAGGGTAAGTTGCGCGCCGGTTTTGTTGCAGGGCCTCTCTTGGCCAAGTAACGGGGGCAACTTGGGCCCAACTATTTAAGAGGACCTCCACATGCCAGTCTTTTCTTTGTTACGCAACGCCTTGCTGGTCGGTGCCGGCCTGACGCTCGCCGTCAGCGTCCAGGCCGCCTCCACCGTGCATATTTATAATTGGTCGGACTACATCGGCGAGACCACCCTGGCGGATTTCGAAAAAGCCACTGGCATCAAGCCGGTGTATGACGTGTTCGACTCCAACGAAACCCTGGAAGGCAAGTTGCTGGCCGGGCGTACCGGTTACGACGTGGTGGTGCCGTCCAACCACTTCCTGGGCAAACAGATCAAGGCCGGGGCGTTCCAGAAGCTCGACAAGGCGCAGTTGCCCAACTACGCCAACCTCGACCCCGTGCTGCTCAAGCGCCTGGAAAAGAACGACCCGGGTAACCAGTACGCCGTGCCTTACCTGTGGGGCACCAACGGCATCGGCTACAACGTCGAGAAGATCAAGGCGGTCCTGGGTGTCGACAAGATCGATTCGTGGGCCATGCTGTTCGAACCGGAAAACATCAAGAAGCTGTCCAGCTGCGGTGTTTCGTTCCTCGACTCGGGTGACGAGATGATCCCGGCGATGCTCAACTACCTGGGCCTGGACCCCAACAGCCAAGACCCTGAAGACTACAAGAAGGCCGAGGCCCAGCTCCTCAAGATCCGGCCTTACGTGACCTACTTCAACTCCTCCAAGTACATATCCGACCTGGCCAACGGCGAGATCTGCGTGGCCGCCGGTTTCTCCGGCGACATCTTCCAGGCCCGCGAGCGTGCCAGCGAAGCCGGCAAGGGCGTCGATATCGCCTACGTGATTCCCAAGGAAGGCGGCAATCTCTGGTTCGACATGCTGGCGATCCCGCGCGACGCCGGCAACGTCAAGCAAGCGCATGCCTTTATCAACTATCTGCTCAAGCCTGAGGTCATCGCCCAGGTCAGCGACACTGTCGGTTATGCCAACCCGAACCCCAAGGCTGGCGAGCTGATGGATCAGGAAGTACGCACCGACGAAGCGGTTTACCCACCGCAAGCAGTCGTCGACAAGCTCTACGTCAACTCCGAGTTGCCGCCCAAGATCCAACGACTCATGACCCGCAGCTGGACCAAGGTCAAGTCGGGTAAATAACGTCAACACTCTTAAGGTTCGCCCGCGTGGGGCGAACTGCAAATTCTGTGGGAGTTTCGTAAATGGCAGTTGCCTCCGGCGCCTATAAGAAAGCCCTCGAGGGCGACCAGACACCCAAGCAGGTGTTGGTCAAAATCGACCGGGTCACGAAGAAGTTCGACGAGACGATTGCGGTGGACGATGTGTCCCTGGAAATCAAGAAAGGCGAGATTTTCGCCTTGCTCGGCGGTTCGGGATCGGGCAAGTCCACCCTGCTGCGCATGCTGGCCGGTTTCGAGCGGCCCACCGAGGGGCGGATTTTCCTCGATGGCGTGGATATCACTGACATGCCGCCCTACGAGCGGCCGATCAACATGATGTTCCAGTCCTACGCCTTGTTCCCCCACATGACGGTGGCGCAGAACATCGCCTTCGGCTTGCAACAGGACAAGATCCCGAAAGCCGAGGTCGATGCCCGCGTGGCTGAAATGCTCAAGCTGGTGCAGATGAGCCAGTACGCCAAGCGCAAGCCGCACCAGCTCTCCGGTGGCCAGCGCCAGCGCGTGGCCCTGGCCCGTTCCCTGGCCAAGCGGCCGAAGCTGTTGCTGCTCGACGAACCGATGGGAGCCCTGGACAAGAAGCTGCGCTCGCAAATGCAGCTTGAGCTGGTGGAGATCATCGAGCGGGTCGGTGTGACCTGCGTCATGGTGACCCACGACCAGGAAGAGGCCATGACCATGGCCGAGCGCATTGCGATCATGCACCTGGGCTGGATCGCCCAGATCGGCAGCCCGATCGACATCTATGAAACCCCGACCAGCCGGCTGGTCTGCGAGTTCATCGGCAACGTCAACATCTTCGAGACCGAAGTGGTGGACGACGCCGAAGGCCATGCGGTGCTGACCTGCAAGGATCTGGACCGCAACATCTACGTGGGCCACGGCATCAGCACATCGGTGCAGGACAAGTCCGTGACCTACGCCATTCGCCCGGAAAAACTGCTGGTCACCGCCGAGCAACCAGACTGCGAACACAACTGGTCCAGCGGCAAGGTCCATGACATCGCCTACCTGGGCGGCCACTCGGTGTTCTACGTCGAGTTGCCAAGCGGCAAGCTGGTGCAGTCCTTCGTCGCCAACGCCGAACGCCGCGGCCAGCGTCCGACCTGGGGCGACCAGGTGTTCGTCTGGTGGGAAGACGACAGCGGCGTGGTGCTTCGCTCATGAACCTGCGCAAACTCAAACGCCGACTCGCTCGAATAACGCCCGGTGGCCGCCAGCTGGTCATCGGGGTGCCCTTCATCTGGCTGTTCCTGTTCTTCATGCTGCCGTTCTTCATCGTCCTGAAGATCAGCTTCGCCGAAGCCGCCGTGGCCATCCCGCCGTACACCGAGATCTATAGCTACATCGATCAGAAACTGCAGGTGCTGCTCAACCTCGCCAACTACGTGATGCTCAGTGAGGACGAGCTGTACATTGCCGCCTACCTCGGCTCGCTGAAGATGGCCCTGATCAGCACCGTTTTGTGCCTGTTGATCGGTTACCCGATGGCCTACGCCATCGCCAGCGCCCGCAAAGAGATGCAGACGGTGCTGGTGCTGCTGATCATGATGCCGACCTGGACCGCGATCCTGATCCGCGTCTACGCGTGGATGGGCATCCTCAGCAACAACGGCTTGCTCAACAGCTTTTTGCTGAGCATCGGTTTGATCAGTGAACCGCTGCAAATCCTCAACACCAACCTGGCGGTGTATATCGGGGTCGTCTATTCCTACCTGCCGTTCATGATCCTGCCGTTGTACGCCAACCTGGTGAAACATGACCCCAGCCTGTTGGAAGCCGCGTCGGACCTGGGTTCGAGTACTTTCAACAGTTTCTGGAAAATCACCGTGCCGCTGTCCAAGAACGGCATCATCGCAGGCTGCATGCTGGTGTTCATTCCCGTGGTGGGCGAGTTCGTGATCCCGGAACTGCTGGGCGGCCCGGAAACCCTGATGATCGGCAAAGTGCTGTGGCAGGAATTCTTCAACAACCGTGACTGGCCGGTGGCATCCGCCTTGGCGGTGGTGATGCTGGCGATCCTGATCGTGCCCATCATCCTGTTCAACCGCAGTCAGGCCAAGGAAATGGAGGGCAAGGAATGAAGCGCTTCAGTTTTTCAAGCCTGATGCTGGTGCTGGGTTTGCTGTTCATCTACGCGCCGATGCTGATCCTGGTGATCTACTCGTTCAATGCCTCGAAACTGGTGACGGTGTGGGGCGGTTGGTCGATCAAGTGGTACGTCGGCCTGCTGGACAACAGCCAGTTGATGGGTTCGGTGGTGCGCTCGCTGGAAATCGCCTGTTACACGGCGATTGCCGCGGTGGCCCTGGGTACGTTGGCGGCCTTCGTGCTGACCCGCATCACCCACTTCAAGGGCCGCACGTTGTTCGGTGGCCTGGTCACCGCGCCGCTGGTGATGCCGGAAGTCATCACTGGCCTGTCGCTGTTGCTGCTGTTCGTGGCCATGGCCCAGATGATCGGCTGGCCCCAGGAGCGTGGCATCGTCACGATCTGGATTGCCCACACCACATTCTGCGCGGCCTATGTGGCGGTGGTGGTCTCGGCGCGCTTGCGTGAGCTGGACCTGTCCATCGAAGAAGCGGCCATGGACCTCGGTGCGCGGCCGTGGAAGGTGTTCTTTCTGATCACCATCCCGATGATCGCGCCGTCACTGGCGGCGGGGGGCATGATGTCATTCGCGTTGTCCCTGGATGACCTGGTGCTGGCGAGCTTCGTCTCCGGCCCTGGTTCGACGACCTTGCCGATGGAAGTCTTCTCGGCCGTGCGCCTGGGGGTAAAACCGGAAATCAATGCCGTGGCGAGCCTGATCCTGCTGGCGGTGTCGCTGGTGACTTTCCTGGTCTGGTACTTCAGCCGTCGCGCCGAAGAAAATCGCAGGCGCGCGATCCAGCAAGCCATCGAAGAAAGCGCCGCCGACTCCTGGAAACAACCGGAAGTACGCCGGGCCGAGACCGCACCGGTCTGAATGTGGGGAGCGGGCTTGCTCGCGATAGCGGTGTGGCAGTCAGCGAAGATGTTGAATGTCAGTCCGTCATCGCGAGCAAGCTCGCTCCCACAGGTGTTTTTGGGGCACCTGCAAATCCGCAGCCGAACGCAGATGCCCTTGTGGGAGCGAGCTTGCTCGCGATAGCGGTGGGGCGTGCTGGCTACGAATGCCAAGGCGAAGTGCGGATCACCTCCACGAAGTTCATCGGTTTGAACCCGGGTTCCTGATCCACCAGCACGTCGGTCTTCACGTTGCCAAATGTGGTCTGCGGACGATGCCGCAAACCGTCGGCAAAGGCGCAGATGATGCATTCCTTGAACCCTTCCTCGCGGGGATGAGCGTGCACCACGGCGTCGCGCTGTGCTGCCGGGAACGCGGCGTAGTCCATGCCCAGCACGTCCATCTCCACACCAGCGGTCACCAGGGCGACGGTGGGGCGCAGGTGTTTGGGCACGCCTGGCGTGGTGTGCAGGGCAATCGACAGCCACACCTGCTCAATGTCGTCATCGCTCAACCCGTAGGGCTTGAGAAACGCTGCGGCCGCGTTCGCCCCGTCCACTTCGAAACGCTCATCATCGCTGCGATAACCTTCCACCAGGCCCAGGTCGTGGAACATCGCTCCGACGTACAGCAACTCCGGATCGTAGGCCAACTGCCGACGCTGGCCACTCAAGGCGCCGAACAGAAACACCCGGCGGGAGTGGTGGTACAGCAGGTCGGATTCGATATCGCGGATGTATTCGGTGGTGGCGCGGGCGAGGGGACTATCGGGGATCTTGATGCCGGCGATGCTGTTCATGCTGTTCTCCTCTTGACGATGGGCCAGTGCGGCGCCGAGGGTTTCAGTCTGTTCGCCGGGCGTTAGCCGAACAATGTTCCCATGGCTGCGATCCTTGCCAATAAGCCTGGGTTTCGTGCCAGATGGCTTCCGGGACGCGAATTGGCTAGGGTGCTGGAGTCGTTCCACTCGAAGGCAAGTGAGCACCATGCAGAAAGTCGTCGCCGTCGTGGTATTCCCAGGCGTCCAGTCGCTGGACGTTACCGGGCCCATGGACGTGTTCAGCGAAGCCAATCGGTTCCTGGCCGCCGAGGATCACTATCGGCTTGAAGTGATCGGCACCGAGCAAGGCGCGATGTCCTGTTCCAACGGCTTGTCCCTGAATGCCCATCGGCATTTCAGCGAGGCTCGACAGGCCTACGACCTGCTGTTGGTGGCGGGCGGGCCGCAGTTACCGTTCATGCACGTTGGCGCGGTATTCGATGCCTGGCTGCGGGATGCTTGCGCACGAGCGCGGCGCTTTGGCTCGATCTGCAATGGCGCTTTCATGCTGGCCCGGGCTGGATTGCTGGAGGGGCGGACCGTCACCACCCATTGGGGTGACGCCGCGGCGCTGGCGCAGCTGTGCCCCTCGACCCGGGTCGAGGCGGATCGTTTGTACGTGCAGGATCGCCAGCTCTACACCTCTGCCGGGGTCAGCGCAGGCATCGACCTGTCGTTGTTCCTGCTGGCCCAGGACCATGGGCCGGACGTTGCCCTGAGTGTCGCCAAGCGGCTGGTGGTGTTTACCCAGCGCTCGGGCGGGCAGTCGCAATTCAGCCCATTTCTTGCGCCCCACGCTGAGCCGACGTCCACCGTGGCCCAGGTCCAGGCGTATGTCCTGGCGCACCTGAACGGTGACCTGACCATCGCCGACCTGGCCAGTGCCGCGAACATGAGCCCGCGCAACTTCTCTCGGGTGTTCACCCGGGAAGCGAAGATCACGCCGGCGGAGTTCGTCGAGCAGGCCCGGGTGGACGCGGCGCGGGTGATGCTGGAAAGCACCCGCGCCCCGCTCAAGACCGTGGCCTGGCAATGTGGCTTTCGCGATGCCCAGCACATGCGCAGCGTATTCGATCGCAGGCTGGGCGTGACGCCACAGCAATTCAGGCTGAATTTCGGCGCGCTGGCGTAGGTGTCAGCCGCTCACTTCTTCAACGCGTCATGGGCCTCCAGCGCGCGCAGGGAGTAGATGTACGCCGCGCCCGCATTCAGGGACACGGCGGTGGCCAGGGTGGCGGCGATTTCTTCGCGGGTGGCGCCGGCCTTGATGGCGGCGTCAGTGTGTACGCCGATGCAGCCGTCACAGCGCGTGGTGATGGCGACGGCGATGGAGATCAGCTCACGGGTCTTGGCATCGAGCACGTTGTTTTCAGCCGCGGCTTCGTCCAGGGCCATGTAGGCCTTGACCATCTTCGGATTGCTTTTGCCCAGGGCGCCAAAGGCGCTCTTGATGGTAGGCAGCAGCTCGGACCAGTTATTGAACATTGCGTTGACTCCTAAGGACGAGACGGGATTGAGCCCCTCTAGTCTTGACCATCAATGACGATCAAGCCCAGGTGGCGATGAAAAAGCCTGCGCGCCCGATTCAGGGCGCCCGGGCCGGCAACAGTTTCAAGGTGCCATGGGTATTGGCCGTCACTTCTTCCTCGGCCAGGTGCGCCTGGTGATACAGCCCCTCTATGTATGCCTCGGCCTGGTCCTCGTAATGCTTGTCGAACGGCACGCCGCTCTGGCCGACGGGGTTGATGGTGACGCTGTGGCTCGGGTCGGCGAAGTCGATGATGCGCCGTGTCGAAGGCCCGTAGGTCACCGGCCACGGTGCCGGGCCGATTTTGGCGGAGAGGTTGTTGGGCACCTCGTGGGTGCCCGGCGCGGCGAAGGGGCCGACGTTGAAGATCCGGTCCAGCGGCTTTTGCATGCCCAGCGGGTGACCGTGGGTCAGGGTGTGGGCCTTACCCCACTGCCATTGCGAGGCATCGTCGCCGAGGGTGACCTTCAGGTGCGCCAGGCTCTTGGCCCAGGCCTTTTTCACGGTGTCGGCACGGGTCTCGGTACCGAGGGTGGTGCGGTCATCCCACCACGGTGAGTTCTCGGTAGCTGCCAGGCGTGGCAAGGCCGCGTCGATCACCCGGGTCGACAGGGCGGTTTCGAAGAACCCGTCGCCCAGCTCATCGTGCAGGGCGGCGTCGGCCAGGTTGAACAGGAACTGGTTGAACAGCGTGGCACTGGTGGAGTCCAGGGGGTAATCGCCCGGCCATTGAGCCAGTTGTTCCACCCATTTGCGTTCCTGCGGGTCGCTGACCACTTCACGCAGTACCGGCAGCAAAGGCGCGAGCAGGCGAGGGCCATAGGCGGTGGTGGTGCCCAGTTGCAGTGCCTGGGTGGTTTCGATGTCCCACTTCGCCTGCTTGTCGCTGAGCTGGTGGTTGAGTTGCTGGCCGCGGTCGGCGAGGTTGTAGTAACCCGGGATCTCGATGCCGCTGGCCGGCACCGGCTGAAAGTTGGCCGAGACGATGTAGCCCCGCGCCGGATTCTCTTCCTGCGGGTTACTGCTGAACGGATAGAAGCCTTCCTTTTCCGCCTCCGGGCTGCTGCCGTCGAGGATGAAGCCGGGCTTCACGCCGGCCGGCCGCTTGGGCAGTTGCGCGGCGGCCCACCAGCCGATGTCCCCCTTGGCATTGGCCCACACCACGTTCAGCCCCGGTGCGTGGATCTTGGCCGAAGCACCACGGGCCTTGGCCAGGGTGTCGGCGCGGTTGAGCTGGTAAAAGGCGTCGAGGATCGGGTTGCGGCTTTCCAGGAATCCCCACCACATGGCGACCGGGGTCTTGCCGGCATTCGCGCCGAGGGCATCATTGACGATCGGGCCATGGGGCGACTGGCGCAGCACCAGCGTCACCGGCGCCTGGCCCTTGACTGCGATCTGCTGCTCGCTGCGGGTCATGTCCACCCATTTGTCGCGATACCAGACCTGTTCGGGATTGTCCGGGTTGACCTTCTCGGCGATCAGGTCCAGGTCGTCGTTCTGGAACATGGTGATGCTCCAGCCGAAATCCCGGTTCATGCCCAGCGTCGCAAAGGGCATCAGCGCCTGGTACTGCCCGTAGAGTTCGAACCCCGGGGCCGACAAGTGCGCCTCGTACCACACCGAAGGCGTGGAAAAGCGGATGTGCGGGTCACCCGCCAGCAACGGCTTGCCGCTGTGGGTGCGGCTGCCGGAGACCGCCCAGGCATTGCTGCCCTCGAACTGCGGCAGGCCGTTATCGGCCAGGGCCTGCTCGCTCAGGCGGGCCAGGGCATTGAGGTCTTTCCAGTCGGCGGCAGCCAGCGGCAGGCTGCCCTTGCGACCTTCGGCCAGCACGCCCTGAGGCTGCCAGTCGAGGTCGAAAATGCTCAGGTAGTGGGCACCCAGCACATCGCGCACGTAGGTCAGCAGGGGTTCGGTGCGAAAGGCGGCGGCGAAGCTGTAGGCCATGTAGCCGGTAATGCTCACGGTGTCTTCGGCGGTGAAGGGGCGCTTGGGAATGCCCAGCACATCGAACTCCACGGGGCGGGTGTGGCTGTCCTGATAGGCGTTGATGCCGTCCAGGTAGGCCTGCATGGCGATCCAGGCCGGGGATTGCGGGTCCTGCTCGGTCACGTAGGCCGCGGCACGCTCGCGGATGCGCAGGCTGCGCATCAGCTTGTCGGTGTCGAGCAGTTTCGGCCCCAGCACCTCGGCCAGCTCACCACGGGCGAGGCGGCGCATGATCTCCATCTGGAACAGCCGATCCTGGGCATGGACATAACCAAGGGCGCGGTACAGGTCGGTTTCGTTTTCGGCGCGGATATGCGGCACACCGCGTTCGTCGTAGCGCACCGTCACCGAGCCCTGCAGCCCTTGCAACTGTACCGTGCCCTGGCGGGTGGGCTGCTTGCTGTAGAGGTAGCCGCCCGCAACGATGATCGCGGTGACGAGCAATGACAGAAAGGCGATGAGGGTGCGTTTCATGGTGATTCCTTATTCTGATGACAGCGGCTCCATGGTCTCGCTGTTGATTCCCTGTTTAGCATACGGCTGCTTCCCGGCGCATCGTCCGTCGGAGGGATTTTCTCCAGGTCGCCTCGCGGGCGGGAGTATAGGCGGTGGAAGGTTTCGGGTAGCGGCTGGGCTTTGGAGGCCGGTGCCGCGAATCGGAAGGCTATCGGCGATCGGCACGGCAATCACGTCGGCCGTCGTCGAAGCACAAAGGGACATGAGTCGGCGTGTGTCGCGAGGGCCGGCCACAGGAGGCTCCTGTGGCCGGCGTAGAAGGGCGTTTCAACCGGTGATCGTCGATGGCCCGGCGGTTTCATCAGCTTGGCCGGGTGGTGGGTGCTGGTTCGTTGGCCGGCCCGCCCTGGGTCCGCGCCTCGCCTCGTTCCGCCAGCTCCATATTGTCGCCAGCACCAGGGTTTTTAGATCTCGGTGCCAAGCTCTGAATCCACTCGGCACCTACGTTGAGCCCCGCGACAGTGGCTTGCGTAGCCAGCTGGTTAGCGCCGCGAGTGGTGGTATAGAGGTTCTCGATAGCGCGTCCCACACCTGGGGGTTGGGTATGGGGCAGGCTGTCCCGGTTTGGATTGGTGATGTTCTGCCACGGTACGTTTGCTTGATTCGGCAGTAGTGTCGCTAGATCAATTTGAAGTCGACCACGCACAATAACAACCCACCGCCAGGGTATGGGTCGCGTTAACTTGTCGGTTAATACTCAATGCCTCGAGAATCGGCTCGATGAAGCTGTTGCTCGAGTTGCAGGTCAGGCCTTCGCTGTAGGGGCCGAAGTACGCCAGTTTGCCGCTGCGATCCCAGATCGCCACGGCCGGGCTTGCAGGAATCTGGCTCGAGCCGGGGAGCGCCGGGAGGGTTTTCAAGTGGCTCAACGTGGCCGGCAGCTGACCTTGGCTGCCGGCTTTTTGTACTGCATAAAACTCGACGCCTTGCGGCACATATTTATCGATCAACTCGGAAAGGTGCTGCTGGTTGCCGACATTGCATGGGCACGCCGGGTCCCAGAAATGCACCAGGCGTATTGCGCCGGGGCCGGCCAGATCGGCAGGCAGGCGCAGAGGATCGCCGGAAAACACCGCTGTGTGTTGGCTGAAGGCCCGCAGGAAACGGCCTTGGAACCAGTCGTAGGCCATCCACAAGACGACGGCGCATCCGAGGGCGAGCAGGCTGGCGAGCAAGGTCGTGCGGTGGGACGGGCGCATGGAGTCGATCCTCTGAAGGCGCGTAGCTTGCCATGCCTGCCGCGACAGATGAATATCGCAGGCCTACAAAGTCTGTTTCGCGCGATGCGCCTATGCCTGGAAATCTTGATGCCTGCCACTTTCGACCCCGATCTCCTGCGTGCCAGCCTGCAACCGCTGGCCCAGTGGCAAGCCCTGTCCGAGCAAGCCCAGGCCTACCAGCGGTTCTATGGGCTGGACTTTCCCCAGCGCGTCGTGCGCAAGGGGTTGGGGCGCTTCGAAGTGGGCGGGTATGAGTTGGTCAGCCAGGTCTGGTGGCCGGAAAAAGCCGTGGCGACCTTGTTTGTGTTCCACGGTTACTACGATCACATGGGGCTGTATCGCCACTTGATCGAGTGGGCCCTGGAGCAGAAATTCGCGGTGATCGCCTGCGACCTGCCGGGACACGGCCTGTCCAGCGGCGAACGCGCCAGCATCGAGGATTTTGCCGAGTACCAGGCCACGTTGCAGGGGCTGTTGGCCGAGGCCGGGACGCTGGGCCTGCCGCAGCCCTGGCATCTATGCGGGCAAAGCACCGGCGGGGCCATTGTCGTCGATCACGTGCTCAATCAGGGCGCGCAGAGCCCGGCCCAGGGCCAGGTCATCCTGCTATCGCCCCTGGTGCGGCCGCGGGCCTGGGGGTGGTCGCGCCTGAGTTATTACCTGCTCAAGCCCTTCGTGAGCGGTATCGCCCGGCGTTTCAGCGAGAACTCCACCGACCCGCAGTTCCTGCCCTTCCTGCAAGCCGACCCATTGCAACCTCTGCGCCTGCCCACCGCCTGGGTGGGCGCGTTGGGGCAATGGATCAAACGTATCGAAGCCGCCCCGAGCAGCCCGCGCCAGCCCTTGATCGTGCAGGGGCAGGCGGACATGACGGTGGATTGGGTGCATAACCTGCAAGTGCTGCGCAGCAAGTTCGATCGGCCGCAGGTGTTGATGTTGCCCGAGGGGCGCCATCATTTGGCGAATGAGGCGCTGGCGATGCGGCAGGAGATGTTTGGGTTCTTGAGCAAGCGGATGAGCCGGGTTCGGCGGTGACTGATCAATCGCCTTCGCGGGCTTGCTCGCGAAAGCGGTATGGCAGACGCGGATGATCTATCTACTGCCCGAGATTCTGCCCCACCGCCAATCCCGCCCGAATCGCCGCCAAGGCCGCTTGATAATAAGCCTGGCCCTCGGTCGATTCGGCGAAGGTGGCGAACTCTTCCAGTTCGGTATCCGTCAGGTCACGGTAGACGTATAGCAGCGTGTTGTTCAGGTCCGCGCCGATCTGTTCCATCAACCGTTGGCGCTGGCCATTGAGCATGCCTTGGGCCTGGCCGGCCCCCAGGAGCCCCGGGATCATCGAGCTCAGGCTGTCGGCCGCCACGCCGGCGATCGCCAGGCTGACTTCGGCGCCGGCCTCGCGGGCGGGCAGGGCCTGGGCCAGGTGGCCGATGATCAACAGGCGGTTGTCGCTGGCGGGCATCTTCGGCAGGCCCTTGGCGTTTTTCGCCAATTGATCGCGCCGGGTCGCCAGCAACTCGGCCGCCACGACCTTGCGGCCCAGGGGCGATTGGAAAAAGCTCAGGGCCGGGCTCGGGTCTTGAAGATTGCTGCGCATTTGCGCCTCGGCCCGCTGGTCCATGGCCTGGGGGGCAAAACGTTGATTGCTGTTGTTCACCAGGGCCTGGAACACCGCCGGCGGCAGGCTGCTCTGATAGCGCTGCTGGGCAGCGCTCAAGGCGTCACTGAAATGCGCCCGCTGTTGCGGCCAGCCGGCGACCTTGTACAACTGGTCGTAGCTGTCTGCCCAGGCGGGCAAAACGCAGAACATCAACAGTGAGAAAAGCAAACGGCGCATAGGGACTCCTGTCAGCAGCCGACTATTCTCCGTGGGGTGTGGGGTCTTGTCGAGAATTCGTATCAAGTTCGTACGGCGGTGCAATTTGACGCAGCGAACTGACGCAGCGAACCCGCTGCGTGGCGCTGTCGGTTTTGCAGGCACAGGCATACTATGCGCGCCATGCAAATACCTTCTGATCACCCGCTGCTGTTACGTATCGTCGACGACCTGGCCGAGCGCGGCTGGTCGCAGCAGAACCTCTTCCTGCCGGATGCGCTGACCCGCACCCTGGCGGCTGAATGCCGCCAGCGTGCCGCCGAGGGCGAACTGGCCCCGGCAGCGGTCGGGCGCGGGCCGTTCTCGGAGATCCGCGAAGGGATCCGGGGTGATCACATCCAGTGGATCGAACCCGGCCAGGCGCAAGCCTGCGACCATTACCTGGCGCTGATGGACAGCCTGCGCGAGGCGATGAATCGTGGGTTGTTCCTGGGCCTGGAAGACTTCGAAAGTCACTTTGCCCTCTACCCACCCGGCGCGTTCTACCTCAGGCATGTCGACCGCTTTCGCGATGACGACCGACGCATGGTGTCGGCGGTGCTCTACCTCAACGACGATGATTGGCTACCGGAGCACGGCGGCCAGTTGCGCATGTACCTGGAGGATGGCGTGGAGCGGGAGGTGGTGCCCATCGGCGGTTGCCTGGTGGTGTTCCTGTCGGGGGGCATTCCCCATGAAGTGCTGCCGGCCACGCGCAATCGCCTGTCCTTGACCGGTTGGTTTCGTCGTCGTGGCAATGAGTTGTTCTGAGATGGAAAAGGTCTTGGTCAGTCGCTGCCTGCTCGGGCATCGCGTGCGTTACGACGGCGGCGCCAGCGGGCCGTTCGATCAACTTCAGCAGTGGCTCGACGAAGGCCGGATCGTGCCGCTGTGCCCGGAAGTCGCCGGCGGCTTGCCCACGCCTCGGGCGGCGGCGGAGATTGCTGGCGGGCAGGGGGCGCAAGTGCTCGACGACCAGGCAATGGTCATCACCACCGACGGCGAGGATGTGAGTGCGCAGTTCCTGTCAGGCGCGTATCAAGCGTTGGAGCGGGTGCGTGAACACGGCATCCGCATCGCCGTGCTCAAGGCCAACAGCCCGTCGTGCGGCAACCTGCAGACCTATGATGGAACGTTCAGCGGTGTGAAGGTCAGCGGCGAAGGCGTGACGGCTGCGTTGCTCAAGCGCCATGGCGTGAAGGTATTCAGTGAACTGGAGTTGCCTGAAGCGGCGGCGGCCCTCAAGGCCTTGAGCAACGACTGATGGATTGCTTTTGTGGCGAGGGGATTTATCCCCGTTGGGCCGAAGGAGCTGCGTAGGAGCTATGTAGGAGCTATGTAGGAGCTATGTAGGAGCTGCGTAGGAGCTGTCGAGTGCAACGAGGCTGCGATCTTTCCAAAACACTTGAATCTCAAGCGAAAGATCAAAAGATCAAAAGATCGCAGGCTTCGCCAGCTCCTACAGAGCCCAGTGGGAGCAAGGTTTCGTGTCGTTCAGAGCTGCTCGGCCAGCTGCTCTATCAGCTCTTGGCGCTCTGCCTGGCTCAATCGCGGTTGAGTATTCAGGGATGACCATTGCGGATGCGCCCGCGCCTTGTTCAAGGCTTCGGGCAGCTTGCCTTCGCGCCAGGTCTTGTCCTGGGGCGTGGCGATGCGGATGCTGTCCATCGCCGCATGGCCGCGCTGGTTGAGGGCTTGCAGCAGTTGGCGTTGGCGCAGGGCCAACAGGCGCAGCACGCTGTCGTCCACTGTCAGTTCCCGTTGGCCCTTGAGCTTGCCCATCAGACGGTTGCCATAGCTGCGGGCGGTTTGCAGGGTGCCGCCGACAATGGCCCCGGCCAGGGCGGCGGCCCCAAGGGTCAGGCCGCCCACCAGCAAATCGACGCCAGCCCCGGCCGCCGCGCCCGCCGCGATCCCGCCACCGACGCGCACGCCCAGTTGCTTGAGGGTCTCGGGGTTGAACAGGTCGTCGCCCCAGCGTCCGTCGAGCAGCGGCAGGTCGCTGGCGGCGGCGTCCTGGGGACGGAAAGCATAGAGCTTGAGCAGGGCCTCGACACAACGCTGTTCGCGCTGGCGCACCGCGTTGCGCAGTTCACTGATGGCCTCGCGTTCCAGCTCGGCGTCGCTGGCGACGCTGCGTCGGCAGGCGGCGCAGTCGATCAGCAGTTCAGCGATCACGCGCGCCGCGCTCTGCTGCCGGGCCAGGCGTTGAACCTGTTGGTCGGCGACCAGTCGATCCAACCGCTCACGGGCGCTTTCCAGCAACAGCGCGAGGCTCTCATACAGGCGCCGCTCGCCGTCCTCGGGCGGGGCCACGCTGTCAAAACGTACCAGGGCGTGCAGCCCCAATCGCGCCAGGGCTTCGCGCCAGTCGGGCTCGCGATGGTGGGCGCTGCTGACGAAGTTCAACACGGGCAGCAGCGGCTTGCCACAACTGGCGAGCACTTCCAGTTCATCGCGGTACTTGGCCAGCACTGGCTCCCGGGCATCGATCACATACAGCCCGGCGTCGCTGGCGAGCAGTTGGCGCAGTACCTTGGCTTCTTGTTCGAAGCGTTGCCGCGCCTCGCTGCCCTCGAGGAAGCGGGCCAGGCGCGCCGGGCCATCCAGGCGTTCGCCAGGACGCTCCAGGCGCTCGAGGTAATCGAGCAGGGCGATGGCGTCCTCCAGGCCTGGCGTGTCGTACAGTTCCAGCAGCGCTTCGCCATCCACCGACAGGCGCGCGCCCTCGACATGCCGAGTGGTGCTCGGGCGATGGGACACTTCGCCGAAGCCGACGTCGCGGGTCAAGGTACGCAGCAGCGAGGTCTTGCCCACATTGGTGTGGCCGACCACCGCCAGCTTCAGCGGCTTCATGGGCTCAGTCATGGCCGGTCTCCAGCCAGTTCAAGGGCATGCAGTCGGCGAAGGGCAACTGCAACTGTTGCAGTGCGGTATGCCAGTCGCCCAGGCGCTCGGCGTCCAGCGCTTCGCCGGGCGGTGCCTGCAACAGCCAGACGCGGGTGGCGCTGGCGCAACGGGCCAGCTCGGCGATCAGCGCCAGGCTGCCGCGGTCCGGTGAACGGCGTGGGTCACAGGCAATGGCCAGGCGCGCAGGGGGAAAGCGCGACAGTTGTTCAAGGAGTTTGTGGCGAGAGTCGCGGCTGTCGAGAATGCCGGCGTTTTTCACGGTCTCGGGCAGCTTGGGTGGCCAGGGTCGATCGTCCAACTCGATTGCCACCAGCAGCGCGCCGTCGCTGTCCATTGCACTGACAGCACTTTCGACTCGATGCAATTGCGCGGGGGCGGCGTCGTTGACGCCCAGTCGCTCGCTGCTGGGCATCAGCCGTTCACGCAATTGGGCATAGCCGGGCAGGTTCAAGTCCAGGCGCAGGGTGGTGCGGCCGCGCCGCCAGCGCCACAGGCACAGCAGTGCCAGGCACAAGCGCGGCAACAGGCCATAGACCAGCAGCACCCCCACTAGCCAGGTGGCCCAGGCCTGGCGGGCGCTCTCGATGTTCAGGGCTCCGTCGCCACTGGCGCGGATCATTTCCACCGTTGGCACGCTGAAACCCAGCAGGGCGGGCAGCGCGCCGAGGGCCTGGGTCATGGCGACGAAGGTCTCACCGCCGAGGAGGGTGGTTTCCCAGACGAAGCCATAGCGCCGGGTCGCCATCAGCAGAAGCACGATGACCAGCGCGCTGAGCATCGCCAGCAGCCACAGGCCGTTGACCAACACACCGAGGGCCCAGCGATTGAGTTTGTGCCGTTGCAGCAACAGCAGCAGGGCCGGAGCCAGGTGGGCAGCCTTGGCGTCGCGGGCGAATTTTTCGCTGAGCCACAACCACAGGCGTCCCAGCGTTGCGCCTTGCTCGCCAGCGAATATCAGGCCCAGGGCCCAGCCGATAAGCAGGATCAGGTTCAGCCCCAACAGACTGCCCAAGGCCCAGAACACATTGACCGGTGCCTGCCCGTCGCCGAGTGCGGCAAAGCCCAGGCCGGCGCCGCTGATGATGGCGAGCAGCGCCAATGCGATCAGCGCCAGGCGCGCCCCTTGCAGCCAGTGGTGCAGGGCCGCGGTGAGGCCATCGCGTTCGGCCAGCCAGCGGGCGCGGTGGTGGATGCGAGTGGCTAAGTCGCCGCCTGCCGCACGGGCCAGGCGATTGGCTTCCTGGTCCTCGAGCGGGCCGGCGTGTTCTTCACGCAGGCGTATCGTCTCGGTCAACCAGAGGTTCTGCAGTGCTGTCACGGGTGCTTCCGTTGCTCGAATGAGGGTTGAGCATAACCGCTGTGATGCCTGTCGGGGTACGCCGGGCCTCTGGTATCCTCGCGGCCATGAACAAAACTCTCCCTTTAAGCCTGATCGCAGCCCTCGGTGAAAACCGTGTGATCGGCGTCGACAACCGCATGCCCTGGCACCTGCCGGGGGATTTCAAATACTTCAAGGCCACCACCCTGGGCAAGCCGATCATCATGGGGCGCAAGACCTGGGATTCCCTCGGTCGACCGCTGCCGGGACGCCTGAACATCGTGGTCAGCCGTCAGCCGGGCCTGGTGCTGGAGGGCGCAGAAGTGTTTTCCACCCTGGAGGCCGCGGTGGCGCGGGCCCAAGCGTGGGCGCAGGAACAAGGCGTCGACGAGTTGATGCTGATTGGCGGTGCCCAACTGTACGCCCAGGCCCTGGAGCAGGCGGATCGGCTGTACCTGACCCGCGTGGCGCTGAGCCCGGAAGGGGATGCGTGGTTCCCGGCATTTGATCCGAGCCAGTGGACGCTGGTTTCGAGCCAGCCAAACCCGGCCGAAGGGGACAAGCCGGCCTATAGCTTTGAGGTGTGGGAAAAGCTGTAGGCCATGTGGAGCGATATCTGAGGATTGAGGATCCGCGGCAGATTCATCAAAAAACTCTGATAAGGCGGGTGCCAGTCACCTGAGGCCGCGACTGCGAGCCAGTGAGCCTAATAGCCTGATAACTAACGAGTTAATACTAAAAACGCATCTGGATTGTCGTTTATGGAATAAGGCGGCGACGTTTACGGATATGTCACTGGCGCTATCAAGACGTAAGCGGTCGCGGGTAGGCGAGGACTGTCACAAGCATTTGTTAGCGTCGAGTTCTTTTGAACCCGGGAGAAATGCCGATGAAGCTCGTACCTCGTTTTCTCGCTGTCGCCTTGAGCCTTGGTCTTGTTGGCCAGGCACTGGCCACTGACCTCAAGCACTGGCCGGCGGAACAAGCCAAGGCCCTGGAGGCGATGATCGCGGCCAACGCCAACAAGGGTAACTACGCGGTGTTCGACATGGACAACACCAGTTACCGCTACGACCTTGAGGAGTCGTTGCTGCCGTTCCTGGAGAACAAGGGCCTCATCACCCGGGAAACCCTGGACCCGTCCTTGAAGCTGATGCCGTTCAAGGACACCGCCGACCACAAGGAAAGCCTGTTCAGCTATTACTACCGCCTGTGCGAAGTCGATGACATGGTCTGCTACCCCTGGGTGGCCCAGGTGTTTTCCGGCTTTACCCTCAAGGAGCTCAAGGGCTACGTCGACGAACTGATGGCGTCCGGCAAGCCAGTGCAGACCACGTATTACGACGGCGACAAGGTGGTCCAGTACAGCGTCAACCCACCGAAAATCTTCACCGGCCAGGCCGAGCTGTATAACAAGCTGATGGAAAACGGCATCGAGGTCTATGTCATGACCGCCGCTTCCGAAGAGCTGGTGCGCATGGTCGCCTCGGATCCGAAGTATGGCTACAACCTCAAGCCGCAGAACGTGATCGGCGTGACCACGTTGCTCAAGGACCGCAAGACTGGCGAGCTGACCACCGCCCGCAAACAAATCACCGCGGGCAAGTATGACGAGAAGGCCAACCTTGATCTGGAGTACACGCCTTACCTGTGGACCCCGGCGACCTGGATGGCCGGCAAGCACGCGGCGATCCTGACGTACATCGACGAATGGAAGAAACCGGTGCTGGTGGCCGGTGACACGCCGAGCAGTGACGGCTACATGCTGTTCCACGATGTGGACGTGGCCAAGGGCGGCATCCATCTGTGGGTCAACCGCAAGGACAAATACATGACCCAGATTAACGGCATGATGGCCAAGCACGCTGCCGCCCAGGCCAAGGAAGGGCTGTCGGTGACGGCGGACAAGAACTGGGTGATCGTCAAACCGGAAGATATCCAGTAACCCCCGTCCCACAGGGATTATCAGGGATTCGAAAGGGGATGAACCCGTGGCGAGGGCGCAAGCTCCCTCGCCACAAAGAGCACTTGGCTCCAAGGGGCGAACTGGAATCAAAAAAAGCCCCGCACTTGGCGGGGCTTTTTATGGGCGTTGTCGACGCTTACAGGCCGTCGAGCATTGCCTTGTTACGCACCGCGCCCTTGTCGGCGCTGGTGGCGAGCAGGGCGTAGGCCTTGAGAGCCGTGGTGACTTTGCGTGGACGCACTTCCACCGGTTTCCAGCCCTTGTTGTCCTGTTCGACGCGGCGCCCGGCCAGTTCTTCGTCGCTGATCAACAGGTTGATCGAGCGGTTCGGAATGTCGATCAGGACTTTGTCGCCATCGCGCACCAAGCCGATGGCACCGCCCGCCGCTGCTTCCGGCGAAGCGTGGCCGATGGACAGGCCCGAGGTACCGCCGGAGAACCGGCCATCGGTCAACAAGGCGCAGGCTTTGCCCAGGCCTTTGGACTTCAGGTAGGAGGTCGGGTAGAGCATTTCCTGCATGCCCGGGCCGCCTTTCGGACCTTCGTAACGAATGATCACGATGTCGCCGGCCTTCACTTCGTCAGCGAGGATGCCGCGCACGGCGCTGTCCTGGCTTTCGAAAATCTTCGCGTTGCCTTCGAACACATGGATCGACTCGTCGACGCCGGCGGTTTTCACCACGCAGCCATCCAGGGCGATGTTGCCGTACAGCACGGCCAGGCCACCTTCCTTGGAATAGGCGTGCTCGACGCTGCGGATGCAGCCGTTTTCACGATCGTCGTCCAGGGTTTCCCAACGGGTCGACTGGCTGAACGCGGTTTGCGTCGGGATGCCCGCCGGGCCGGCCTTGAAGAAGTGATGCACGGCCTCGTCGGTGGTCTGGGTGATGTCCCACTTGGCGATGCCTTCGGCCATGGTCTTGCTGTGCACGGTCGGCAGGTCGGTGTGCAACAGGCCGCCACGGGCCAGGGAGCCGAGGATGCTGAAGATCCCGCCGGCACGGTGCACGTCTTCCATGTGGTACTTCTGGATGTTCGGCGCGACCTTGCACAGTTGCGGCACGTGACGGGACAGGCGGTCGATGTCGCGCAGGTCGAAATCGATCTCGGCTTCCTGGGCCGCGGCCAGCAAGTGCAGGATGGTGTTGGTGGAACCGCCCATGGCGATGTCCAGGGTCATGGCGTTTTCGAACGCCTTGAAGTTGGCGATGTTGCGCGGCAACACCGAGTCGTCGTTCTCGCCGTAGTAGCGCTTGCACAGCTCGACGATCGTCCGGCCGGCCTGCAGGAACAGCTGTTCGCGATCGCTGTGGGTGGCCAGGGTCGAACCGTTGCCCGGCAGGGCCAGGCCCAGGGCTTCGGTCAGGCAGTTCATCGAGTTGGCGGTGAACATGCCGGAGCACGAACCGCAGGTCGGGCAGGCGCTGCGCTCGTACTCGGCAACCTTCTCGTCAGAGGCGCTGGAGTCGGCGGCGATCACCATGGCGTCGACCAGGTCGAGGCCGTGGCTGGCGAGCTTGGTCTTGCCGGCTTCCATCGGGCCGCCGGAGACGAAGATCACCGGGATGTTCAGGCGCAGGGCGGCCATGAGCATGCCCGGGGTGATCTTGTCGCAGTTGGAAATGCACACGATGGCGTCGGCGCAGTGGGCGTTGACCATGTATTCGACGGAGTCGGCGATGATCTCGCGGCTCGGCAGCGAATAGAGCATGCCGTCGTGACCCATGGCGATGCCGTCGTCCACGGCGATGGTGTTGAATTCTTTCGCTACGCCGCCGACGCGTTCGATTTCCCGGGCAACCAGTTGTCCGAGGTCCTTGAGGTGGACGTGGCCGGGCACGAACTGGGTGAAGGAGTTGGCAATGGCGATGATCGGCTTCTTGAAGTCGTCATCCTTCATCCCCGTGGCGCGCCACAAGGCACGGGCGCCGGCCATGTTGCGGCCATGGGTGGATGTTTTCGAGCGGTAATCAGGCATGGAGCACTCCGGGCGGCTAAACAGGTACTTATCAGGTATCAATGGGGAAGTGAGCTTGCGTCAACGTCTGGAATACCCGGGTTTGGCCGTGTGTCCGGAAGTGGCTGATGACTTTGCAGGATCACTGCGCGCCTCAGCATGAGCTCATAAACCCGCCGGGGATGAATGGCGATGAATGTCGCGATTCTACACCGCTGGCGCCAGGATGAAATGACGCAAAGCGCTGATTGGGCGCCAATGTCGTGCGTAGGATGACGACTGGCAGGGTTCAGTCGGCCAGCAAGCCCCTGTAGCGATGCCGGACCAGGGCATTGAGGGCCAGCCCCAGCAGGCTGAGCAGGACCAGGCAGAGGGCCAGGGTAACCTGCAAGTCCAGCGGGGTGAGGCTGATCGCGGCGCTGGTCAGCCCGCCGACGATGAAGATCAGCACGCTACCGGCCGAGGCCGATGTGCCGGCCTGCCCGGGAAATCTATTCATGGCTTGGGTGTGTGCGGCTGCGCGGGCAATGGTTGTCCCGGCGGTGCACACGATCATGGGCAGCAGCAGGGTGGTGACCGACAAGCCAAGGTGACTGGAAAGCCCCAGCATCAGGATCCCTGCCGCGAGGATCAGGCCCAGGCCGGTGATGATTTGCGTCTGCGAGTCGATGCGATTGCTCAGCACGGTCGCCACCACGCCCCCGCCAATGTAGGCCAAGCCATAGCCCAGCAGCGCCAGTGAAAAAGCTTCGGGCGAGAGGTGCAACTGGTCGATCAAGACCAATGGCGAAATGACGATGAACGAGAAATGGCAGGAAAAAGCCAGCGCCGAGGTGAGCCAATAGGCCATGAAGCTGAAGTCGCGGCAGACCTTTCGATAGGCAGCGATGAGTTCCAATCGCCTGGGTTGGCTGCCTGCCGCGCCACGTTGAAGTAAACGACTGGCGCCGATGAATGCGCCGATTGCCAGGGCAATGAACACCAGGAAGCTGCCACGCCAGCCCATCCAGCTTTGCAGGCCGGTGCCGGCCAGGGGCGAAACGGAAATGAAAATCCCCCCGCAGGTGACCAGGAAAATACGAAGTCGCTGCTGTTCCCGGCCGGTGAACAGGTCCTGGATCAGCGCTTGGGACAGCACGAAGCAGCCACACCCCAAGGCTTGGACAATACGCAACAGCAAAAAAGACCAGTAGCCATCGGCAAGCACGCAACCTGCTGCGCCGACCGCTGAAACAGCGATCCCGATCAGCAGCAGGTTTTTTCGCCCCATGGTGTCGGAGAGTGGGCCAACCAGCAGTTGCGAAAGGGCGATGCCCACTGCGTACAGGCTGACAGACAGGGCAATGTCCGACGATGGACGTTCAAAGTGCTCGGAGAGGGCGGGGAACGAAGGCAGTACGACGTCGATTGGAAAGACGCCGAGCAGTGTCAGTGTCAGCAATAGGCCGACGATGGCCGGTTTGCGGGCGGCCAGGCGGTTTTGCGGATCAGTCATCGAACAGTTCCAAGACGTGCCTGAGGTGCGCTTTCAATCCTAATGCGTCATGCCGGCCAGGCGTGGGGGAGATTGAGTAGGAAGGCTCTGGTAATTGCGTGGGGGTTCTCCTACGGACTTATTCAGACATGCAAAAAAAATCGCAGCCGAGGCTGCGATCAGAGTGCAATTGGAGTGTGCGGGGCACAGCGCTATGGCCCTGGCCCCGCCCGGCCTCAGCTGTTGGGCAACAACCGGCAGGTGATGCTCTTGATGTAGCGGGTTTCGGCAATGGCCGGGTGTACCGGATGGTCTGGCCCCTGGCCGCCGCGTTCGAGCAGTTGAATGTTGCGGTCCAGATGACGGGCGCTGGTCAGCAGGATGTTTTGCAGATCGTCTTCGGGCAGGTGCATCGAGCACGAAGCGCTGACCAGGATGCCGTCCTTGCTGAGCAGGCGCATGGCTTGTTCGTTGAGGCGGCGATAGGCGCCTTCACCGTTCTTCAGGTCTTTCTTGCGCTTGATGAAAGCGGGTGGGTCGGCCACGATCACGTCGAAACGTTCTTCGCTGGCCTTGAGTTCCTTCAGGGCTTCGAACACGTCGCCTTCGATGCAGGTCAGCTTCTCGGCGAAGCCGTTCAGCGCGGCGTTGCGCTCGACACCGTCGAGGGCGAAGGCCGAGGCATCGACGCAGAACACTTCACTGGCGCCGAACGCTGCGGCTTGCACGCCCCAGCCGCCGATGTAGCTGAACAGGTCCAGTACACGCTTGCCCTTGGCGTACGGGGCCAGGCGTGCGCGGTTCATGCGGTGGTCGTAGAACCAGCCGGTTTTCTGGCCTTCCATGACCGGTGCTTCGAACTTCACGCCGTTCTCTTCCAGCGCGACCCATTCCGGCACCAGGCCGAACACGGTCTCGACGTAGCGGTTCAGGCCTTCGGCGTCACGGGCCGCGGAGTCGTTCTTGAACAGGATGCCGCTGGGCTTGAGCACCTGGGTCAGGGCGGCGATCACGTCGTCCTTGTGGGCTTCCATGGTGGCCGAGGCGATCTGCACCACCAGGATGTCGCCGAAACGGTCGACCACCAGGCCTGGCAACAGGTCGGAGTCACCGTAGACCAGGCGATAGAACGGCTTGTCGAACAGCCGCTCGCGCAGGGACAACGCCACATTGAGGCGATGCACCAGCAGGGATTTGTCCAGCGGCAGCTTCACGTCACGGGACAGCAGCCGGGCGCAGATCAGGTTGTTGGGGCTCATCGCAACGATGCCCAGCGGCTTGCCGCCGGCGGCTTCGAGGATGGCCTGGTCGCCGGCCTTGAAGCCGTGCAGCGGCGTGGCGGCTACATCGATTTCGTTGCTGTAGACCCACAGGTGGCCGGCGCGCAGGCGACGGTCGGCGTTGGCTTTGAGGCGCAGGCTAGGCAGGGACATGACGTCGCTCCGGAAAAAAGAGCGGGAGTATACCGTGTTGCAACTCTGGCGGGGCTTGCGGTGGACATGCGGTGAGCAAGCACACTCTCGCTTAGCCGTAGAAGCTGCGTAGAAGCTATGTAGGAGCTATGTAGGAGCTGTCGAGTGAAACGAGGCTGCGATCTTTCCCCAGACACTTGAATCGTAAGCGAAAGATCAAGATCAAGATCAAAAGATCGCAGGCTTCGCCAGCTCCTACACAGAGCGCAGCAGGCTCAGGCGGACAACGCGCTGATCAACTCGCGGTTGAACGCCGGGATGTCATCGGGCTGGCGGCTGCTGATCAACGTGCCGTCCTTGACCACTTCCTTATCGACCCAGTTCGCGCCGGCGTTGACCAGGTCATCCTTGAGGGTTTTGTAGCTGGTCATGGTCTTGCCCTTGACCAGCCCGCTCGACACCAGCAGCCAGCCGCCATGGCAAATCACCGCAATGGGCTTGCCCGCCGCCTCGAAGCTTTTGACCAGCTTCTGGGCATCGGCGTCGATGCGGATGGTGTCGGAGTTCTGCACGCCACCGGGCAGCACCACGGCGTCGTATTGCTCGACATTGGCGGCCTTGAAAGTCAGGTCGATCCGGAAGTCGTCGGCCGGCTGGTCATGGTTCCAACCTTTGACCTGGCCTTCGCGGGCCGAAACGATGTCCACCTTGACGCCGGCCTGTTCCAGGGCCTGTTGGGGGCCGGTCAGTTCGGCCTGTTCAAAACCGTCGGTCACGAGGATGGCGACACGTTTGTTGTTCAGGGAGCCAGGCATGAAAAATCTCCTCAAGCTGAGTGGCTGGGCTGCCGACTCAAGCCTTTATGCAGGCTTGAATGTCGGCCCTGTAAAGTCCGAAGCCTGCGCCTGAAGGAAAGTTCCGTCGATCTACCCGGCGGTGTATCGGATCCATCTTTAAGGGTTAGAATCCCCGCCTGACCCGGAGTGTGTACTCATGTCCAAAGAACTTTCCGCCGAACAGATCCAACAGTCCTTGCAAGGCATCAGCGTGCCGCCCCAGCCGCAGATCATGGTGGATCTGCAGATGGAACAGTACATGCCCGACCCGGACCTGGAGGCCATCGCCAAGCTGATCTCCCACGATCCTGGTCTTTCCGGGGCCCTGCTCAAGATCGTCAACTCGCCGTACTACGGCTTGCACAACAAGATCACCTCGATCCAGCGCGCGGTGAACCTGTTGGGCAGCCGTTCGATCATCAACCTGATCAACGCGCAGTCGATCAAGGGCGAGTTGCACGACGACGCCATCGTCACCCTGAACCGCTTCTGGGATACCGCACAGGATGTGGCGATGACTTGCCTGACCCTGGCCAAGCGCGTCGGCCTGGAAAATGGCGACGAAGCCTATGCATTGGGGTTGTTCCACGACTGCGGCGTGCCGTTGATGCTCAAGCAGTTCCCCAACTACATGGGCGTGCTGGAAGAGGCCTACGCCAATGCCAGCGCCGAGTGCCGGGTGGTGGACAGCGAGAACCGCGTGTTCAACACCAACCATGCCGTGGTCGGTTACTACACCTCCAAGTCCTGGCGCTTGCCGGATCACGTCAGCCAGGCCATCGCCAACCACCACAACGCCCTGGCGATCTTCAGCGACGAGTCTTCACGCAACAACAGCCAACTGAAGAACCTGCTGGCGATCCTGAAAATGTCCGAAAACATCTGTGCGTCCCACCGGGTGCTCGGCAATCAGGCCGAAGACCACGAGTGGGATTGCGTCGGCAGCCTTGTGCTCGATTACATCGGTTTGTCGGAATACGACTTCCAGACCCAGAAACAGGAAATTCGCGACCTCGCCTCTCGTTGAGTGCGGTGCTTCGCCTGATGCGAGAACTCCATGCCAGAACTGCCGGAAGTCGAAACCACCCGTCGCGGCATCGCGCCCCATCTTGAAGGCCAGCGAGTCAGTCGCGTGGTGGTCCGCGACCGCCGCCTGCGCTGGCCGATCCCGGAAGATCTCGACGTGCGGCTTTCGGGCCAGCGCATCGTGCAGGTCGAGCGGCGGGCCAAGTACCTGTTGATCAATGCCGAGGTCGGCACGTTGATCAGCCACCTGGGCATGTCCGGCAACCTGCGCTTGGTGGAGGTCGGCATGCCTGCCGCCAAGCACGAGCACGTGGACATCGAGCTGGAGTCCGGGCTGGCCTTGCGCTACACCGACCCTCGCCGCTTCGGCGCGATGCTCTGGAGCCTTGATCCGTTCAATCATGAGCTGTTGATTCGCCTTGGCCCCGAGCCGTTGACCGACCTGTTCGATGGTGAACGGTTGTTCCAGCTTTCGCGGGGGCGTTCCATGGCGGTCAAGCCGTTCATCATGGACAACGCGGTGGTGGTGGGGGTGGGCAATATCTACGCGACCGAGGCGTTGTTCGCCGCCGGGATCGATCCGCGCCGGGCCGCCGGAGGCATTTCCCGGGCGCGTTACCTGAAGCTGGCGATCGAGATCAAGCGCATCCTCGCCCATGCCATCGAGCGCGGCGGCACCACGCTGCGGGACTTTATCGGCGGAGATGGCCAGCCCGGCTATTTCCAGCAGGAACTGTTCGTCTACGGCCGCGGCGGGGAGCTGTGCAAGGTGTGTGGCACGGGGCTGCGGGAAATCCGCCTGGGCCAGCGTGCGAGCGTCTGGTGTCCGCGCTGCCAGAGCTGATTTGTCCTACGGTCTATAGTCAAGTGGCCTGTGTGGCTAGTTCTGTTAGTCAACTTCGGCGCCAGAAGTCCATATCCTGCGTTGCTGTTCCTCGCCATAGCGGGCTATGACTCGTCACAGCGCCTTGGCTATGGACTTCTGGCATCCGAATTTGAGCTAACGAACTAGCCACACAGGCCACTTTCATACTGATTTAGCCGAAGGATCGCCCGATGAAACTGCTTCGACCTGTCGTTCTCGCGCTGCTGCTGAGTGTCGGTTTGCCTGCCTTGGCAAGCGACGGCAGCGGCGACCCACGCTATACCATCCAGAATCCTCCTGCCTTTGCCATGATCGGCGATCTGCTGATCGCCCGTCCGCTGCTGCTGGCCGCTACTGTGGTCGGTGCCGGGGCATTCGTGGTGTCGTTGCCCTTTACCGCGCTGGGCGGCGGGGTAGGCGATGCGGGCAAGGCGTTGGTGGTGGACCCGGCAAAAGCCACGTTTGTGCGCTGCCTGGGGTGTATTGGGGAGGGGTTTGAGCGGCAGGAGTGAAGGTCAACAGTTACATATGGGTGGTGGCTGAGGGCCTCTTCGCGAGTAAGCCCGCTCCCACAAGGGATGTACTTAGGCACAAATTATCTGAGCACAGTCGATTCCTGTGGGAGCGGGCTTGCTCGCGAAGAGGTCGGCAAAGACGCTACAAGACCACCCGGCTCAAGCCTTGCCGGTAATCTTGCGATACTTGGCCATCAACTGTTCTTCAGTTTCCGGATGAGCCTCGTCCAGAGGGATGCAATCTACCGGGCAGACCTGCTGGCACTGGGGTTCGTCGTAATGGCCGACGCACTGGGTGCACAAGTTCGGGTCGATGACGTAGATCTCTTCGCCTTGGGAAATGGCCTCGTTCGGGCATTCGGGTTCGCAGACGTCGCAATTGATGCAGTCGTCGGTGATGATCAGGGACATGCAGGCTCCTGCCGGGGCGTTGGGCCCGGGCATATGAAAACGTATGGGCGCAATTGTGCCGCATTGGCGAGCGCAGTGCACGCGGGCGCGATGGACTGCGCTGCGCTGGGCAGCGAAGCGGGTCACAGCCCGCGGATTATTTCTTGAAGCGCAGGGTCAGCGCATCGGCCACGGCCGGGTGGACGAACTTGGTGATATCTCCGCCCAGCGCCGCGATTTCCCGTACCAGGGTCGAGGAAATGAAGGAATAGCGCTCAGACGGCGTCAGGAACAGGCTCTCGACGTCCGGTGCCAGTTGGCGGTTCATGTTGGCCAGTTGGAACTCGTACTCGAAGTCCGAGACCGCCCGCAGGCCACGCAGGAACACATTGGCGTTTTTTTCCTTGGCAAAGTGCGCCAAAAGCGTCGAGAAACCGACCACTTCGACGTTGGGCAGGTGCTTGGTGACCTCGCGGGCCAGTTCCACACGTTGCTCCAGCGGGAACAGCGGGTTTTTCTTCGGGCTGGCGGCGACGGCAATGATCACATGGTCGAACAGGCGCGCGGCGCGTTCGACCAGATCGCCATGGCCCTTGGTAATAGGGTCGAAGGTACCTGGGTACAACACTCGGTTCATCGCGTCGTCCTGGCGGGAGTCCGTTGGGGAGTCGGATGGTATCGCAGCCTTCTCGGTCGGCCAAGTCGGCTGTTGCGTAAGAAAGCACTATAGACGCTGCGAATAATCCGCAAATTCATGGATTTTTCAGGCGCTCGGCCAGGGCCGTCGCCAATTGCGCGGTCAGCCCGTACACCGATAATTGCGGGTTGGCACCGATGCTGGTGGGGAACAGCGAGCCGTCATGGATCGACAGGTTGCCCAGTTGGTGATGGCGGCCAAGGCTGTCGGTGACGGCGGTTTTCGGGTCTTCACCCATGGCGCAACCGCCCATCACGTGGGCGCTGCCCAGGCGTGTGCGGTACAACGCCAGGTCGAGCCCGTCGATCAGCGTGCGGGCTTCGGCCAGGGTCTTTACGTAGCGGGCATCGTTGTGCAAGGGCATGACCGCCTTGGCGCCGCCGGCAAACTGGATCTCGGCCATGCTGTGGAAGGCCCGGCGCAGGCCATCCCAGGCATACGGAGTCACGGGATAATCGAGCACCGGCGTGCCGTCGCTGCGCAATTCGACGCTGCCGCCGGGGCTGTCTGGATGAAAGCCGTCGCGCAACAGCGCCAGCATGGCGTGGGTATGCGGCAGCCGGGACATGTGCAAGGCGTTCTCGGGGCCGAAGCCGCCCAATAGCGTGGCGGCCAGCGCCGGGTGCAGGGGCGGGACTTCAAGCTTGTAGGACATTTTGCCGGTGGTTCCGTCCTGCCATTGGAAATGATCCGAATAAATCGATTGCGGCGCACCGTAGAACGGGTTGATGACCTCGTCGAATTGCCCGGCGGACATGTTCACCAAGTGCAGGAAGGTGCGCTTGCCCAGGCGTTGATGCGGGTCTGGCGCATCGGAGCGCAGCAGCAATCCGGGGCTATTGATACCGCCGCCCGCCAGCACGTAGTGCCGCGCCTTGACGGTGATGCGCCGTCCGGTCGGCGCCACGCAACGTTCGTCCATGGCTTGGCACTCGAGGCCGATGACGGCATCATTTTTGATCGTCAGACGCTCGGCCCGCGCCAGGTAAAGCAGCGCGCCGCCCTTGTCCAGCGTGGCCGGGATGGTGGTGACCAGCATCGACTGCTTGGCGTTGGTCGGGCAGCCCATGCCGCAATAGCCCAGGTTCCAGCAGCCGCGTACGTTGCGCGGGATGACGTGCCAGGCGTAGCCCAATTGTTCACAACCCTTGCGGATCACGTCGTTGTTGGCATTGGGCGGAACCAGCCACGGCGCCACGCCCAGGCGTTGTTCCATCTGCGCAAACCAGGGCGCCATTTCAGCGCGGCCGTGGCCCTTGACGTTGTGCTCGGCGGCCCAGTGGTCGAGGGTCTGGTCGGGCGTGCGGAAGCTGGAGGTCCAATTGATCAGCGTCGTGCCACCGACGGCCCGGCCCTGGAGAATGGTGATGGCGCCGTCCTTGCTCATGCGCCCGAGGCCTTCCTGATACAGGCTGCTGTAGGCCTGGTCTTCAAGCAGCGTGAAATCATGACTGGTCTTGAGCGGCCCCTCCTCGATCAGCAACACCTTGTAGCCGGCAGCACTGAGTATTTCCGCCGTGGTACCGCCACCGGCACCGCTGCCGACGATGGCCACGTCCGCCTCCAGGATCAGGTCCTGGGACAACTGCGCGCCGTTGTAGGTGGTCCAGCCACGGGCCAGGCCTTCGCGGAAGAGATCGGGTACGGGCATGTTCAGGGCTCTCTTATTGTTATGAACGGGCGATGAAGAACCCTGTGGGAGCGAGCAAGCTCGCTCCCACAGGATCTCAATGGCTTTCAAATCTTGGGCGGCCCCGGATACCCGCAATGCGCCCAGGCCTCGGGCCGGACGTACCAGGCCATCATCACCAGTTGCAGCAACGAGTTGTGGCCTTGTTGTAGCAGGTCCAGCGAGCTGTTTTCCCACCGCCCGAGGAACTGGCGGATGTCATCGACGCTGGCGTTTTCCCACGGGCCCCAGACGCCGGTCAGTGGCCCGCGGGTAATACCCAGCGTGAGCACGTCGAACAGTTGGCGCGTGAGCTTGAGCATGGCGGGGGACAGGTGGGCCAGGCTGCTGTCCAGGCTTAGCAGGGTCGCGTCAATGGCGGCGGGGACCTGCCCGACGGCCACTGCACCGTCCAGCATCACCGGGATGACGCTGCGTAAAAATGGCAGGTCGCTGTCGCGCAGGGCCGCCAGGCCGTTGGCCGGTTGGCTTGGCGAGCAACCGCTCAGGCTGGCACCCACACCGACGGTGGCCAGGAAGGCGCTGGCACCGAGGCTGAACTTCAGCAGGCCGCGCCGTGACAGCACGGGTGAATCGGTGAGGCTTGGGTTCATTATTGTGATTACCCGGCAAGAGACGCGTCAGCGGACAAACAGCTTCTGGATCAATTTCTGCAAAGGCTTGCCATACGGGGGATAAATCAGCTTCGCGGCGTTGAATCGTTGTTTGGTCAGCACGCCCTTGGCCTTGCTGAAGGTCAGGAAACCCTCATGCCCGTGGTAATGCCCCATTCCCGAGGGGCCGATGCCGCCGAATGGCAAGTCGTCCTGGGCGACATGCAGCAGCGTGTCGTTCAAGCTGACGCCGCCGGAATGGGTTTCGTGGAGCACGCGATTCTGCTCGGCCTTGTTGTAGCCGAAGTAGTAGAGCGCCAGCGGGCGAGGTCGCTGATTGATGTAGGCAAACGCCTGGTCCAAGTGCTCATAGGGCACGATAGGCAGCAGCGGGCCGAAAATTTCGTCCTGCATGACGGTCATTTCATCGCTGACGTTGAGCAGCAGGCTGTGGGCCATGCGGCGATCCTGGCCCTGGGCGAACAGTTCGATCAGCAGCGCGCCCTTGCTGGTGGCGTCGCTGATGTAGCCGTTGAGCCGCGCCAGCTGTCGTTCGTTGATGATTGCGGTGTAGTCCGGGTTGTCCGCCAGGGTCGGATAAAACCCGCGAACCGCCTCGCGATACGCCTCGACGAACTCGCCAACGCGGTTCTGCGGTACCAGTACGTAGTCCGGGGCGACGCAGGTTTGCCCGGCATTCAGGGTCTTGCCGAAAGCGATGCGTTCGGCGGCGTCCTTGAGCGGCACATCGGTCGACACGATGGCCGGCGACTTTCCACCCAGCTCGAGGGTGACCGGGGTCAGGTTTTCGGCAGCGGCGCGCATGACATGCTTGCCAATGCTGGTGGCGCCGGTGAACAACAGGTGATCGAAGGGCAGCTTGGAAAACGCCATGCCGACCTCCGCTTCGCCAAGCACCACGCACACCAGGTCCTGGGGAAAGACCCGGGCCAACAGTCGCTTGAGCAGCAAGCCGGTCGCCGGTGTCGATTCGCTGAGCTTGAGCATCACCCGGTTGCCCGCCGCCAGCGCTCCCGTCAGCGGCCCGATGGCCAGGAACAGCGGGTAGTTCCACGGCACGATGACCCCGACCACGCCCAACGGCTGGTACACGACTTTGGCCGACGCTGGCTGGAAGGCCATGCCCACCTTGCGCCGGGAAGGTTTCATCCAGCCGCGTAGGTGTCGGCTGGCGTAATGGATGCCGTGCAGGCTCGGCATCAGCTCGGCCAGTAGTGTTTCGTCGGCGCTGCGGTGGCTGAAATCCTGGCTGATGGCTTCGATCAAGGCTTGGCGTTCGTCACTCAATACCTCACGCAGTGCCTTGAGCCATTGTCGGCGTTGTTCGGCCGGTGGCATCGGCTGGACGGCGTAGGCCTGGCGCTGGGCATCGAAGAGCGACCGCAGCTCGTCCAGTTGTTGTTGAGACTCGTGCAGGTAGGCAACGTCGGCAGGCATCGTCGGGCACCGGATATTATTAGAGTGGATGTTTTCTAGAGCTTATACTCTAGAAAGTCAATGGCATCCGTAACGGCGATGGGTTTTTCCTGTGACCGATAGGTCGTAAGATGCCGATCAATGCCTTCGTCGAATTAAAGCCCAAACCATGGCCCCACGAATGAAAACCAGCGAGCGCATCGTGCAGAACAGCCTCGAGCTGTTCAACCAGCAAGGCGAGCGCAGCGTCAGCACCAACCACATTGCCGCCCACATGGACATGTCCCCAGGCAACCTCTATTACCACTTCCCCAACAAGCAGGCGATCATCGCCGTGTTGTTCAGTGAATATGAGAACCTGGTGGACAGCTTCTTGCGCCCGCCCCAGGGCCGTGCGGCCACGGTGGAGGACAAGCGCTTCTATTTGCAGGAGCTGCTGGCGGCCATGTGGCGCTACCGTTTTCTGCACAGGGACCTGGAACATCTGCTCGACAGCGATCCGGACCTTGCGGCGCGCTATCGACGGTTTTCCCAGCGCAGCCTGATCCATGGCACCGCTATTTATGAAGGCTTCGTTGCCGCCGGCATCCTGAAGATGGACCGGGTGCAGATCGAGTCCCTGACCCTCAATGCCTGGATCATCCTCACGTCCTGGGTGCGGTTCCTGTGCACCACGCGGGAAAACTTCAGCCACCTGAGCGAGCAGGCCATCAAGCGTGGCGTGTATCAGGTGCTGGTGTTGGAGGCCGGTTTTGTGACCGATCAGGCCCGCGAAGAGGTGGATGCATTGTTCAAAGAGTATTACGTCCCCCTGGCCCAGACCCTGGAGGAAGGGCAGTAGGATCGACCCCCCGACTTAGCCACAGGAGCTCACCATGCCCATTGCGCAACTCATCAGCCCTCAAGCCCTCGAAGAGCGGCGATCACAGCCCGGGCTGGTCATCCTCGATTGCCGTTTTGCCTTGGAAGACCCCGATTACGGTCAGCGCAGTTATGCCGAGGGTCACATCGCCGATGCGTCGTTCGCGGACCTTGAGCGCGACCTGAGCGGGGCGGTGATCAAAGGCGTGACCGGGCGTCATCCGCTGCCCGAGCCCGAGGCGTTGATCGAGCGCTTCAAGGCCTGGGGGATCGATAACGATAGCGATGTCGTGCTGTACGACGACGGTCCCGGCGCCTATGCCGCGCGGGGCTGGTGGTTGCTGGCCTGGCTGGGCAAGCGCGATGGCGTGTACATCCTCGACGGTGGGCTCAAGGCCTGGCACGCCGCCGGCTTGCCTTTGAGTCTGGATCCGCCGCAGAACAGTCGCGGGACTTTCAGTGGGGCGCCGGATGCGAGCTTGATGGTCAGTGCCCAAGCGCTGCAACAGCGCCTCGGCCAATCGGACATGACCCTGCTCGATGCCCGGGCGTTGCCGCGATTCAAGGGTGAAGTCGAGCCGATCGACCCAGTGGCCGGGCATATCCCGGGCGCCCGGTGTGCGGCGTTCACAGACAACCTGGGCGCCGATGGCCGTTTCTTGCCGGCCGACCAGCTCAAGCAGCGCTTCGCCGAAAAACTGGGCGAGCGCTCGCCCACCGACCTGGTGGCCTATTGCGGCTCCGGCGTGACGGCGTGTCATAACCTGTTTGCCTTGTGCCTGGCAGGGTATCCGCTGGGGAGGCTGTACGCCGGCTCGTGGAGTGAGTGGATCAATGATCCCCAAAGGCCATTGGCCGTCGGGGACTGAATGCAATCCCCGTAGGAGCTGGCGAAGCCTGCGATCTTTTGATTTTGATCTTTCGCTCTTGGACTCAAGTGATTGTGGAAAGATCGCAGCCTCGTTGCACTCGTCAGCTCCTACAGGCCTGTTACAGGCTGGCCAGCCAATCGGGAATCCGCCGCTCCAGGTAATACCCCGGACGCCGCAGGGTTCCGTCGACAAATCCCACATGCCCGCCCTGGGCGTGCAGTTCAATTCGGGTCGAGGCGGATAATTCGCCCGGTTCTGGCACGCTGTGGGGAAACACAAAAGGATCGTCGGCGGCCTGGATGACCAGGGTCGGCGTGCTGATGCCTGCCATGAAATAACGGCTGGAGGCACGGCGGTAGTAGTCCGCCGCATCGGAGAACCCATGCAGCGGCGCCGTCACCCGGCCGTCAAAGTCCCAGAAGGTGCGCATGTTTTCCAACGGGCCAAGCGCCGCGAGGGTCGCGAGGCCTTCGTGGCGTCCGTCGTGCTGGAACTGGCGTTGCTTGTTGCGCACATAGGTCACAAGCTGACGCATGAAATGCGCCTGGTAGAACCTGGAAAAGCCCTGGCCGATGCGATCGGCGCACTGGTCGAGGCGAAACGGCACCGAGACCGCCACGGCCCCTTGCAACTGGCTGTCGCGGCCGGTTTCCCCCAGGTGCTTGAGCAGCACATTGCCGCCCAGTGAATAACCCACCGCAAACAGCGGCGCCAAGGGCCGTCGGGCGCGCAAGTGGGTGATGGCGGCGGCCAGGTCTTCGCTGACGCCCGAGTGGTAGCTGCGCGGCAGCAGGTTCGGCTCACCCGAGCAGCCACGCCAGTTCAAGGCCGCACTGGCCCAACCCTGGCGAGCAAGGGCGTGTTGCAGCCCGGCCACGTAAGGCGAGTTGGAAGAACCGGTCAGCCCGTGTAGCACCAGCACCAATGGCGCCTCGGCGCTGTGGGGGCCATGCCAGTCAAGATCGAGGAAATCACCGTCGTCCAGCCACAGGCGTTCGCGCTGGCGATCGAGGTGAGTGGTCTGGCGCCACAATGGGCCCCATAAGGTTTGCAAATGCGGGTTGCCAAGGCCCGGGGCGGGGACGAAACGTTCAAATGCGGCGGACATCATTATTATTCTCGATGCACTGGCCAGCCGTTCAGTCCATGTCCTTTGTCAAACGCTGCCACAACGCGTAATACACCCGTCCGGATTTCTGCTCGCGATGCAAGCGCCAATTGCCCGGCAAGCCCAGGGTGGACGGGGCTGTCTCGCTTTCAGTGTAGACCCAGGCATCCTCGGCCAGCCACTGACGTTCCTCGAGCAAGGCGCAAACCGTCGGCAGCAGGTTCTGGTTGAAAGGCGGGTCGAGGAACACCAGGTCGAAAGGCGTTGCCGGTTGGCTGTCCAGGTAGCGCAGTGCGTCGGCGGTCTGCACTTGGCCGACGGTGCAGCGCAGGGTGCCCAAATGTTCTTTCAGGCTGGAGACCGCCAGGTTGCTGGCGTCCAGCGCCTGGCCCATGGCGGCGCCACGGGACAGGGCCTCGAGAAACAGCGCGCCGCTGCCGGCGAACGGGTCGAGCACCCGGGCACCCGCCACGTAGGGTGCGAGCCAGTTGAACAAGGTTTCGCGCACGCGGTCGGGAGTGGGACGCAGGCCCGGGGCATCCGGGAAGCTCAGGCGCCGGCTGCGCCATTCGCCGCCGATGATGCGCAACTGGTTCACACCGTTGTGCACGGGTTTCTTGCTGGAATTCGATGGGCGGGCCATTAGTGCTCCGGAACCCCGAGCGGCTGCTCGGCAGGTTTGTCAGTGGGGGGCGGCAGCGGCTCTTGCGGCACGCTCGGGCCAGCGGTGACGATGATCATTTTATCGGTGCTCAGGTGTCTGTTCAGCGCGGCCTTGACCTGCTCGACTGTCAATTCCTGGGACTGACGCATGAAGTCCTCCAGGTAGCTCAGCGGCAAGTCATAGAAACCCATGGCGCCGAGCTGGCCGACGATGTCGGCATTGCTGGCGGTGGACAGCGGGAAACTGCCGGCCAACTCACGCTTGGCGTCATCGAGTTCTTTCTGGGTGGGACCGTTCTTGAGGTAGTCGGCGAACACGTCCTGCACCAGTTTCAAGGTGCCTTCGCTCATCTGCGCACGGGTCTGCAGGTTGATCATGAACGGGCCGCGGGCTTGCATCGCCGTGAAGCCGGAATATACGCCGTAGGTCAGGCCGCGCTTTTCCCGCACCTCGGTCATCAGTCGTGTGCCGAAGCCGCCACCGCCGAGGATCTGGTTGCCCAGGGATACGGCGGCATAGTCCGGATCGTCTCGGTCGATGCCCAGTTGCGCGAGCATCAGGTTGGTCTGCTTGGACGGAAATTCGATGTGGCCAATACTCGCTTTGGGCTCCACCGGCGGCGGGGTTTTCGCCAGGGCCGGGCCTTTGGGCAGCGCGGCGGATACCTGGTTGGCAACCGCTTCGGCTTCGGCACGGGACAAATCCCCCACCAGCGCGATCACTGCATTGCCGGCGGCGTAGGCCTTGGCGTGGAAAGCCCGGGCCTGGGCCAGGGTGATCGGTGGAATGCTCTCGGCGCTGCCGTCGCTGGAGTGGGCATAAGGATGATCGCCGTACAGGCGCTTCATCAGTTCCAGGCCGGCCAGTTTGCCGGGGTTCTGCTTCTGGTACTCGAAACCGGCGAGCATCTGGTTCTTGATGCGGGCGAAGGAGTCGGCAGGGAAGGTCGGTTTGCCGACAACTTCGGCGAACAGCTTCAATGCCGGCTCACGCTTGTCGGCTGCGCTGAGGCTGCGCAGGGACGCCACGGCCATGTCCCGGTAGGCGCCGTTGCCGAAGACGGCACCAAGGCTTTCGAAGCCTTGGGCAATGGCGCTGACATCCTTGCCGGCCACGCCTTCGTTGAGCATGGCGTTGGTCAGCAGCGCGAGACCGGGAGCGTCGCCGTCCTGGCTGCTGCCGGCGGCGAAGGTCAGGCGCAGGTCGAACATGGGCAATTCCCGGGCTTCGACGAACAGCACCTTGGCGCCGTCGGCGGTTTTCCAGGTCTGCACGTCGAGCTGGCGGTGGCTGGGGGCTTTACCGTCCAGTTCCGCCAACGATTGCAGCTTGTTGCCGGACTTGGCGTTATCCAACGCCTGGCTGGCGGTGACGTCGGTGGTCGGCGACAGATAGAACGCCAGGGAGCCGGCCAGGACGATGAGCGCCAGGCCGATCAGTACCGGGCGCCGCGATTTGCGCTCACTCATGAGCTTTCTCCTCGGGCAGGACATGCGCAACGCTCAGGCGCGAGCGGGTGAAATACAGCTGGGCTGCCTTCTGGATATCTTGCGGGGTCACGCTTTGCAGTTCAGCGAGCTCGGTGTCCATCAGCTTCCAGGACAAACCGACGGTCTCCAACTGGCCGATGGCGGTGGCCTGGCTGGTGATCGAGTCGCGTTCATAGACCAGGCCGGCGATGACCTGGGCGCGCACGCGTTCCAGCTCTTGGGCCGTCGGCGCGGTGGTTTTCAGCTGTTCAAGCAAGCGCCACAGGCCGGCTTCGGCCTGGGCGATGGTTTTGTTTTTCTGCGTGTTGGGCGTCGCCGACAACGTGAACAGCGTGTCGCCACGGGTGTAGGCGTCGTAGCTCGACGAGCCGCCGGACACCAGCTCTTCGCCGCGCTCCAGCTGGGTCGGGATCCGCCCGCTGTAGCCGCCGTCCAACAGGGCCGAGATCAGCCGCAGCGCATTGACCGACGTTTTGTCCGTGGCGGTGGCGATGCTGGGCACATTGAAGGCCAGCATCACGCTGGGCAGTTGGGTCTGCACATGCAGGGTGATCTGGCGCTCGCCGGGTTCGGCCAGTTCCAGGGGGATTTTCGCGACCGGCACCGCACGCCGGGCAATCGGGCCGAAGTAGCGCTGGGCCAGGGACTTGACCTCGTCCGGCGTCACGTCGCCGACCACCACCAGGGTCGCGTTGTTCGGGGTGTACCAGGATTCGTACCAGTGACGCAGCTCCTCGACGGTCATCCGGTCCAGGTCGGCCATCCAGCCGATGGTCGGCGTGTGGTAGCCGCTGGCTGGGTAAGCCATGGCCTTGAAGCGCTCGTAGGCCTTGGACATGGGCTTGTCGTCGGTGCGCATGCGGCGCTCTTCCTTGATCACCTCGATCTCGCGGCTGAACTCCTCCGGCGGCAGGCGCAGGCTGGCCATGCGGTCGGCTTCCAGTTCGAAGGCCACGCCCAGGCGGTCACGGGCCAGTACCTGGTAATAGGCGGTGAAGTCATCGCTGGTGAAGGCGTTCTCTTCGGCACCGAGGTCGCGCAGGATCAGCGAGGCTTCGCCCGGACCGACTTTTTCGCTGCCCTTGAACATCATGTGTTCCAGAGCGTGGGACAAACCGGTCTGGCCTGGCGTTTCGTAGCTGGAGCCAACCTTGTACCAGACCTGGGAGACCACCACCGGCGCACGATGGTCTTCGCGCACGACGACCTTCAGGCCGTTGTCGAGGGTAAATTCATGGGTGGGTTGTGGGTCGGCAGCCAAGGCTGAAAAGGGCAGACAAACTGTGCTGAGCAGCAGGCCTGCGGCGCGGCGGGCAAGAGCATTCATTCGTGTTTAAACCTGTTGGGTTGCCCGCTAGGTCTTAGCGTCGGCGGGCGAGAGGGTGCTAGGATAACGGTCCGTTTTACTGGCGGCCACGCCTATCGGGCCTTTTATCGGTCCGGGGTTGTCTGGGTTCCCCGGAGAATTGTCGGGTTTGCCCGTTGATCCCGGCGTTTTCGCCGATGATGCCGTACCAGTCCTTCGAAAAAATCGACTTTGAGGTGTCCTTGGGACGTCTCGACAAAATGTTGCGCGTGAACAAGCTGGATGAAACGCAGTCTGTTCAGCATTGAATATTTATTACCGAGGCGCCCTTTGGCGCGTCGCTACCGTGAGATAGCCGTCCTCCATGTTTGGTTCCAACGACGACAAGAAGACCCCAGCTGCGGCTGGCGAGAAGAAAGGCCTGTTCGGATGGCTGCGCAAGAAACCGCAGGAAACCGTCGTTGAACAGCCGCAACCGCTGCCTGAGCCCGCCGAGGCAGTGGCCGAAGAAACCGCGCCCATCGTCCTGCCGATTGCCGAGCCGGTGCTGCAACCGGTCGAGCCTCAGACCGTTGCTGAGCCAGTGGCCGAGCAGCCGCTGACCCCGCCCGCCGAGCAAACCCCCTGGTTGACCTTGCCGGTGGCGGAAGAACCGGTCGCGTTGGTGGAGGAAACGGCGCCCCATATCACCCCGCCGATTCCAGCGCCGACGCAGGTTGTCGAGGCGCCAGTCGTCGAAGCAGTCATTGAGCCGCCAGTCGCCGTTGCACCCGTGGTTGCGCCTGCCGCACCCGAGCCGGCACCCGCTGTGTTGGAAACCGTCGAGCCCGTGCGTAGCGCCGAGGAAAACAAGGTCGGCTTCTTCGCCCGCCTCAAGCAGGGCCTGTCCAAGACCAGCGCCAGCATCGGCGAAGGCATGGCCAGCCTGTTCCTGGGCAAGAAAGTCATCGACGACGAGTTGCTGGAAGACATCGAGACCCGCCTGCTGACCGCCGATGTCGGTGTCGAGGCCACCTCGGTGATCATCCAGAGCCTGACCCAGAAGGTTGCGCGCAAGCAGCTGACCGACGCCGACGCACTGTACAAATCCCTGCAAGGCGAGCTGACCAGCCTGCTCAAGCCGGTGGAAAAGCCGCTGGTGATCGCCTCGCAGAACAAGCCGTTCGTGATCCTGGTCGTCGGCGTCAACGGCGCAGGCAAGACCACTACCATCGGCAAGCTGGCCAAGAAACTGCAGCTCGAAGGCAAGAAAGTCATGCTGGCCGCGGGCGACACCTTCCGCGCCGCCGCGGTCGAACAGCTGCAAGTGTGGGGCGAGCGTAACAAGATCCCAGTGATCGCCCAGCACACCGGCGCCGACTCCGCTTCGGTGATCTTCGACGCCGTGCAGGCTGCCAAGGCCCGTGGCATCGATGTGCTGATCGCCGACACAGCCGGTCGCCTGCACACCAAAGACAACCTGATGGAAGAATTGAAGAAGGTGCGCCGGGTGATCGGCAAGCTCGACGCCGACGCCCCCCACGAAGTGCTGCTGGTGCTGGACGCCGGTACCGGCCAGAACGCCATCAACCAGGCCAAGCAATTCAACCAGACCGTCGAACTGACCGGGCTGGCCCTGACCAAGCTCGACGGCACCGCCAAAGGTGGGGTGATTTTCGCCCTGGCCAAGCAGTTCGGCCTGCCCATTCGCTATATCGGCGTGGGCGAAGGCATCGACGACTTGCGCACCTTTGAAGCCGAGCCCTTTGTCCAGGCACTGTTTGCCGAACGGGAGCATTCATGATTCGTTTCGAACAGGTCGGTAAACGCTATCCGAACGGTCACGTCGGCTTGCATGAGCTGAGCTTTCGGGTCCGTCGGGGCGAGTTTCTGTTTGTCACCGGCCATTCCGGCGCCGGTAAAAGTACCTTGCTGCGCCTGCTGTTGGCGATGGAACGGCCCTCCACCGGCAAATTGCTGCTGGCCGGCCAGGACCTGAGCACCATCAGCAATGCCCAGATCCCCTACCTGCGACGGCAGATCGGCGTGGTGTTCCAGAATCACCAGTTGCTGTTCGACCGCACGGTATTCAACAACGTGGCATTGCCGTTGCAGATCCTTGGCCTGTCCAAGGCCGAGATCGTCAAGCGCGTGGATTCGGCCCTGGAGCGCGTGGCCCTGTCGGACAAGACCGACCTGTACCCGGGCGACCTGTCTACCGGCCAGCAACAGCGCGTCGGCATCGCCCGCGCCATCGTCCATCGCCCGGCGTTGCTGCTGGCGGACGAGCCCACCGGTAATCTCGACCCGCGACTGGCGGCGGAAATCATGGGCGTATTCGAAGACATCAACCGCCTGGGTACCAGCGTGCTGATCGCCAGTCACGACCTGGCATTGATTGCGCGTATGCGTCACCGCATGCTCACGTTGCAACGTGGACGACTGATTGGTGACGGGGAGGCTGGCGTATGAGTGCGACCCGCAGCCCGAAAGTGGCCGAACGCGTGGCCCCGAAGGCCTCCGATCCGCAGCCGCAAAAGAAAAAACGCGACGATGACGACGGCCCGGACTTCGCTACGCTGCTGCACGCCTGGATCGAAAGCCATCGCGCCAGCCTGCTGGACAGCCTGAGGCGCCTGGGCAAGCAACCCATCGGCAGCTTCTTTACCTGCATGGTCATGGCGGTTGCCCTGAGTCTGCCCATGGGCCTGTCATTATTGCTAAGTAATGTGGAGCGCCTGGGCGGTTCCTGGCAGCGCGCGGCGCAGATTTCCCTGTACCTGCAGATGGATGCGAGCCCCGGCGAAGGCCAGGCGTTGCGCGAGCAGATCAAGGCCATGCCGGGCGTGGCCGAAGCCGAGTACATCGGCCGCGAGCAGGCGCTTGAAGAGTTCCAGCAGCAGTCCGGCCTGGGTGACGCCCTCAAGGAGTTGCCGCAGAACCCGCTACCGGGCGTGGTACTGGTGACGCCGAACGAGGTCGACAAACCGACCCTTGAAGCATTGAGACAAAGACTTTCCGAGTTGCCGAAGGTACAACAGGCGCAACTTGATCTAGTCTGGGTCGAGCGTCTTGCGGCGATCCTCAAGCTCGGCGACCGGTTCGTCTTCGGTCTGACGGTGCTGCTGGTTTCTGCATTACTTTTGGTGATAGGCAATACCATTCGTCTTCATATTGAAAACCGCCGCACCGAGATAGAAGTGATTAAACTCGTCGGTGGTACGGACAGTTATGTACGCAGGCCCTTCCTTTATATGGGCGCGCTGTATGGCTTCGGTGCCGGGATCCTGTCCTGGGGGGTATTGGCGTTCGGACTGGATTGGCTGAACGACGCGGTAACAAGGTTGGCCGGTTTGTACGGCAGTGATTTCTCGCTCGCCGGCGTGCCAGTCGCCGATGGTCTGTCGCTCTTGCTTGGCGCGGTGCTGTTGGGTTATATCGGTGCATGGATTGCGGTCGCACGCCACTTGCGTGAGCTTGCGCCAAAATAAGTGTTTTTTGCGTGTATTGACCTTTCAATTTTTGTGGGAACTTGTCCTAGGGTTTCCGGTCAATTTTCGCAGTGCTGAACTGCACGAGTTATGTGAGTCGGAGGTTTTTTCGTATGACCACTTCTTTGCAACCTGCTTATGCTCTGGTCCCGGGTGCGAACCTGGAGGCCTATGTGCACACGGTCAACAGCATTCCACTGCTGACCCCCGAGCAGGAGCGTGAACTGGCCGAGAGTCTCTATTATGAGCAGGATCTTGAGGCGGCTCGGCAGATGGTGCTCGCCCACCTGCGTTTTGTCGTACATATCGCCCGCAGCTATTCCGGCTACGGGCTGGCCCAGGCCGACCTGATCCAGGAAGGCAACGTTGGCCTGATGAAGGCGGTCAAGCGTTTCAACCCGGAAATGGGCGTGCGCCTGGTGTCGTTTGCGGTGCACTGGATCAAGGCGGAAATCCACGAGTTCATCCTGCGCAACTGGCGCATCGTGAAAGTCGCGACCACCAAGGCCCAGCGCAAGCTGTTCTTCAACCTGCGCAGCCAGAAGAAACGCCTGGCCTGGCTGAACAACGAAGAAGTCCATCGTGTCGCCGAAAGCCTGGGTGTAGAGCCTCGGGAGGTGCGCGAGATGGAAAGCCGCCTGACCGGCCATGACATGGCCTTCGACCCGGCCGCCGAAGCGGACGACGACAGCGCTTTCCAATCGCCGGCCAACTACCTGGAAGACCACCGGTACGACCCGGCGCGTCAACTGGAAGACGCCGACTGGAGCGACAACTCCAACACCAACCTGCACGAAGCCCTGGAAGTGCTGGACGAGCGCAGCCGCGATATCCTCTACCAGCGCTGGCTGGCCGAGGAAAAAGCCACGCTGCACGACCTGGCGCAGAAGTACAACGTGTCGGCCGAGCGGATTCGCCAGCTTGAGAAGAGCGCGATGAACAAGCTCAAGGTGTCGATCGCTGCCTGACTGCGATAGCGGCCATGAAAAAACGCCCCGATCAGTGATGATCGGGGCGTTTTTTTGTGCTCGATGTCGGACCCGACACTCCACCTGTGGGAGCGGGCTTGCTCGCGAATGCGGTGTGTCAGTGCACATCAATGTATCTGGTGCACCGCATTCGCGAGCAAGCCCTCTCCCACAAGGGATCTCCAGTGTCTTGGTTACTGGGCCCAAGGTGCTCGCCGCGAATTATTGAGCTCCAGCAAATAACTGTCGCCCCCCAGCTGGCTCATCTGCTGGCGAATCCAGCTCGCCCGTCGCAGTACGTAAGGGCTCGGCCGGCTGGCGCTCCATTTCCGCGGGTTGGGCAATACCGCCGCCAGACGGCTGGCCTGTTGCCGAGACAAGGCGTCGGCGCCTACGCGAAAATGATGTCGCGCTGCCGCTTCAGCTCCGAACACGCCGTCATCCCACTCGACACTGTTGAGGTACACCTCGAGGATCCGCTGCTTGGGCCAGAATATTTCGATCAGCGCGGTAAACCAGGCTTCCAGGCCCTTGCGCAGCCAACTGCGGCCGGGCCACAGGAACAGGTTCTTGGACACTTGCTGGCTGAGGGTGCTGGCGCCGCGAATCGAGCCGCCGCGTCCGTTATGGGTAAGCGCAGCCTGGATCGCACCGAAGTCGAAGCCCCAGTGCTCGGGGAATTTCTGGTCTTCGCCAGCAATCACCGCCACTTTCAGGCTATCGGAGATCTGATCCCAAGGCTGCCAGGTACGTTGCAGGTCGATCGGTTCGCCGCCGAACCAGGATTCAACCTTGCGCTCGATCATCAGCGCCGTGAACGGCGGCGGCACCACCCGAAACAACAGTACGAGCACAACACTGCCAACGGCGAACCAGAGCAGGGCGTTAAGGAATCGTCGAAATAATAAACGCAGCATAGAGATGGCTTGGCCGAACCCGTCGAGCGGGCCATTATACAGACCCTGTCCACCGAGTCTGACTGGAGTTCTCATGCTGCGTAGCTTTCTGATGCTGGCTGCTTTTTTCGGCTTCACGGGCGTGGCACTGGGGGCATTTGCCGCCCATGGCCTCAAAGGCCGCCTGAGCGCCGAATACCTGGCGATTTTCCACACCGGCGTCACCTACCAACTGGTGCACACCCTGGCGTTGCTGGGCGTTGCGCTGCTGGCCACGCACATTCCCGGCCGCATCGTCACCTGGGCCGGGGTTTCATTTGTGATCGGTATCCTGTTGTTCTCCGGCAGCCTGTACCTGCTGACCCTCACAGGTATCAGCAAGTTGGGCATCATCACGCCGTTTGGCGGCGTGGCGTTCCTGATCGGCTGGCTGTGCCTGGGGCTTGCCGCCTGGCGGCTGGGCTGACCGGGCGGTCCATTTCATGACGAATGGCTTGGGTCACCCAGACTGATCGGGCTAGAATGCCAGCCCCTAAAAATGATGGCGGCATCCGGCATGCGCATTCAGTTGAACGGCGAACCCCTTGAACTGCCCGACGGTGAAACCGTTGCGGCCCTGCTGACCCGTCTGGAACTCACCGGACGCCGCGTCGCGGTGGAGCTCAATCTGGATATCGTCCCGCGCAGCCAGCACACCGAAACCACGTTGAACGATGGCGACAGCGTCGAAGTGGTCCACGCCATCGGCGGCGGCTAGTCGCCTCGGTTTCGCGGTATTTCGCAAGAACCTCACCCCAACAGAGGATTTCCCATGAGCATCGTTCGTAGCGACAAGCCCTTCGTCCTGGCCGGTCGTACCTACCAGTCGCGCTTGCTGGTAGGCACCGGCAAATATCGCGACATGGAAGAAACCCGCCTGGCCATCGAAGCCTCGGGCGCCGAAATCGTGACCGTCGCTGTGCGCCGGACCAACATCGGCCAGAACCCGGGCGAACCGAACCTGCTGGATATCCTGCCGCCGGATCGCTACACCATCCTGCCGAACACCGCCGGTTGCTTCGACGCCATCGAGGCCGTGCGCACCTGCCGCCTGGCCCGTGAGCTGCTCGACGGCCACAACCTGGTGAAGCTGGAAGTGCTGGCGGACCAGAAAACCCTGTTCCCCAACGTGATCGAAACCCTCAAGGCCGCCGAAACCCTGGTCAAGGAAGGCTTCGACGTGATGGTCTACACCAGCGATGATCCGATCATTGCCCGTCAATTGGCGGAAATCGGCTGCATCGCGGTCATGCCGCTGGCCGGCCTGATCGGCACCGGCCTGGGGATCTGCAACCCGTACAACCTGCAGATCATCCTGGAAGAAGCCAAGATCCCGGTGTTGGTGGATGCCGGTGTCGGTACCGCATCCGACGCCACCATCGCCATGGAGCTGGGTTGCGAAGCAGTGCTGATGAACTCGGCCATCGCCCACGCCCAGCAGCCGATCCTCATGGCCGAAGCCATGAAGCACGCCATCGTCGCCGGTCGCCTGGCGTACCTGGCCGGCCGCATGCCGAAAAAACTTTACGCCAGCGCCTCCTCGCCGCTGGATGGTCTGATCAAGTAAGAGCCATTGATGACTGAATCGAACGACACGCCGGTCCTGCCGGAAGAAGGCGAAGAGCGCCAGCACCGCCGCATCAAGAGTTTCGTGATGCGCGCCGGGCGCATGACTGAAGGCCAGCAGCGCGGCCTGGAGCAGGGCGCGCCGCTGTTTGTCCTGCCGCTTGCCGATGCACCGGTGGACTTTGACCAGGTCTTCGGCCGATCGGCCCCGCGCTCGCTGGAAATCGGCTTCGGCATGGGCCATTCGCTGCTGGAAATGGCCGCCGCTGCACCGGAGCAGGATTTCATCGGTGTGGAAGTCCACCGTCCCGGCGTTGGTGCGCTGCTCAACGGCGTGCTGACCCAAGGGCTGACCAACCTGCGGGTCTACGATTGCGACGCCATCGAAGTGCTCAACCGCTGCGTGGCCGACAACAGCCTCGACCGGCTGATGTTGTTCTTCCCGGACCCTTGGCACAAAAGCCGCCACCACAAGCGCCGTATCGTCCAGGCGTCGTTCGCTGAACTGGTGCGCAGCAAGTTGAAGGTCGGCGGTGTGCTGCACATGGCCACCGACTGGGAACCCTACGCCGAATACATGCTGGAAGTGATGAACGTCGCCCCGGGCTACCGCAACCTGGCCGAAGACGGCAAGTGCGTGCCGCGCCCGGCTGAGCGGCCGATCACCAAGTTCGAGCGCCGAGGCGAGCGGCTTGGGCATGGGGTTTGGGATTTGAAGTTCGAGAAGGTGGCTTAAGCATCACCAATACCCAATGTGGGAGCTGAACTTCTGTGGGAGCAAGGCTTTGTGGGAGCAAAGCTTGCTCGCGATGCAGGCAACTCGGGATTCAAGTGGGTACCGAGGCGCTGCTATCGCGGGCAAGCCTTGCTCCCACAGAAGCTCAGCTCCCACATTTGTTTTGTGGTGTGGGTGGGATCAGCGCCGATCCGCGACTACGCCGATCAACACCAGCACCACCAACAACACCGGCGCCAGGCTGTAGTTGTTGAACTGGCTCAAGCCCCGGACGACCCACGGCGTGGCGTAGATCAGTGCCGCGCCGCTGCCGATCATGCACAGCAGGGCGATCAGCGGGACGCGCAAGGCGCCGGCGATGCTGCCCAGGCGTTGTTCGACCCAACCCTTGATGTCGGCGCCAAACAGCACCAGCAGGCAACCTACCAATGCCAGGGAGATTTCCGACAGGTTGCTGCGGCTCCAGCGGGACACGGTGGCCAGCAGATCGAGTACCAGATCCATTCGATTTCCTTGTGTTGATCAGCTCAGAAATGTCTGCAGCAAGTCGTTGAGAAACAGCTGTCCGCGCTCGGTGGCCGCCAGACGTGTCGGTTCGACCTGCAACAACCCGCTTTGTTCGGCCTCGCGCCGACCTTCGGCCAGGCTTTGCAGGGGCAGCCCGGTGCGCTCCGGGTACAGCCGCGCTTCCACGCCTGCGGTCAGGCGCAGGGCATTCATCAGGAACTCGAACGGCAGCTCTTCGTTGGCCAGGGTTTTCTCGCCGGCCTGGAAGCTTTTGGCCGGGTTGAGATAGTCCTTGGGCAGGCGGGTCTTCCAGGTGCGCACGATGCGCCCGTCCGGATGGCTGAGCTTGCCGTGGGCGCCGGCACCGATGCCGATGAAGTCGCCGAAGCTCCAGTAATTGAGGTTATGCCGCGCCGCCCGGCCGGGTTGGGCGTAGGCCGAAACCTCGTATTGGGCGTAGCCGTGTTCGGCCAGCAAGGCTTGCCCGGCTTCCTGGATGTCCCACAGCGTGTCGTCTTCGGGCAATGTCGGCGGCTGGTTCCAGAACACCGTGTTCGGCTCCAGCGTCAGCTGGTACCAGGACAAATGCGTCGGCTGCAAGGCGATGGCCTGGCGCAGGTCGCTCAAGGCGTCTTCCAGGGACTGGTCGGGCAACCCATGCATCAGGTCCAGGTTGAAATTGTCGAAACCGGCCTGGCGGGCCATGCCGGCGGCGCGCACCGCCTCGTCGCCGTTGTGGATCCGGCCCAGGGCTTCAAGCTTGGCCTGCTGGAAACTCTGGATGCCGATGGACAGGCGATTGATGCCCAAGGCCCGGTAAGCGACGAATTTTTCTTGTTCGAAGGTGCCGGGGTTGGCTTCCAGGGTTATTTCAATGTCCTGGGCGAACGGTATCCGCGCTTCCACCCCCTTGAGCAGACGCCCCAGGGCCCGGGCGCTGAACAGGCTCGGGGTGCCGCCGCCGAAAAAGATCGAGCTCAACGGGCGACCATGGACCGCGTGCAAGTCCTGTTCGAGGTCGGCCAGCAAGGCGTCGACATATTCCTCTTCCGGCAGCTGAGGGCTGGCGGTGTGGGAGTTGAAGTCGCAATACGGGCATTTGCGCACGCACCACGGGATGTGGACGTACAACGCCAGGGGCGGCAGCACCGGCAGTGGTGCCCGAGGCGTTTGTACACCGCCATGAATCAGCGGTGCGGGAGCGTCATCGATCATTGCAGGCCCAGGCGTTGACGCAGCAGGGCCATCGCACGGGCGCGGTGGCTCAGTTGGTTCTTTTCCACCGGCCCCAGCTCGGCGCTGGAGCAATTGCGTTCCGGCACCCAGAACAACGGGTCATAGCCGAAACCGTGCTCGCCGCTGGCTTCGGTGAGAATGCGCCCGTGCCACAGGCCTTCGCAGAGGATCGGCAATGGATCATCGGCATGGCGTACCAGGGCCAGCACACAAACGAACTGCGCGCCGCGCTCGGCTTCGGGCACGTCCTTGAGGGCGTCGAGCAGCTTGGCATTGTTCGCCGCGTCACCTTTGCCGTCGGCATAGCGGGCCGAATAAATGCCGGGCGCGCCGCCGAGGAAGTCCACGGCCAGCCCGGAATCGTCGGCCAGCGCCGGCAGGCCCGAGATGCGTGCGGCATTGCGGGCCTTGAGAATGGCGTTCTCGACGAACGACAGGCCGGTCTCTTGCGGTTCCACCTGGCTGAACTCGCCAATCGAGCGCAGCTGCACCGACCCGCCGAGCATGGCTTGCAGTTCCTTGAGTTTGCCGGCGTTGTGGCTGGCCAGTACGAGTTGGGTGAAATTGATCATTGGCCCGGGAACAGTTCCTGGTTGAAATTGATGGTGTTGATCTTGTCGCCGGTCTGCACCTTGATCTCGAAGGTACGGGTTTCCTGCTGGGGCACCGGGTACTGGGCGATGTAGTAGATCGCGCCTTGCTCGGTCACCTGCTTGAATTGCAGCGGGATGCTCTGGCTGGTGAGGTCTTTCACAGTGCCGCTGACCTGGGCCATCAAGGGTTTGCCATCCTTGAGCACCGAGACGTTGATCACACCTTGTTGCTTGCTGCGAATCAGATCGGCGCCCTTGGCGATGTCCGGTGTCAGGAAGGTGGAGTTGAAGGTGTTGTAGTGCACGGTGATATCACCGAACACTTCCTTGCGCTCACCCTTGATAGCGTCGGCGGCCATGGCGCCAACGCTCAGGCAAGCGGTGATGAGAAACAACGCTAGACGTTTCATGTCGTGCTCCTGGGTAAGGCCGGGGCTCAGACCGCGACCTGATGATCGTTAAGGCCTGGGCTGCTGACCCGATAGATGCCTATCTCACCTAACAGATTAGGCCATAGCTTGCTGGCCCACCCGTGGCGGTGCTGTTGGTCCACGGCCAGGCGATCGATGACCTTGGCTTGACGCTCGCGGCACAGCGCTTCGAAATCCTCGAAGGTGCAGAAGTGGATGTTCGGCGTGTTGTACCAGGTGTAGGGCAAGAACTCCGAAACGGGCATGCGACCCTTGCTCGCCAGGTACCAGCGGCAACGCCAGTGGCCGAAGTTGGGGAAGGTGATGATGCACTGGCGTCCGACCCGCAGCATTTCGTCGAGGATCTTGTCCGGGTAGTGCACCGCTTGCAGCGCCTGGGTCATGACCACGATGTCGAAGCTGTTGCTGGCAAAATTGCCCAGGCCCTTGTCCAGGTCCTGCTCGATGACGTTGATGCCCTTGGCAACGCACTCGGCGATGTTGTCCGGGTCGTTTTCCAGGCCGTAGCCGCTGACTTGCTTGTTGTCCCGCAGCCAGGTCAGCAGTTCGCCGTTGCCGCAGCCCAGGTCGAGCACGCGGCTGCCGGCGGGGATCCATTCCTGGATGATGTCCAGATCGGCTCTCATGGCGTCCTCACAGCGTTATACGGTTCATGTAGTTGCCGAACGCCTGCAGGTAGCGCGGGATCGGGATCAAAAAGGCGTCGTGACCCTGGGGCGCGTCGATTTCCAGGTAGCAGACGTCCTTGCGCGCGGCCATCAGCGCGTCCACCAGCTCGCGCGAGCGCGCCGGGGAGAAGCGCCAGTCGGTGGTGAACGACATCACGCAGAACTTGGCGGTGGCATTGGCGAAGGTTTTCGCCAGGTTATCGTCGAAGTTCGCCGCCGGATCGAAGTAGTCCAGTGCCTTGGTCATCAACAGGTACGTGTTGGCGTCGAAACGCCCGGAGAACTCCTCGCCCTGATAACGCAGGTAGCTCTCGACCTGGAACTCGACGCTGTGGAAGTCGTAGTTGAGCTTTTCGCTCTTGAGGCCGCGGCCGAATTTCTCGCCCATGGAGTCGTCGGACAGGTAGGTGATGTGCCCGACCATCCGCGCCAGCATCAGCCCGCGCTTGGGGATCACGCCGTGCTCCTGGAACGAGCCGCCGTGGAAGTCGGGGTCGGTGAGGATCGCCTGGCGTGCCACTTCGTTGAAGGCGATGTTCTGCGCCGACAGCTTGGGCGCCGAGGCGATTGCCAGGCAGTGGCGCACGCGGTCCGGGTAGGTGATGGTCCACTGCAGGGCTTGCATGCCCCCCAGGCTGCCGCCGATCACGGCTGCCCACTGGCCGATACCGAGGCGATCGGCCAGGCGTGCCTGGCTGTGGACCCAGTCCTCCACGGTCAGCACCGGGAAATCGGCGCCGAAGGGTCTGCCGGTGTCCGGGTTGAGGCTGCTGGGGCCGGTGGAGCCGTTGCAGCCGCCCAGGTTGTTCAGGCTGACCACGAAGAACTTGCTGGTGTCGATGGGCTTGCCCGGGCCGATGCAACTGTCCCACCAGCCGGGCTTGCGGTCGTCGATGCTGTGGTAGCCGGCGGCGTGGTGATGCCCCGACAAGGCGTGGCAAATCAGCACGGCATTGCTCGCCGTGGCATTGAGGGTGCCGTAGGTTTCGTAGATCAGGTCATAGGCTGGCAACGAACGGCCGCAGGCCAGGGCCAGGGGCTCGCTGAAATGCGCCATTTGCGGCGTCACCAGACCAACGGAATCGGGGGGAAAGGCAGCTGGCATCGACCCTGCTCGCGTTGAAATGAGGCGTAAGTCTAAAGACCGCTGTGGCGGGCGGCAAGCAAAGGCGCGGCTGATTGTCCGCCGTTGTTTTTGTGGCGAGGGAGCTTGCTCCTGCTGGGGCGCGAAGCGGCCCTGTAGGAGCTGTCGAGTGCAACGAGGCTGCGATCTTTCCCCAGGCAATTGAGTCGTGAGCGAACGCACAACAGATCAAGATCAAAAGATCGCAGCCTCCGGCAGCTCCTGCAGGCGCCTCCCAGCGGGAGCAAGCTCCCTCGCCACAGGGTTAACCATGCCCCCGATCCAAGCCGGATCAGGTGGGCCGGGCGAGGCCCGGCAACTCCGGCAGTTTCTTCGGCGAATGGATGCGCACCCGTTTCTGCCGGTTCAATTCGCCGCTGACCAGGCTGACCTGGCTCTTGGACACGCCAAACGCCTTGGCCAGGAACGCCATCAAGTATGCGTTGGCCTTGCCCTCGACCGGCGGGGCGGTGAGGCGGATCTTCAGGCGGTCACCGTGCAGCCCGGCGAAATCATCGCTGCGGGCTGCCGGTTGCAGGTGACACTCCAGGATCAGGTCGTCGCCATCCCAGCGAAAGTAGCTCACGTGGGTCAGATCAGCAGGCGCAGGATTTCCGGCATCATGGTCATCGCCGCCAGGTTGTTGATCACCAGCATGTCGATCAGCTTGAGCACCATGAATGCCAGGATCGGCGAGATATCCAGGCCGCCGAGGTTCGGCAGGATACGGCGGAACGGCGCCAGGGCCGGCTCGCAGATCTGGTTCACCAGTTCGGCGCCCGGGTTGTGACTGCCCGGTGCGACCCACGACAGGATCACGCTGATGATCAGGGCGAAGAAGAAAATCTTCAGGAACAGCGCGGTCACGCCAATGATCGACCAGATCAGCAGTTGCAGCGGGTTGCCGGTGGTGCCGTAGGTCAGCAGCAGTGTCAGGGCCATCAGCGCCAGTTGCACGAGAATCGCCAGGACCAGCGAAGACATGTCCAGGCCGAACAGGCTAGGGATGATCCGACGCAGCGGCTTGAGCAGTGGCTGGGTGGCCTTGACGATGAACTGGCACAGCGGGTTGTAGAAGTTGGCGCGCACCAGTTGCAGCACGAAGCGCAGCAGCACGATCAGCAGGTACAGGCTGCCGAGGGTTTGCAGCACGTACACCGCTGCAGTGTTCAATCCAATCATGAATGACTCCTTATTGGCCCAGTTGTTCGGCCATTTCGGCCGAGCGGTGCGCGGCGGCGCCGAGTGCTTTTTCCACCAGGGCTTCGAAGCCCCCGGCCTGGAACGATTTGATGGCCGCTTCGGTGGTGCCGGCCGGCGAGGTCACACGGCGGCGCAGTTCGGCCGCATCGACGTCGCTGGACACCGCCATGTGCGCGGCGCCCAGTGCGGTCTGCAAGGTCAGCTGAGCGGCGGTTTCCCGGGGCAGGCCGAGTTTCTCGCCGGCGGCGGTCATGGCTTCGATCAGCAGGAAGAAGTACGCGGGGCCCGAGCCGGAGACCGCGGTGACGGCGTCCAGTTGCTGTTCGGTGTCCAGCCACAGTGCCAGGCCGACAGCCGACAGCAGCTCCTCGGCCTGCTGGCGTTGTGCGGTGGACACTTGGGAAGTGGCGAACAGGCCGCTGACGCCCTGGCGTAGCAGCGCCGGGGTGTTGGGCATGCAGCGTACGATGGGCTGCTCGCCGAGCCAGTTGTTCATGCTGGCGCAAGTAATGCCGGCGGCAATCGACACCACCAGTTGATGGGGCTTGAGGCTTGGGCGCAGGGCTTGGCAGACGGTTTTCATCGCCTGCGGCTTGACCGCCAGCACGATGACGTCCGCGCCGTCGATGGCCTGGGCGTTGTCGGCGAAGGTTTCGATGCCGTGCTCGGCGCTCACCCGGGTGCGGGTCGCTTCGCCCGGATCGCTGGCGCGGATCAGGGAAGCGTCCAGGCCCTTGGCCCGCAGGCCGCCGATCAGGCTGGCGGCCATGTTGCCGGCGCCGATGAAGGCAATACGCATGTTGCTCATGACAGGTCCTTATAAAGAGATGAGTCGGCCATGTTTCAGGATTGACCGTAGTCGCGGGCACCAAACAGGGCTGTACCGATGCGCACCCAGGTGGCGCCCTGGGCAATGGCCGACTCAAGGTCGTGGCTCATGCCCATGGAAAGGGTGTCCAGCGGCAGCGCCAGGCTGGCTTGCAGGCGTTGGACAGCGGCGAAGGCAGCATCCTGGGCGGCGCGGTCTTCGGTGGGTTCGGGAATCGCCATCAACCCGCGCAGTTTCAGGCGGGGCAGGGCGCTGATGGCGCTGGCCAGGGCGGGCAGGTCCGCTGGGGTACAGCCGGATTTGCTGGTTTCACCGCTGACGTTGACCTGAATGCAGATGTTCAGCGGTGGCAAGTCGGCCGGGCGTTGTTCGGACAGACGTTGTGCGATTTTCAAGCGATCCACGGAATGCACCCAGTCGAAATGTTCGGCGATAGCGCGCGTCTTGTTCGATTGAATGGGGCCGATGAAGTGCCAGATCAAGGGCAGGTCGGTCAGTTCGAGCTGTTTGCCCAAGGCTTCTTGCAGGTAGTTCTCGCCGAAGTCCCGCAGGCCTGCGGCATAGGCTTCGCGCAGTGCCTGGACGGGCTTGGTCTTGCTCACGGCCAGCAGTTGGACACTGTGTTCGGCACGCTGGGCGGCCTGCTCCGCAGCGCGGATGCGCGAACTAACCTGAGCGATGTTGTCTGCTATCGTGGACATAAAGAAGCGCCAGCGGTGAGGTTCGCGGCATTCTACTGGAATTGAGGAGCGCTATGGATATCACTGAGTTACTGGCGTTCAGCGCCAAGCAGGGCGCGTCGGACCTGCACCTGTCCGCCGGGCTGCCACCGATGATCCGCGTCGATGGCGATGTCAGGCGCATCAACCTGCCGGCACTGGACCACAAGCAGGTTCATGAACTGATCTACGACATCATGAACGACCGGCAACGGGTGGATTACGAAAAGTTTCTGGAGACCGATTTTTCCTTCGACGTGCCGGGCGTCGCACGGTTTCGGGTCAACGCCTTTAACCAGAATCGCGGTGCGGGGGCGGTGTTCCGCACCATTCCGTCGAAAGTCCTGACCATGGAAGACCTGGGGATGGGCGAGGTGTTTCGCAAAGTGACCGAGGCCCCTCGCGGGCTGGTGTTGGTGACCGGGCCGACCGGTTCAGGCAAGTCCACCACCCTGGCGGCCATGATCGATTACCTGAACAGCCACAAGCACCATCACATCCTCACCATCGAAGACCCTATCGAATTCGTTCACGAACCGCGCAAATGCCTGATCAACCAGCGCGAGGTGCACCGCGACACCCAGGGTTTCTCCACGGCCCTGCGTTCGGCCCTGCGGGAGGACCCGGACGTGATCCTGGTGGGGGAGATGCGCGACCTGGAGACCATTCGCCTGGCGCTGACCGCCGCCGAAACCGGGCACCTGGTATTCGGCACCCTGCACACCACGTCGGCGGCCAAGACCATTGACCGGGTGGTGGACGTGTTCCCCGGTGACGAGAAGTCCATGGTTCGCTCGATGTTGTCGGAATCGTTGCAGGCGGTGATTTCCCAGACGCTGGTCAAGAAGATCGGCGGCGGCCGGATCGCGGCGCATGAAATCATGCTGGGCACCGCGGCCATTCGGAACCTGATCCGTGAAGACAAGGTGGCGCAGATGTACTCGGCCATCCAGACCGGCGGCTCGCTGGGGATGCAGACGCTGGACATGTGCCTGAAGGACTTGGTGAACAAGGGGCTGATCAGCCGCGAGCATGCGCGGGAGCGGGCGCGTACGCCGGATAACTTCTAAGCAGGAACAGGGAGGCGGCAGTCCCTGTAGGAGCTGTCGAGTGCAACGAGGCTGCGATCTTTCCACTGCCGATTGAGTCGAGAGCGAAAGATCAGGATCAAAAGATCGCAGCCTTCGGCAGCTCCTACAGGTGCAACCTAGCTAAAGGCCATGCGCTCTTCAGCGCTGAACCACGTGCATCGCCCCCGGCTCTTTGGGCAGCACGCGCTTGGCTATCACGTAATGACTGTTCCAATACGGCTTGTTCAAGGTATCGATGCTCACCGACTTGCCACGGCGCGGGGCGTGGATGAAGCGGTCGTTGCCCAGGTAGATGGCCACGTGGTTGACCCGGCGGCTCCTGAGCTTGAAGAAGATCAGGTCGCCTGGCTTGAGATCCTTGCGCTCGACTTTCTCGCCATGACCGGTGGCCATGGCGTTGGAGGTGCGCGGCAGGTCGAAGGTGGCGTCGTTGAAGGCGTATTTCACCAGCCCGCTGCAATCGAAACCTTTACTTGGGCTACTGCCGCCCCAACGGTAAGGTGTGCCGAGTACATTCACGGCGCGACTCAACACATTGCTGCTCGTTTTGGTCGCCATCGGCGGGACCAGCTTGCTGTTGGTCGTGCTCACGCGCTGGGCGCTTGGCTTGTTCTTGCTCAAGGAAGCAGAAACATGGGATTTCGGGGTATAGCCGTTGACGTTGGGAAGACGTTGCTCACGATTGGTGGCGTGGGCGGCCAGTGGCAATAATAGGCAGAGGGTTAGCCATGTCTTGAAAAATGGACGCATTAGGCAGGGCTCTTAAAGGTTGGCGCGCAACTTTATAACAGCTTTTTTTGCCATTCCGAGGCCGTTTGTCGATTCGAAACGCCGCGCAAAAACCAGCAAAATGCGGCAAATTGACCGGATTGTCCGACAGAACCCCTATGCCACGGGGCTTTCGTCGGTTCGGGGTGCCGAGAACCGTTTGTCGGCCAGACACGAAAAAGTCACAAAAAGTCAGAAAAAATTTATCTATCGAGGCAAAAGAGGCCATTCATGAACAGCTATCAGCAGGATGCAATCCGCGATACCCACAGCAAGGTCATTGGGTATCTGCTGTGGATTTTCGGGTTCACAGGGGCCCATCGTTTCTATTACGGCAAGCCGGTCACGGGCACGATCTGGTTCTTCACCTTCGGCCTGCTGGGCATAGGCTGGTTGATCGACCTGTTCCTGATTCCGGCCATGGACCGCGAAGCGGACCTGCGTTTCACCCCGGGGCCCATCGAATACAGCGTGGCGTGGATTCTTCTGACGTTTCTCGGGGTGCTGGGCGTACACCGCATGTACCAGGGCAAATGGCTCAGCGGGATCCTTTACCTGCTGACCGGCGGGGTGTTTTTCCTGGGGGTGCTGTATGACTTCTGGACGCTGAACGATCAGGTGTCGATTCGTAATGCGCAGAAGCGTGGGGCTTTTCAGTAAGACCGGGTCGCCTGCATCGCGAGCAAGCTCGCTCACACACTGGATCGAGATGTTCACAAATCATGTGTTCACCAAAGATCCACCTGTGGGAGCGAGCTTGCTCGCGATAGGCGCGGCGCGGTATCAGGCCTGATGGGTAATCCGCCCATCCATCAGGGTGTAACGCACCACTCCCGGCAGGCTATGGCCGAGGAACGGGCAGTTGTCACCCTTGGAACGCCAGGCTTCACCGGCCACCGTGGACGTGGCAGGGTCGAACAGCACCAGGTCCGCCGCGGCGCCCACCGCGAGTTTCCCCGCCGGCAATTGCAGTGCCTGGGCCGGACCGGCGCTCAGGCGCGCCAGCAGGGTCGGCAGGTCCAGCAAACCGTCTTCCACCAGTGTCAGGGCCAGCGGCAGCAGCAGTTCGACGCTGCTGATGCCCGGCTCGGTGGCGCCAAACGGTGCCAGCTTGGCATCGCGTTCGTGGGGTTGGTGATGGCTGGAGATGGCCGAGATCACCCCGGATTTCACCGCCTCGCGCAAGCCATCGCGGTCGGCGCGGGTGCGCAGCGGCGGCTGGACGTGGTAGACGCTGTTGAAATCGATCAGCGCTTCGTCGGTCAGGATCAACTGGTAGAGCGCCACATCGGCGGTCACCGGCAGGCCGCGGGCCTGGGCCTGGGCGATCAGCGCCGCGCCGCGGGCACTGGTCAACTGGCTGAAGTGGGCGCGCACGCCGCTTTGCTCGACCAACAGCAGGTCTCGGGCCAGGGCCACGGTCTCGGCGGTTTCCGGGATGCCCGGCAGGCCGAGGAAGCTGGCGGTCGGGCCCTCGTGGGCCAAGCCGCCTTCGGCCAGGTCGTGGTCCTGGGAGTTGAAGATCACCGTCAGGCCGAAGGTCGCCGCGTATTCCAGGGCACGGCACAGGGTACGGGTGTTGCTGAAACTGTTCAGGCCGTTGCCGAACGCCACGCAACCGGCGTCACGCAGGGCGATGAGCTCGGCCAGTTGCTCGCCGTCCAGGCCTTTGCTCAGTGCGCCGATGGGGAAAACCTTGGTGTTGCCGGCCTCGCGGGCGCGGTCAAGGATCAGTTCGGCCACGGCCGAGGTGTCCAGCACCGGTTTGGTCTGCGGCGGGCAGCACAGGCTGGTCACGCCACCGGCAGCGGCGGCCCGGGTCTCGCTGACGATACTGCCTTTGCGGCTGTAGCCCGGCTCGCGCAGGGCGACGTTCAGGTCCACCAGGCCGGGAGCGGCCACCAGGCCTTGGGCGTCGAGGGTCTCGACCGCGACGAAACCGGCCGGCGCTGCGCCAAGGGCGACGATCTTGCAGGCATCGATATGAATATCAGTCACTTGATCCAGGCCACTGGCTGGATCGATCACGCGTGCGCCGAGAATGCTGAGCTTCACTGGGCGTTCTCCTGGTCGAATTGGCGCTGGGCCGTTTGCCCGCTCATGGCCATGGACAGCACGGCCATGCGGATGGCGATGCCGTAGGTCACCTGGTTGAGAATCACCGAGTGCGGCCCGTCGGCCACCGCCGACTCGATCTCCACGCCGCGGTTGATCGGCCCCGGGTGCATGACGATAGCGTCCGGCTTGGCCCCGGCCAGGCGGGCGGTGGTCAGGCCGAACAGGCGGTAGAACTCACCTTCGCTGGGCAGCAGGCCGCCGGTCATGCGCTCGCGTTGCAGGCGCAGCATGATCACCACGTCCACATCCTTGAGGCCTTCGGTCATGTCGGTGTAGACCTTCACGCCGTATTGCTCGACGCCGATGGGCAGCAGGGTCTTGGGCGCGATCACACGGATGTCCGGGCAGCCGAGGGTCTTGAGGGCCAGCATGTTCGAGCGGGCCACCCGCGAGTGCAGGATGTCGCCGACGATGGCCACCGACAGGTTCTCGAAGCCGCCCTTGTGCCGACGGATGGTCAGCATGTCCAGCATGCCCTGGGTCGGGTGGGCGTGACGGCCGTCGCCGCCGTTGATGATCGCCACTTGCGGGCAGACGTGTTCGGCAATGAAGTGCGCTGCACCGGAGTCGCCGTGGCGCACGACGAACATGTCGGCGGCCATGGCTTCGAGGTTGCGCAGGGTGTCGAGCAGGGTTTCACCCTTGCTCGCCGAGGACGTGGACACGTTGAGGGTGATCACGTCCGCCGACAGCCGCTGGGCCGCCAGTTCGAAGGTGGTGCGGGTGCGGGTGGAGTTTTCGAAGAACACGTTGCACACGGTCTTGCCGCGCAGCAATGGGACTTTCTTCACCGCCCGGGCACCGACTTCGAGGAACGAGTCGGCAGTGTCGAGGATTTCCGTCAGCAGCTCGCGGCGCAGGCCGTCGAGGGACAGGAAGTGCTGCAGCTGGCCCTGGTCGTTGAGCTGCAGCGGGCGCTTGGTTTCGAGAGGCGTCATCGCGATGGACTCTTACAAGGGCAGTTAAAGGGCAAGGTCTTGCAGTTCGAGTTGCAGCGGCGACGGGCCGGAGAGCTTGACCCGCTCATGGGCGGCCAGCGTCAGCGTCGCACCGACCACGTTCGGCCGGATCGGCAGCTCGGCGGCGTCCAGGTCCAGCAGGCACACCAGCGTCACGCTGGCCGGGCGGCCGTAGTCGAACAGTTCATTGAGGGCGGCGCGGATGGTCCGACCGCTCATCAGCACGTCGTCGATCAGCACCAGGTGCTGGCCTTCGATCTCGAACGGCAGGGCCGAGGGGCGCACTTGCGGGTGCAGGCCGTTCTGGCTGAAGTCGTCGCGGTAGAAGGACACGTCCAGGGTGCCCAGGGGCGATTGGCTGCCCAGTGCTTCGAGCAAGGCCTGGGCGACCCAGACGCCACCGGTGCGAATACCGATGTAGCGCGGGTCGCTGATGCCGCGGTGTTCCAGGTGTGCCTTGAGACGAATCGCCATCTGGCTGATCAGTTCGGCAGGATTGGGCAGGCTCATGCTGGCTCCTTCAGGTTCCCGGGCCGGTGGTGAGTGGCGCGGTCTATCGCTAAGAGAAAGCGCCTTGGCGGCGCTTTCAAAAAATCAGGTTTCGAACAGGGCGGCGTTGGCGTCGAGCCAGCCTTGCAGCAGCAGGGCGGCGGCGATGGCGTCCACCGGGTTGTCGCGGTAACTGCCTTTCTGCCCGCCGCGCACCAGGCGCTCACCCTTGGCCTCGAACGTGGTCAGGCGCTCGTCATGGGTATAGAAGGGCAGGTTGTAGCGGCCATTGAGCCGGCGGGCGAATTTCTCGGCGCGCAGGCACATGTCGCTGGGCGTGCCGTCCATGTTCAGCGGCAGGCCGACCACCACGGCATCGGGTTTCCACTCCTTGATCAGCGCTTCGACCTGGTTCCAGTCCGGAACACCATTTTGCGCCTTCAAGGTGCACAACTCGCGGGCCTGGCCGGTAATGACCTGGCCGACCGCTACGCCGATCTGTTTGGTGCCGTAATCGAAACCCAGCAGCAAGCGCAGGGCCATCAGGCGTGTCCTGCCTGGCTGGTGAGCAGGCTGAGGTTGACCCCTAGCCGGCTGGCCGCCGCTTCCAGGCGCAGTTCGCTGCTGGTGTTGAACAGGATGTCGGCATCGAACGGGCAGGTCAGCCAGGCGTTGTCGGCCAGTTCGGCTTCCAGTTGCCCGGGTTCCCAACCGGCATAGCCGAGGGCGATCAGGCTCTTTTGCGGGCCGACGCCGTCGGCGATGGCGAACAGCACGTCCTGGGAGGTGGACAGTGATATCCCGTCCAGATCCACGGTGGCCTGGTATTTGGGGCCCGACGGATGGAGCACGAAGCCGCGGTCGGTCTGCACCGGGCCACCGATGAAAATCGGTACGTGCTGGCACAAGAGTGGCGGTTCCACTTCGGGGCGCAACTGCTCCAGGATGTCCGCCAGGTTCAGCTCCTGCGGGCGATTGATTACCAGCCCCATGGCCCCATTGGCCGTGTGCTCGACGATGTAGGTCAAGGTGTGGGCAAAATTCGGATCGGCCATGTGCGGCATGGCAATCAGGAAGTGATGCTTGAGGTAGGTGGGGCTGACGTTTTTCATAGGCGCTAGTGTGGCGGGGCAGGGCCGAACTGACAAGCTGGGGATGTGCAGGAAATGTCTCGGTCTGGTTGGCGACTCCGACCAAATGTGGGAGAGGGCTTTGTGGGAGCAAAGCTTGCTCGCGATCCAGGCGCTGCGGTTCTCAAGAGGCCGCGGCGCTTTCATCGCGAGCAAGCCTTGCTCCCACACGGCCCGCTCCCACAAGGGATCTGTGGCGGGCTCAGGCCTGAGTCAGTTACTGGAGAGCCGGTCGCCACGGGCGAACTTCCAGGTGCGGATGATCTCCAGGCGGTCGATGTCCGACAGGTCCCCGGTAAACGGTGCAAACGGCGCGGCCAGGCGCACGATCCTCTGGGCGGCCTGGTCCAAAAGCGGCTGGCCGGAGGATTCGAGCACCAGTACTTCATACAGCGAGCCGTCACGGTTGATCGAGACCATTAGCCGCAGGTTGCCGTAGATCTGCTTGCGCCGCGCTTCGTCGGGGTAGTTGAGGTTGCCGATGCGCTCGACCTTCTTGCGCCACTCGTCCTTGTACCAGGCGCCCTTGTCGCGCATGGTCGAGGCGGCGCTCAGGCGGTGGATGCGCGGGCGCTTGGCGTAGAGCTGTTGCTCCTGGGCCAGTTCGGCTTCCAGGCTGGCGATGTCGCTGGACAACTGTGAGCTGTCGAAGGTGGGTTCGGGGGCCTTGGGCTTGGGATCAGGCTTGACCTCTTCCTTGACCGGGGCCTTTTTCGGCTTTGGCGCCACGGTGGTCACGGCTGCCTTGGGCGTCGTCTCCTTCACTTCGGGCTTTGCAGCTGGCGGCGGGGTGACTTTCTGCACCTTGGTGTCCTGGAACGGCGCGATCTCGGTGGTCTTGGGGGTCGCCTTTTTTTCCAGGGTGCCGCTGCCTTGCTGGTTTTCCTGGGCGAGAAAATCAGCCTTCTTGGGCTTGGTCTCGCTCTTGAAGGTGGCCAGGGTGATTTCCAGGGTCTGGCTGATCTGCTTGGGCTCGACCGTGGCAAAACCGACGCCCAGCAGCAGGGCCAGGTGGATCAACGCCGCCAGGAACAGGGTAAAACCGAGGCGATCAGCCGGGCGCACGCTACGATGGGCGAGCTCTTGGGGCAGATCGGACGGGAGTGTCATGACAAGGAAACCAACATCGCGTTTTTTTCAGGCCGGGCATGATAACGCAATGTGGGTTTCCTTCAGCAGATCTGGATCAACGAGCCTTGAGCTTCTGATCGATGGCATCCATCAGCATGCCGCCGATGTCGGTGCCAAAGGCATTGTCGATCTCGCGGATGCAGGTCGGGCTGGTGACGTTGATTTCCGTCAGGTGCTCGCCGATCACGTCCAGGCCTACGAACAGCAGGCCTTTTTCGCGCAGGGTCGGGCCGACCTGGGCGGCGATCCAGCGGTCCTTGTCGGTCAACGGGCGCGCCTCGCCACGCCCGCCGGCCGCCAGGTTGCCGCGGGTTTCGCCAGCTGCCGGGATGCGCGCCAGGCAATAATCCACCGGTTCGCCGTCGATCATCAGGATGCGCTTGTCGCCATCGACGATGGCCGGCAGGTAACCCTGGATCATGATCTGCTGCTTGCCGTGCAAGGTCAGGGTTTCCAGGATCACCGAGAGGTTAGGGTGGCCAGCGGTGTGGCGGAAGATCGAGGAGCCGCCCATGCCGTCCAGGGGCTTGAGGATCACGTCGCCGTGATGGTCGGCAAATTCGCGCAACACGTCCGGGCGACGGCTGACGATGGTTGGCGGCGTGCATTGCGGGAACAGCGTGGCGAACAGCTTTTCGTTGCAGTCGCGCAGGCTCTGGGGCTTGTTGACCACCAGCACACCGGCGTTTTCAGCCTGTTCCAGCAGGTAGGTGGAGTACACGAATTCCATGTCGAACGGCGGATCCTTGCGCATCAGGATCACGTCCAGGTCGCTGAGCAGCGCATCGCGCTCGGTGCCCAGCTCAAACCATTTTTCGGGGTTGGCGAAGACTTTCAGCGGCTTCATCCGCGCCCGAGCCTGGCCCTCGGCCTGGTAGAGATCGCGCTGCTCCATGTAGAACAGCTCCCAGCCGCGCTTCTGAGCGGCCAGCAGCATGGCCAGCGAGCTATCCTTTTTATAGGAAATGCGGGCGATAGGGTCCATGACAATGCCGACGCGTACGCTCATGGCTTGGTTCCTCGAAATTTGATGGGCACATATTGGCGTGAAAAAGTGGCGTCAGAGTGGCGCCCGGAAGATTGGCGGTCAAGGAAAAACCACCGTGCCAAGCGGCCGATAGATCGGCGATGGAGACTGTGCTAAAAAGGCTGGCATGTGACGTGCGGGCCTTGAACATCAAGGGTTTGCGCTGTCGATCACACTTACGCGTTAAAAACCGGTTCGCAGTGGCAATGGCAGAGCATCTCACGCAGCAGCAACCCAGCGCCTTGAAGGTCATGGTCATCGACGACTCGAAGACCATCCGCCGCACCGCCGAAACCTTGCTGCGCAACGTGGGCTGCGAGGTGATCACGGCCGTCGATGGCTTCGATGCCCTGGCCAAGATCGCCGACCATCATCCGGGCATCATTTTTGTCGACATCATGATGCCGCGCCTCGATGGCTACCAGACCTGTGCCCTGATCAAGAACAACAGTGCGTTCAAGGCCACGCCAGTGATCATGCTGTCGTCCCGCGACGGGTTGTTCGACAAGGCCAAGGGGCGCATCGTCGGTTCCGATCAGTTTTTGACCAAGCCGTTCAGCAAGGAAGAACTGCTGGGTGCGATACAGGCCCATGTCCCGGGCTTTGCCGCTGTCCAGCCGCACCAGGCACATTAATGACACTCGGCCACCGGGCCCGGGGTCAACAAAAAAAATGGGGAACACCATGGCACGAATTCTGATCGTCGATGATTCGCCGACTGAAATGTACAAACTGACCGGCATGCTGGAAAAGCACGGCCATCAGGTCCTGAAGGCCGAGAATGGCGCCGATGGCGTGGCCCTGGCCCGCCAGGAAAAACCCGATGCGGTGCTGATGGACATCGTCATGCCCGGCCTCAACGGTTTCCAGGCCACGCGCCAGCTGACCAAGGACCCGGACACCGGCCACATCCCCGTGATCATCATTACCACCAAGGACCAGGACACCGACAAGGTCTGGGGCACGCGCCAAGGGGCGAAGGACTACCTGACCAAACCGGTGGACGAAGAAACCCTGATCGCAACCCTGAACAAAGTGCTGGCGGGCTGACGGCGCTGCCATGAGCCAATCCCTGACCGCATTCGAACTGCTGCTGCAGATCGACCGGCGCTGCCGGTTGCTGGGGGCCGACCTGCCCTCCCAGCCGACCCACCGCGCCGGCTGGAGCGGCATCGGCTTTCGCCTGGGCGAGCACTGGTACGTGGCGCCGATGGGCGAAGTCAGCGAAGTGCTGCACGAACCACGTCACACGCATTTGCCCGGGGTCAAGCCGTGGGTGCGTGGAGTGGCTAACCTGCGCGGGCGCTTGTTGCCGTTGATGGACTTGTGCGGGTTCTTTGGTCACGAGCTGTCGACCGTGCGCAAGCAGCGACGGGTGTTGGTGGTGGATCACGACGAGGTATTCGCCGGGTTGCTGGTGGACGAGGTCCTTGGGCTGCAGCATTTTGCCCAGGACCGCCTGGAACCGACGCTGACGGACGACCTCGACGGCCCGGAAGCGGCCTTCGTCAAGGGCCGGTTTGGCGGCGAGCGCGAGTGGCAAGTGTTCAGCCCGTTTGCCCTGGCGCGCTCGCCAGGGTTCATGGATGTGGCGATTTAGGCGACAGCGCAACTCAGGGTAGGAGCTGGCGAAGGCTGCGATCTTTTGATCTTTCCAACAGACAGCTTGCTTTGGCATACGCCCTAGGATCAAAAGATCGCAGCCTTCGGCAGCTCCTACGGGGAATCCAGTCGGGCTTGGGATTGTGAATAGATTGGGCAGCACAGGCGAGAACCGATGATCAAAGCAAAAACAGGCAAGCCACTGGAAGCGTCGCGCAGTCGTTCGCAGATCATCGTGCTGTTCGTCGCGCTGATCGTCTTCATCATGCTGCTGTTCGCCAACTTTGCGTACCTCAACACCCAATCGACCTATGACAAACAGTACATCGGCCATGCCGGTGAGCTGCGGGTGCTGTCCCAGCGCATCGCCAAGAACGCCACCGAGGCCGCCGCCGGCAAGCCTGCGGCGTTCAAGCTGCTGAGCGATGCGCGCAATGACTTCGCCCAGCGCTGGGGTTCCTTGAAACAGGGCGACCCGGTGACCGGCCTGCCCCCTGCGCCCGCCACCCTGCGCCCGCAGATGCGCGCCGTGCAGCTGGATTGGGAGCGCCTGCTCAAGAACACCGATGCCATCCTCTCCAGCGAACAGACCGTGCTGTCGCTGCACCAGGTGGCGGCGACCCTGGCCGAAACCGTGCCGCAGTTGCAGGTCGAATACGAAAAAGTCGTCGAGATCCTGCTGCAACGCGGCGCGCCTGCCGCCCAGGTGGCCATGGCCCAGCGCCAGTCGCTGCTGGCCGAACGGATTCTCGGCGCGGTGAATACCGTGCTGGCGGGGGACGAAAACGCCAGCCAGGCCGCCGACACCTTCGGTCGCGACGCCGCGCGTTTTGGCCAGGTGCTCAATGGCATGTTGCAAGGTGACCCGGCCTTGAAGATATCCCAGGTCCAGGACCGCGATGCCCGGGCACGCCTGAGTGAAATCAGCGAACTCTTCGAGTTCGTCTCCGGTTCGGTGGACGAAATCCTCGAGACCTCCCCGGAGCTGTTCAAGGTTCGCGAATCGGCCGGCAACATCTTCAACCTGTCGCAGACCCTGCTTGACGAGGCTTCGCACCTGGCCACGGCCTTCGAAAACCTTGCCAGTGGGCGTTCCATCAACACCATCGGCGGCTATGTGCTGGGTTTGCTGGCGCTGATGTCGATCATCCTGATCGGCCTGGTGATGGTTCGCGAAACCAACCGCCAGTTGCACGAAACCGCACAAAAGAACGAGCGCAACCAGAACGCGATCATGCGGTTGCTGGATGAAATCGAAGACCTGGCCGACGGCGACCTGACCGTCACGGCCTCGGTCACCGAGGATTTCACCGGCACCATCGCCGACTCCATCAATTACTCGGTGGATCAACTGCGCGATCTGGTGGCGACCATCAACCTCACCGCCGGCCAGGTCGCGGCTGCCGTGCAGGAAACCCAGGCCACGGCGATGCACCTGGCCCAGGCTTCCGAGCACCAGGCCCAGCAAATCTCCGAAGCTTCGACTTCAATTAATGAAATGGCCCAGTCCATCGACCAGGTGTCGGCCAATGCCGCCGAGTCGTCGGCGGTGGCCGAGCGGTCGGTGGAGATTGCCAACAAGGGTAATGAGGTGGTGCACAACACCATTCATGGCATGGACAACATTCGCGAGCAGATTCAGGACACCGCCAAGCGCATCAAGCGCCTGGGTGAGTCATCCCAGGAAATCGGCGACATTGTCAGCCTGATCGACGACATCGCCGACCAGACCAACATCCTGGCCCTCAACGCCGCCATCCAGGCGTCCATGGCCGGGGATGCCGGGCGCGGGTTCGCGGTGGTGGCCGATGAAGTGCAGCGCCTGGCCGAGCGCTCTTCGGCGGCGACGCGGCAAATCGAGACCCTGGTGCGGGCGATCCAGGCTGACACCAACGAGGCGGTGATTTCCATGGAGCAGACCACCACCGAAGTGGTGCGCGGTGCGCGACTGGCCCAGGACGCCGGCGTCGCCCTGGAAGAAATCGAAGGTGTGTCCAAGACCTTGGCGGCGCTGATCCAGAGCATTTCCAACGCGGCGCAGCAACAGACCACCTCGGCGGGGCAGATTTCCTTGACCATGAACGTGATCCAGCAGATCACTTCGCAGACTTCGTCCGGTTCCACCGCCACTGCCGAGAGCATCGGCAACCTGGCGAAAATGGCCAGCCAGCTGCGTCGTTCGGTGTCGGGGTTCACGTTGCCGACGGCAGCGGCTGGCGATGAGGAAAAAGGGTGACCAACCGGATCCATCCGTTGGAAAAGGCTTTTTGTGGCGAGGAGGTTTCTGTGGGAGCAAGGCTTGCCCGCGATGAAGATAACGCGGTTCTTCGGGAACCGAGGTGTTTGCATCGCGAGCAAGCTTTGCTCCCACAGGTAAATCCCTTCCCCGCAGGCGTGTTGTGTTCTCCTGATTGGAGTGGTTATGGGTGATCGGCACGACTATGTGGCCCTGGAATGGGTCAAGGGCGAGATTGCCGAAACGCTGAAGCAGGCGCACCTGGCCCTCAACCGCCTGGTGGACGATCCGCAGGCGTCGGATGCCCTCGGGCAATGCCTGGCGTGCATTCACCAGGTCCACGGCGGCCTGCAGATGGTCGAGTTCTACGGTGCGGCGTTGCTGGCCGAGGAGATGGAGCAGCTGTGCGCCGCCCTGCAGGACAACCGCGTCACCCATCGCGACGAAGCCATCAGCCTGTTGAGCCAGGCCCTGGGGCAGTTGCCGATCTACCTGGATCGCGTACAAGGTGCCCGTCGCGACCTGCCGCTGGTGGTGTTGCCCTTGATCAACGACCTGCGCAGTGCCCGGGGCGAGAGCCTGTTGTCGGAAACCAGCCTGTTCAGCCCCGAGTTGCCCGATATTGCGCCGCTCAGCGACGAGGCCTTGCAGCGCCTGGAACCCGCTGACCTGCCAAACACCTTGCGCAAATGTCGCCAGACCCTGCAAATGGCCCTGGTGGGCCTGTTGCGCGAACAGGATGACGCGACCTACCTCGGTTACCTGGCCAAGGTCTTCCATCGCCTGGAAACCCTGTGTGCCGATGCGCCCCTCAATGCCTTGTGGCAGGTGGCTTCGGCGCTGGTCGAAGGCATGCGTGACGGGCGCATCGCCAACAGCCCGGCGCTGCGCAGCCTGTTCAAGGAAGCCGACAAGGAACTCAAGCGCCTGCTGGACCAAGGCATGCCAGGCATCAATCAGCCGGCACCGCCCCACTTGCTCAAGAGTTTGTTGTTCTATATTGCCAAGGCCGAACACCCCAGCGGGCAGATGCAGATCATGAAAGAACGCTACTCACTGGACGACGCGCTGCCCGACAGCGCCATGGTCGACGAAGAACGCGCGCGCCTGGCCGGGCCCGACCGCGATGCCATGCGCTCGGTGCTTGCCGCGCTGTGCGAGGAGTTGGTACGGGTCAAGGAGCGCCTGGACCTGTTCGTGCGCAGCGATCGCCAGCACGCCTCGGAGCTGGAAAGCCTGTTGGCGCCGCTGCGGCAGATCGCCGACACCCTGGCGGTGCTCGGTTTCGGCCAGCCGCGCAAGGTCATCATCGATCAACTGGCGGTGGTCTTGAGCCTCGCCCAGGGCCAGCGCGAGCCGGATGACGCGACCCTCATGGACGTCGCCGGGGCCTTGCTCTACGTCGAGGCGACCCTGGCCGGCATGGTCGGCACCGTCGAGCCGGAGAGTCGCGAAGACACCCACCTGCCCACCACCGACCTGACCCAGATCCACCAGATCGTCATCAAGGAAGCCCACACCTGCCTGCAACAGGCCAAGGACATGATCGTCGACTACATCGACGCGGACTGGAGCAGCGAGCAACTGCAGCCCTTGCCAGCGCTGCTGACCCAGGTGCGCGGCGCGCTGGCGATGATCCCGCTGAGCCGTGCCGCCAGCCTGGTGGAGGCCTGCAACGGGTTTATCCGCGACCACCTGCTGCTGGAGCAGGCCCAGCCAGGTTGGGAAGAACTCGACCACCTGGCCGACGTGATCACCGGCCTTGAATACTACCTGGAGCGCTTGAGCGAGGACCCCGAAACCCCCGGCGAACCCTTGTTGGATGCGGTCGAGCGGAGCCTGGCCGCGCTCGGTTATTTCCCTGACGAAGCGCGGGTGCCGGTGCTCGACGAGGTGTTGAGCCCCAACGAAGCCCAGGTCATGCAAGACTTGCAGGAGCTGGACGACCCGCAGACAGTGCAATCCTTGGCCCAGGTGTTGGCCAGCCCGGTCTCGGCGGTCAATCCGCCGGCCAGGAGCACCCCGGGCAGCCTGTTGCCGCCACCGCCGGATGAAAGTCCGGTGGACGACGAGTTGCGCGAGGTGTTCCTCGAGGAAACCGACGAGGTGCTGGACGTCCTGCGTGAATACTTGCCGCGCTGGAGTGCGCATCCTGATGACCACGCTGCACTGAGCGAACTGCGCCGGGCCTTCCATACCCTCAAGGGCAGTGGCCGGATGGTCCGGGCGCTGGTGTTGGGTGAACTGGCCTGGGCCGTGGAAAACCTGCTCAACCGGGTGCTGGAGCGCAGTGTCGAGCCGCAGGCCTCGGTCCGCCAGTTGATCGAAGACACGGTGCAGTTGTTGCCGGCCCTGGTGGCCGAATTCGCGGCCAATCACCAGCGCCAGCGCGACGACGTCGACCGCTTGGCCGCCCGCGCCCATGTCCTGGCCAAGGGCGGCGATGAGGAGGATGAGGACGAGCAGGACGTGACCGCCCTCGATCCGCTGCTGCTGAAGATCTTCGACAACGAAGCCCAGGGCCACCTCGCCAGCCTCAATCGCTTTCTCGATCAGTCGGCCGATCACCTGCCCTTGCAGGCCAGTGATGAATTGCAGCGGGCCTTGCATACGCTCAAGGGCAGCGCTTCGATGGCCGGCGTGCTGCCGATCGCCGAGCTGGCCGGGGCGATGGATGAGCTGGCCCGGGAATACCGGGCGCACCTGATTGCCCTCGACCTGGATGAGGTCGAATTGCTGCTGGAAGCCGAAGGCCTGCTGCGCCGTGGCTTGCGCCAGTTGCACAGCGAGCCGCTGGCCGCGATCCCCGGCGCCGAGGACCTGATCCAGCGCGCCCAGGCCCTGCTGGCCGAGCGTCTGCATGCCGCCAACAGTGCGCCGGACAAGGCGCTGCGGACCAAGCGCGACCCACAACTGATCAACAACTTCCTCGCCCGGGGCATGGACATCCTGCTGGACGCCGAAAGCCTCTTGCAGCGCTGGCAGCAGCACCCCGGCGAAGGCCAGGAGCTGAGTGCGCTGCTCGATGAGCTGACCACACTCGGCGAAGGCGCGCACCTGGCCGACCTGCACCCGGTGGACGAACTCTGCGAAGCCTTGCTGGACCTCTATGGCGCGGTTGAAGAAAGCAGCCTGGCGGTCAGCGATGAATTTTTCCAGGAGGCCCAGCGCGCCCATGAAGCGCTGATCGACATGCTCGATGAACTGGCGGCCGGGCAGCATGTGCATCCGCAGCCCGAACGGGTACAGGCCTTGCGCCGCCTGCTCCAGGAGAGCCTCGACCCGTCGGCCACCGGCCTGATACGCAGCGACGGCAGCCGCACCCTGAGCATCCGCGAACTGAGCCACGCGACGGCGCAAATGGAGCGTGACGCGCCCGTCGATACTTCGATGGAAGATGACCTCGCGGCGATTTTCCTCGAAGAAGCCCAGGACATTCTCGAAAGCGCCGCCCAGGCCCTGCACCGCTGGTTGGCCGATCCGGATAACGGCGCGCCGCTGTCCTCGCTGCAGCGTGACTTGCACACCCTCAAGGGCGGTGCGCGAATGGCCGACATCCGGCCAGTGAGCGACCTGGCCCAGGAGTTGGAAAATCTTTACGAAGGGCTGGTAGACCGGCGCTACAGCTATAGCGAGGAACTGGCGCAACTGCTCGCCAGCAGCCACGAACGCCTCGATCTGTTGCTTGGGCAGCTGCAACAGGGCCAGCCGTTGGGCGATCCCGTAGCGCTGATCGACGCCCTGCGAAGGTTCCGCCAGGACAAGCCGAACGGCATCGAGACGAGCGCAGCGGCCCAGGCCGACGGCACCGGCCATGATCCAGAGCTGCTGGAAATCTTCCTTGAGGAAGGCTTCGACATCCTCGACAGCTCGGGCGCGGCGCTGCTGCGCTGGCAGGACGAGCCGTCGAATCGCCAGGCCGTGGAAACCCTGCTGCGGGATTTGCATACCCTCAAGGGCGGTGCGCGCATGGTGGAGATCGTGCCCATCGGCGACCTGGCCCACGAGTTGGAAAACCTCTACGAAGGCCTGTCGGCGGGCCTGCTTCAGCCGACCCCGGCGCTGTTCACCTTGTTGCAAAGCAGCCATGACCGACTGGCGCAGATGCTCGACGCGGTGCGCGCCGGCCACCCGTGCCCGCTGGCCGACCGGTTGATCGCGCAGATCCAGGCGGTGAATCATCCCTCCGAGAATGCTGCGTCGCAGGCTGTCCCGGTACCGGAGCCGGCCCCCGCCGTAGCTCCGCCAGCGGCGCCTGCAAGGCCGGACCCCAGTACATCAGGCGACGGCGCGGACATGGTCAAGGTCTCCGCCGAACTGCTCGACGACCTGGTGAACCTGGCGGGTGAAACGTCGATCTTCCGTGGGCGCATCGAACAGCAGGTCAATGACGCGCGGGTGGCTTTGGGTGAAATGGAAACCACCATCGAGCGCATGCGCGACCAGTTGCGGCGCCTGGACACCGAAACCCAGGGGCGGATTCTCAGCCGCCAGCAGGTCGAGGCCGAGCGCCTGGGCTACGAAGAGTTCGACCCGCTGGAGATGGACCGCCACTCCCAATTGCAGCAGTTGTCCCGGGCACTGTTCGAATCCGCCTCGGACTTGCTTGAGCTCAAGGAAACCCTCGACCGTAGCAATCACGATGCCGAGGTCCTGCTGCAACAGCAGGGACGGATCAACACCGAGCTGCAGGAAGGCCTGATGCGTACGCGCATGGTGCCGTTCGAACGCATGCTGCCACGGCTCAAGCGCATCGTTCGGCAAGTGGCGCAGGAACTGGGCAAGGACGTGGAGTTCGTGGTCGGCAATGCCGAGGGCGAGATGGACCGTAACGTGCTGGAGCGCATGGCCGCGCCGCTTGAACATATGTTGCGCAATGCCGTCGATCACGGCCTGGAGCCGGCCGACGTGCGCATTGCCGCCGGCAAGCCGGCACGCGGACGCATCAGCCTCGACCTGTCCCGGGAAGGCGGCGACATTATTTTCGACATCCGCGACGATGGCGCCGGCGTGCCGCTGGAGGCGGTGCGCAACAAGGCGATCAAGCGTGGCTTGCTGGCGCCGGACAGCGACATCAGCGACCGCGACGTGCTGCAGTTCATCTTGCAGCCGGGGTTTTCCACTGCTGAGAAAATCACCCAGATATCCGGCCGCGGCGTTGGCATGGACGTGGTCCACGAAGAGGTTCGGCAACTGGGCGGCAGCATGATCATCGATTCCACGCGGGGGCAGGGCGTGCATTTTCGCATTCGCCTGCCGTTTACCGTGGCAGTGAACCGGGCGTTGATGGTGCACTGCCAGGAAGACCAGTACGCGATCCCGCTGAACACCATCGAGAGCATTGTCCGGGTGTTGCCCGTCGAACTGGATGGCTATTACCAGCTCGATCCGCCGACCTACACCTATGCCGGGCAACGTTATGAGCTGTGCTACCTCGGTGAGCTGCTGAAAACCGGCACCCGCCCGAAACTGCTGGGCCAGAGCCAACCGTTGCCGGTGCTGCTGGTGCAGTGCAATGAGCGGCATGTCGCTGTGCAGGTGGACGCTACCGCCGGGACCCGGGAGATCGTGGTCAAGAGCCTCGGTCCGCAGTTTTCGGCGGTGCAGGGGCTGTCCGGGGCGACGATCCTGGGGGACGGCCGGGTGGTGTTGATTCTCGACCTGCTGGCGCCGATCCGCGCCTTGCCCCACCAGGTCCCGCGCCGCCAGGTGCCGGCTGAGGGCGAGGGCGAATCGCAACGGCCGCTGCTGGTGCTGGTGGTGGACGACTCGGTGACGGTGCGCAAGGTCACCAGCCGCTTGCTGGAGCGCCACGGCATGCACGTTTTGACCGCCAAGGATGGCGTGGACGCCATGGCGTTGTTGGCCGAACATATGCCTGACCTGATGCTGCTGGACATCGAGATGCCGCGCATGGACGGCTTCGAAGTGGCCACGCAGGTGCGCAACGACCCGCGCCTGGCGCACCTGCCGATCATCATGATCACCTCCCGCACCGGCCAGAAACACCGCGACCGCGCCATGGCCATCGGCGTCAACGACTACCTGGGCAAGCCGTACCAGGAGTCGGTGCTGCTCGACAGCATCGCGTACTGGAGCAAAACCCATGCATGACCTGCATCTTCACTCGCGCACCAGCCCCCTCACCGGTCTGCTGCTGCCATTGGCCGACCGGCACCTGGTGTTGCCCAACGTGGCCGTGGCCGAACTGATCGACTACCAGGACAGCGTATTCGATATGGACACCCCGCCGTGGTTCCTGGGCTGGGTGAGCTGGCGCGAACGGCAAATCCCGTTGCTGAGCTTCGAGTCGGCCTGCGGCCAGAAAACCGTGATTGGCGAGCGAGCACGCATCGTCGTGCTCAACGCCCTGGGCGGGCGGCCGGAGCTGCGTTTCATTGCCCTGCTGGTGCAAGGCATCCCCCGCTCCTACAAGCTCGACAGCCAATTGAGCTACGTCGACGTGCCGCTGTGCGGGTTGGAACAGGCGGCGGTGCAGGTCGGGGAACACGTGGCGAAAGTGCCGGATCTGCTGGCGTTGGAGGAGTTGGTGATGGCTGCGGGCCTGATTCAACCCTACAAAACCTGAGACATACGAAGTTCCAATGTGTGCGAGCTTGCTCGCGATGGCAGCCGGCCTGGCTCTTGCGGGTGTACCCCAACCAGATTTGTGTGAGCAGGACCTGTGGGAGCAAAGCTTGCTCGCGAGGCGGCCTGACAGCCGACCTGCGATTGCAGGTGTACCCAATCCAATTGTGTGCGGGCTTGCTCGCTAAGGCGGCGGCACATTCTGCATTGATGCAATCTGACCCATCGCTATCGCGAGCAAGCTTTGCTCCCACAGGATTAGCGGTGAGCACTGATCTTATAAACGACCTATGTGGGAGCGAACCTGCTCGCGATAGCGGAGTGTCAGGCAACAACAATGTTGACTGATTCGACGCCATCGCGAGCAAGCTCGCTCCCACAAGGATGGCGTTCAATCATTACTCCAACCGTAACGATCCGCCGTCGAGCTTGATTGATGCCCCCGCCACAACACTCCTAATGTGACCCCCACGACAGCGAACCCGTGGAGTGGTCATGACAACAACAATATCCCCCGACTCGCGCTGGACGCGGCGGCGCAGCGAAAAGCAGCGGCGTCTCGGGCTGGTGAAGGGGCTTGCCGACGGTGTGGTACTGCCCACCGACAAGATCGTCGCGGCGCTGGAGGCGTTGGTCCTGCCCGGCGACCGTGTGGTGCTGGAGGGCAATAACCAGAAGCAGGCGGACTTCCTTTCCCGCTCCCTGGCGAAGGTCGACCCTTCGAAGCTGCACGATTTGCACATGATCATGCCCAGCGTCGGGCGGTCCGAGCACCTGGACCTGTTCGAGCGCGGCATCGCCCGCAAGCTCGATTTCTCCTTCGCCGGCACCCAGAGTCTGCGCATCAGCCAGTTGCTCGAAGACGGCCTGCTGGAAATCGGCGCGATCCATACCTACATCGAACTCTATGCCCGGCTGGTGGTGGACCTGATTCCCAACGTGGTGCTCTCGGCCGGTTTCATGGCCGACCGTGCCGGCAATATCTACACCGGCCCCAGCACCGAAGACACGCCGGCGCTGATTGAACCGGCGGCCTTCAGTGATGGCATCGTCATTGTCCAGGTCAACCAGTTGGTGGACGACGTCAGTGACTTGCCACGGGTCGACATCCCAGCGTCCTGGGTCGATTTCGTGGTGGTGGCCGACAAGCCGTTCTACATCGAGCCGCTGTTCACCCGCGACCCGCGCCATATCAAGCCTGTGCATGTGCTGATGGCGATGATGGCGATCCGCGGGATCTATGAAAAACACAACGTCCAGTCGCTCAATCACGGCATCGGGTTCAACACTGCCGCTATTGAACTGATCCTGCCGACCTACGGCGAATCCCTCGGCCTGAAGGGCAAGATCTGCCGCAACTGGACCCTCAATCCACACCCGACCCTGATTCCGGCCATCGAAAGTGGTTGGGTCGAAAGCGTGCATTGCTTTGGCACCGAACTGGGCATGGAAAACTACATCGCCGCCCGGCCGGATGTGTTCTTCACCGGCCACGATGGCTCGCTGCGCTCCAACCGCATGGTCTGCCAACTGGCCGGGCAGTACGCGGTGGACCTGTTCATCGGCGCCACCCTGCAAGTGGACGGCGACGGCCATTCCTCCACCGTGACCCGTGGCCGATTGGCCGGCTTCGGCGGTGCGCCGAACATGGGCCACGACCCGCGCGGTCGTCGTCACGGCACGCCGGCCTGGCTCGATATGCGCCACGGCGATGGCGAGGCGCCGTTGCTCGAACGCGGCAAGAAGCTGGTGGTGCAGATGGTCGAGACGTTCCAGGAGGGCGGCAAACCGACCTTCGTCGAGACACTCGATGCGGTGGACGTGGCGAAGAAAGCCGGCATGCCCCTGGCGCCGATCATGATCTACGGCGACGACGTCACCCACCTGCTGACCGAAGAGGGCATCGCCTACCTGTACAAGGCCCGCTCCCTGGAGGAGCGCCAGGCGATGATCGCGGCCGTGGCCGGCGTTACTGCCATTGGCCTGCGCCACAACCCGAAAGACACCGCGCGCATGCGCCGCGAAGGGCTGATCGCCTTGCCCGAGGACCTCGGCATCCGCCGCACCGATGCCACCCGCGAGTTGCTTGCAGCCAAGAGCGTGGCCGATCTGGTGGAATGGTCCGGTGGCCTCTACAACCCGCCCGCCAAGTTCAGGAGCTGGTAAATGCACGCCTTCAACCTGCAACCGAAAAAACTGTCCTTGGCCGAGCGCCTGGCGGATATGGCGGTGGATGCGCTGATCGACGAAGCCGACCTCTCGCCTAAACCGGCCTTGGTGGACCGGCGTGGCAATGGCGCCCACACCGACCTGCACCTGGGTCTGATGCACGCCTCGGCACTGTCGCTGTGGCCGGCGTTCAAGGAAATGGCCGAAGCCGCCCTTGACTGTGGCGAGATCGGCTTGCCGCTGCGCGAAGCCCTGGGACGCATCGGCCGTGAAGGTGAAGCCGCGATGCTCGTCACCACTGGCGGCGTCAACACGCACCGGGGTGCGATCTGGGCCTTGGGCCTGTTGGTCGCTGCGGCAGCGCTGGAATCTGAATCCAGGGTCGCTGGCGCCGTCACTTTACGTGCTGCCCGGCTGGCCTTGCTCAACGACCGTTATGCGCCCCAACCCTTGAGCCATGGCGCCCAGGTAGCCCAACGCTACGGCGTACGCGGTGCCCGGGAAGAAGCGCAACTGGCGTTTCCCGCGGTGACTGGCCTGGGCCTGCCGCAGCTCAAGCGCAGTCGCGCGGCGGGCGCGGGAGAGCAGAACGCCCGGCTCGATGCCTTGCTGGCGATCATGACCACCCTGGCCGACACCTGCGTGCTCTACCGCGCTGGCGAGCCGGGTTTGCAGGCCATGCAACAGGGGGCCAAGGCTGTGCTCGATGCCGGTGGCAGTGCGAGCCTGGGCGGTCGTCGCCAATTGCACGCGCTGGACCAACAACTGATTGCCTTGAATGCCTCGCCCGGTGGTGCTGCCGACCTGCTCGCCGCCTGCCTGTTCCTCGACCGTATCGAACGCGGCGATGGCCTCTTCCCTGGAGTGTGCTGATGGAAACCTTATCCTTTGAATTCCCCGCCGGGCAGCCGCCTCGGGGCCGGACGCTGGTGGGCTGTGTCGGTTCGGGCGACCTGGAAGTACTGATCGAACCCGGCCTGGCGGGCAAGCTGACCATCCAGGTGCAGACCTCGGTCAACGGCAGTGAACAACGCTGGCAGCACCTGTTCGCCCGCATGTTTGACGGCCAGACACCGCCGGCCTTGTCTATCGACATCCACGATTTCGGCGCTACCCCCGGCGTGGTGCGTTTGCGCCTGGAGCAAGGCTTCGAGGAGATCGGCCATGACTGACAGTGCAGCGTTGCTCAACAAGCACAGCTTCGTCGAACTCGGCGCCCGGCAACGGGCGAAAGCCTTGCTCGATGACGGCACCTTCCGTGAACTGCTCGACCCGTTCCAGCGGGTCATGTCGCCGTGGCTGTTGCGCCAGGGCGTAGTGCCGCAAAGCGACGACGGGGTGGTGATCGCCAAGGGCACGCTCGATGGCCTGCCCGTGGTAATCGCCGCCATTGAAGGCGCGTTCCAGGGTGGCAGCCTCGGCGAAGTCGGCGGGGCGAAAATTGCCGGTGCGCTGGAACTGGCCGCCGAGGACAACCGCAAGGGCATCCCGACCCGCGCCGTGTTGCTGCTGGAAACCGGCGGCGTGCGGTTGCAGGAGGCCAACCTCGGGTTGGCGGCGATTGCCGAGATTCATTCGGCGATTGTCGATCTGCGCCAATACCAACCGGTGGTCGGCGTGGTGGCTGGCAGCGTCGGCTGCTTTGGTGGCATGTCCATCGCCGCCGGGCTGTGCAGTTATCTGCTGGTGACCCAGGAAGCGCGGCTGGGCCTGAACGGCCCACAAGTGATCGAACAGGAGGCCGGGATCGACGAATACGACTCCCGTGACCGGCCATTCATCTGGAGCCTGACCGGCGGCGAACAGCGTTTCGCCAGTGGGCTGGTGGACCGTTACGTCGCCGATGATGTGGCGCAGATCCGCCAACAGGTCGGCCAGTTGCTGCATCAGGGCATTGCCGCCGAACACCGCAGCGGCCAGGCCGAGCTATTCCTGCAACGTCTGGCCCGCCTGGACACAAAAGTGCAAATCGAACCGGCTACGGTTCGCCAGCTGTATCAGGGAGAACGCCCATGAGTGCCTATTCGTTGAGAGGCTTGCGCTGGTTCGAGGCCTTGGGTGGCGACGCCAAACCGCTGGAAGGCTTGCCGGCTTCGTTGAAAGTCGCTGACGTCCGGCTGGGCGAGCAAACCGTGCGCCTGCTGGCCGTGGTGGCGGATCCCGACAGTCGCTTTCCCCGTGCTCGCAATGGCGAAGTCGGTTTGCTGGAGGGCTGGGGCCTGGCTAAAGCGGTGGACGATGCTATCGACGCCGACCGCGAGGCAGTCAACAAGCGTCCGCTGATCGCCATTGTCGATGTACCGAGCCAGGCCTACGGCCGGCGTGAAGAAGCCCTGGGTATTCATCAGGCCTTGGCCGGTGCGGCCGACAGTTACGCCCGCGCCCGATTGGCCGGACATCCGGTGATCGGTTTGCTGGTGGGCAAGGCCATGTCCGGGGCGTTCCTGGCCCACGGCTACCAGGCCAACCGGCTGATTGCCCTGCGCGACCCGGGCGTGATGGTCCACGCCATGGGCAAGGCCTCGGCGGCGCGGGTGACCCTGCGCAGTGTCGAAGAGCTTGAGGCGTTGGCTGCCAGCGTGCCGCCAATGGCTTATGACATCGACAGCTTTGCCAGCCTGGGCCTGCTGTGGGAAACCTTGTCGGTGGAGCAGATCGAGCAACCGACGGCGGCGGATCTGGCTCGGGTAACGGATTGCCTGCAACAGGCGATCAACGATGTTGCCGGGGCACCTCGGGACTTGAGCAGTCGCCTCGGTGCGACCCATCGCGCGGCTTCCAGCACCGTGCGCCAGCTGCTGAGAGCGCAGTGGTGAATAGGTATCTGGCCCATGACCTGCTCTGGGGGCTGACCCCGGGGCAGCTGCCTGCGGGTGCGCCGGCATGGGTGGTCGAATCGATTGCCGCCGGTCAACCGGTGGTGGTTCGACGCGCGCTGACGGCACCGGATCAAATCGCGGTCGGCGTGCGCGGGCGCTTGCGCGAGCAGCGTTATGCAACGTCGATGGCGGTCGCGGCGATTTCCCGTCGTGTAAGGCCGGAAGATCTTTGTCATGTTCCGTCGACTCGTGACTTGCCAGCCCTGCAAGCGCTGTCCCGCCTGCGTCCGCTGCTCGATGCCAGTGGCTGGGTCTGGGGCGTCAGCGGCAGCGCCGGGTTCGAGCTCGCCACGGGCGTCGAGGCGCTGCATGAACGCAGCGACCTGGATTTGATTCTGCGGGCGCCGCACGTTATCGACCGACTCCAGGCCAAGGAGTTGCTGGCGCAACTGGATGCTTCGGTCTGCGCCGTGGACCTGCAATTGCAAGCGCCCTGCGGTGCCGTCGCCTTGCGCGAGTGGGCGGGTTCGTCGCGGCGGGTCCTGCTCAAGGATGATGTTCAGGCACGGCTGGTGAGCGATCCTTGGCAGCCTTCATTGGAGCAAGTCGCGTGAGCAGCCTCTTCGTCTTTCCCGGCCAGGGTGCGCAGCGCGTGGGGATGCTCCATGGCCTGGCGCCGCAAGTCCTCGACGAGGCAGGTGACGTGCTCGGTGAGGACGTGCTGCAACTGGACAGTGCCGAGGCCTTGCAATCGACCCGCGCCGTGCAACTGTGCCTGTTGATCGCCGGCGTGGCAGCGTCGCGCCGATTGCTGGAACTGGCCCCTGCGCCGGATTACGTGGCGGGGCTGTCCATCGGTGCTTATCCGGCAGCGGTAGTGGCCGGAGCGCTGGGGTTCGAGGATGCTTTGCGACTGGTCAGCCTGCGGGGCGAATTGATGCAGCAGGCGTACCCGCAAGGCTATGGCATGACCGCGATCATCGGCCTGGACCTCGCGGCAGTGGAAGCGTTGCTGGCGCAGGTGCACAGCGACCGTACCCCGGTCTATCTGGCCAACATCAACGCCGATAACCAGGTGGTCATCGCCGGCAGCGACGAGGCCATGACCGACGTTGCCAGGCAAGCGCGAAGCCTGGGGGCCGGGAAGGCCTGTCGGCTGGCGGTGAGTGTGCCGTCCCATTGCCCGTTGCTGGAAGCACCGGCCCGGGCATTGGCCCAGGCATTTGCCGACGTGCCGTTGAAAGCACCGGCCTTGGGTTATCTCAGCGGTAGCCGCGCACGACCGGTGATCGACACCGAGGCCTTGCGCGACGACCTGGCGTTCAACATGTGCCGCGTGGTGGATTGGCGCGGTACCGTGCAAAGCGCTTACGAGCGTGGCGTACGACTGCAAATCGAACTGCCCCCCGGTGCGGTACTGACCGCCCTGGCGCGCCGGGTATTCGAGCAAGGCACTGTCATGGCTTTCGACGGCGCCCGGCTCGACACCTTGCAAGCGCTGTTGCGTGAGGAGGGAAACCGCCAACCCTAAACCACCGACTCAAGCTGGCGAAGCACAAAAACAACAACTTCGACGATGCACTTTGAGGACTACAACAATGATTATCTACGGTGTGGCATTTCTGGCCTTTTGTACCCTGACGGGTATTTTTATCGGTGAGCTGCTGGGCAAGTTGATCGGCGTGCCGGCCAACGTCGGCGGCGTCGGCATTGCGATGCTGCTGTTGATCGGCCTGGGCAGTTACCTGAACAAGCGCGGCCTGTTCAAGGGCAAATCCGAGGCCGGCGTGGAATTCTGGAGTGCGATCTACATCCCCATCGTGGTTGCGATGGCGGCGCAGCAAAACGTCTACGGCGCGCTCAAGGGCGGGCCGATGGCGATCCTGGCCGGGACCCTGGCGGTGGTGATTGCCTTTGCGATGGTGCCGGTGCTGGTGCGCATTGGCAACAAAGGGCCTCAGGCCGATGTTTCCGTTAAGACGGTCGGGTGATTGCCATGTACGAATCCATGATGAAAGTCATCACCAGCTACGGCCTGATCAGCGGTTTTGCCATTGTCGGCATCACCATGTGGGTGTCCTACTGGATCAGCGACACGTTCACCAAAGGCCGCCTGCACGGCTCGGCCATCGCCATTCTCCTGGGGCTGGTGCTCTCCTACATTGGCGGTGCCGTGACCGGCGGGCATAAGGGCGTGGTGGACATTCCGCTGCTGTCCGGGATCGGCTTGCTGGGTGGTGCGATGCTGCGGGACTTCGCCATCGTCGCCACGGCGTTTGGCGTGAGTGTCGAAGAACTCAAGCGCGCCGGCTTTGTCGGGGTGCTGGCGCTGTTTGTCGGGGTCGGTACGTCGTTCATTGCTGGCGTGGGCGTGGCAATGGCCTTCGGTTACACCGATGCGGTGAGCCTGACCACCATTGGCGCCGGGGCGGTGACCTACATCGTCGGGCCGGTGACCGGAGCGGCAATTGGTGCCAGTTCCGAAGTGATGGCGCTGTCCATTGCCGCCGGGTTGATCAAGGCGATCCTGGTGATGGTGGCGACGCCGTTCGTGGCACCGTTAATTGGCCTGAATAATCCACGCAGTGCGGTGATTTTCGGTGGCTTGATGGGTACCTCCAGCGGTGTGGCCGGTGGGTTGGCGGCGACCGATCCGAAGCTGGTGCCATATGGCTGCCTGACGGCGGCGTTCTATACGGCGCTTGGTTGCTTGTTGGGGCCTTCGTTGTTGTTTCTGATCATGCGGGGGTTGATGGGGTAAGGCAAAGTCTCTTGCTGACAGGACTGTCCCCATCGCGAGCAAGCTCGCTCCCACATTGGATCGGTGTTCACACATCCCTTGTGGGAGCGAGCTTGCTCGCGATGAAGGCAACACGGTCTCAAGCCTGCCGATTGGCATACATCCGGCACTCAGCCAGCAGCGCCAGCAAATTCGGATCACGCTCCTTGGCCTTCAGGAACACCACGCCGATGCGCTGCTGCAACCGGTACTTTTCCTGCAATGGGATCAGTTTCACCCGGTTTTCATACACCGCCGCAATTCGTCCTGGCAGCAACGCATAGCCCACCCCGGAACTGACCATGCTCAGCAGGGTGAAGATGTCGTTGACCTGCATCGCCACCTTAGGTTCGAACCCCGCCTGCTTGAACACCCGGATACCGTCCTGGTGCGTGGCAAACCCCTGGGTCAGGGTAATGAACGTCTCGTCGCGCACCTCGGCCAGATCGACCTCAGTGCGTTGGGCAAAGGGAGAATCGGCCGGTGTGGCGAGGAAGATGTCGTCGCAAAACAGCTCGATATGCTCGCAGTCCGGGTCGTTCACGCTGTCGTCCAGGGAGATCAGGATCGCGTCTACCTCCATGTTCTTGAGCTTGTACAGCAGGTCGATGTTCGAACCCAGGATCAGGTCGATATTGAGTTCGCTGCGGCGGATCTTCAGGCCCATGATCAGTTGCGGCACGGTCTTGACCGTCAATGAATACAGCGAGCCGAGCTTGAAGCGTTCGGCGGAGAAACCGGCGGCTTCGCGGGTCAGGCGTACGCTTTCGACCACGTCCTGGATCAGCCTCTGCGCCCGCTCTTCCAGCACATAAGCGCTTTCCAACGGCGTGAGGTTGCGGCCTTCGTGCTTGAACAACGGGCAACGCAGGGCACTCTCCAGCGAGTGAATGGCCCGGTGCACGCTGACGTTGCTGGTCTGCAACTCGGCGGCCGCCCGCGCCAGGTTGCCAGTGCGCATGAAGGCCAGGAACACCTCGAGTTTCTTCAGGGTCAATTCTTCGTCGATCAGCATGGGACGGACTCTTATTCGTATTGGCCGATTGTGCCCCATGTCTTCCCAGCGACGCGATTTATGTCGCTTGGAAGCTGTTGTGGCGAGGGAGCTTGCTCCCGCTGGGTGGCGAAGCCGCCCCAAGAATCTTGTGAGCGCTGCGCACTCAAGCGGGAGCAAGCTCCCTCGCCACAGATAAGTCTTTTGCCACAGGTTCGTACTTGGCTGGCTTGAAGCAAAGCATTGCACTTTGGCGCGCCAGGCCTGAGCCTTGGCCTCTGTTCTGGAATGTGAGGTGGGACTGGATGTATCACGGGGAACGACTCAACGCCTGGACGCACTTGGTCGGGGCGGTGGCGGCTTTTATCGGGGCGGTGTGGTTGCTGGTGATTGCCGGTATGGCGGGCGATCCGTGGAAGATCGTCAGCGTGGCGATCTACGGGTTCACCTTGCTGGTGCTGTACAGCGCTTCGACGGTTTACCACAGCGTGCGCGGGCGCAAAAAAGCCATCATGCAGAAGGTCGATCACTTTTCGATCTACCTGTTGATCGCCGGCAGCTATACCCCGTTTTGCCTGGTGACCCTGCGCGGGCCGTGGGGCTGGACCTTGTTCGGAATCGTCTGGGGGCTGGCGCTGATCGGGATACTGCAGGAGATCAAGCCGCGTTCCGAAGCGCGGATCCTGTCGATCGTCATCTACGCGGTGATGGGCTGGATCGTGTTGGTGGCGGTCAAGCCGCTGCTGGCGGCCCTGGGCAGCGCCGGGTTTGCCTGGCTGGCCTCGGGCGGCGTGTTGTACACCGTGGGCATTATCTTCTTCGCCCTCGACCATCGGCTACGCCACGCCCATGGCATCTGGCACCTGTTTGTCATCGCCGGCAGTTTGCTGCACTTCGTGGCGATTCTGTTCTACGTGCTCTAGCGCCATGGGTTCAACATTTGACTCTAGAAATCCCCCCACAGCTGCTGCGCCACCGCCAGCGCCACCACCGGCGCGGTTTCGGTGCGCAGCACGCGAGGGCCGAGGCGGGCGGCGTGGTAGCCGGCGGTCTTGGCCTGTTCGACTTCGGCGTCCGACAAACCGCCTTCAGGACCAATCAGGAACGCCAGTGTCGACGGTTTGTCATGGCTGACCAGCGGCTCGGCCACCGGATGCAGCACCAGTTTGAGCTCGGCCTCGGTCTGCTTCAGCCAGTCAGCCAGCAGCAGGGGCGCGTGGATGATCGGCACGCTCGAGCGCCCGCACTGCTCGCAGGCGCTGATTGCCACCTGACGCCAGTGCAGCAGGCGTTTGTCGGCGCGTTCGTCCTTGAGGCGCACTTCGCAGCGTTCGCTGAAGATCGGCGTGATCTCGCCGACCCCCAGCTCCGTGGCTTTCTGGATCGCCCAATCCATGCGCTCGCCCCGGGACAGGCCTTGGCCGAGGTGAATGCGCAGCGGCGATTCAGGCTGTCCGGCGAACTGCTCGTCCAATTGCACCCGCACGCGTTTCTTGCCGACCTCGGCCAGGGTGCCGCGAAACTCCTGGCCCGAGCCATCGAACACCTGCACGGCATCGCCCTCGGCCATGCGCAGCACACGGCCGATGTAGTGGGCCTGGGCTTCAGGCAGTTCGTGGTCGCCGAGGCTCAGGGGCGCATCGATGAAGAAGCGGGACAGTCTCATACTGAATCTCTGGAAAAGTTAAATGTGTAGAGCTGTGTAGGAGCTATGTAGGAGCTATGTAGGAGCGGTGTAGGAGCG